>NZ_JBVIRL010000008.1:134619-356000 GCF_055576085.1 Kitasatospora sp. NPDC033851 | reverse complement strand
CCATCCGCATATCGCATGCGAGACGGTCTACAGCGGCAGGTGACCGTCCGTCAGTAAAACGGCAGATCCATCACCCCAAAGAGCAGATGTCAGTATGCGGTCGAGGAGGTGTGTTCTGCGGGTCGCGGCGTCTTCTTCACCGCCAGGCGCTTCCTCGCCACCCCGCCCGGGCCTGTGCCGCCGGCCCGGGCAGGTACGGGTCTGGATTACTCCGCTGAAGGTTCGGGAATGCGCCAGAGAATGGGGAAGCGATCCACGTCCGGCAGGCTGAGCGGGCCTATCTGCTTGATCAGATAGCCGAAGACCATGTGGTGGGCGTCCTCGGACACGTCGTCCCAGGTGTCCGGGGTCACGATCATGACCTCTCTCATCAGGCTCAGGTCCGACTCGTTCTCAAGCATCTCCGCTCGATCGTCCCGGTCCATCGTCTCGTCGGCCCGCATCGCGCGGATCGACTCTGCGAGAAGGTTAGGCTCCGCCCTCAAGCGGCGGCGCACTTCCCGGCAGCCGTAGTGGAAGGCCGCGAATGCGTCCATCGCCTCCCGGTCCATGTTCTGGTAGCCGTACGGCGTGCCTTCGGTGGCTCCGATGTAGTCGCCCTTCAGCGTGTGCAGTAGGACCCTCAGCGCGTGCTCGGCCCCGTCCTCCTCGATGAACTTCTCCATCGCCCGGACCCACATGTCCTCGGAGATGATCGGTTCGTGCGGGGCGGCGAGCCCGGGGGCGATCTGGATGGCGCTGAACGGGTTGACTAGGAGGCCCATGACCATGTCGGCTGTCCACTTGCCGTCCTCACCGCCCCAGCCGCTGTTGGCCAGTTCCTGGAACGACTTCCGGGCGCCTTTCTCTCCTTCGCGGGCCGCCCGCCACAGCAGCAGGAACCTCCTGACCTCGGCGTCCTCGTCCCGAGGGGGGCTGCACAGGCCCGCCAGCACCATGACAATGTCGTGCACCGTCTCCCAGCGCGGCATCTGCTTTCTGTTGATCGCGGACCGCACGGTCTCGTGGCTGGGTCCAGACAACGGGTCCTCCCGCTCGCGGATCAGCGTGCTCACCTTTCGGAAACTCAGCTGACCCGCCGCCCGGTGCAGTTCCTGCAACGCGTCGACCAGTTCCTGGTGCCAGCCCTCCGGCCGGGACTCGTCCGGGGTGTGTACCACTCGGATCCTCCTGATTCAGGGCCGGTGAACGGGCTCCGGCCGGGGGTGTCAAGTTTCGCTGCCGCGGCGTATGACGCAGTCAGCTTCCGTCAAGTTCGACGCCCAATCCTCCGCTTGGTGACTAACGACTGAACGCCCAGGTGAGCATGGTGAGGACACCAGCGGAGCACGACACCCGAGGAGTTCGCCCCGTGCACATCCCTGCCTACGCACACGGCACGATCCGTGCCGCCCTACCCGCCATACCGACGGGCCGGCAGATGGCGAGCCTGGACTGCTGCGTGTGCGGCGCCCCGTTCGGCCGGGATCTCGGGGCGATACCGCTCGGCCCCGCTCCGGAGGCCGGTCTGTCCGGGTGCCGCCCATGTCTGAGCCGACTGGTCACCCGGGCACGGGAGAACCGGGACGCCGGCCTGGCACGGAACGCCGAGCAGATCCGCAAGGATTCCGAGGCCTGGGAATCGGTCCGCGACCACTACTTGGCCCGGCTCGACGCAGTCCGGCAGGCCGCGGAGGAAGTCGCCGAGCTGGCCGGGAACGAGGAGATCCCGGCGTTGCGGGTCGCCTGGCTGTCGATATCGCTGGAGTCGGCCCACACCTGGATCCCCGACGCCCCGGAGTCTCCGTCCTCGGTCGACCGGGAGGACCACCTTCTGACGAACGCGGAGATGTTGATGGGTCGCGCCATGATCACGGCCCGCGGGGCCGTGGCCGACAGGCTCGTCTACCACCTGGTCAATGAGGTGCAGCCCGAGGAACCGGAGATCTGCGAGCAGCTGGAGTGCCCCGAGGACTGCTCGGGGCGGCATGACACGTCGCACATCGACTGCGGACCGGACGCCATTTTCGGGGACCTCCTGGAGTACGGCGTCTCCATCGAGGAACCCGGCCCGGCCCCCCTGCCCCCGCAGCTCGCCGCACTCTTCGCACCACAGCTCGAGGAGCCGCCCCCGTTCTTCCCGGGGCTGGAGGAGCAGGCCGCGGCCGCGCTCCCTCGTCTCGGAATCGATCCCGGCGACCCGGAGGTCTTGCTGAGCGCGGCGGCTGCGGGGCTGGTCGCCGAAGCCCTGCTGAACGAACCGCTCGACGCGCTCCGCGCAGCACCCGGTGGGCCGGACGCCGGCGATGTCTTCGCGCAGGGCGTCGACTTGTACCGTCGGGCCCGCAAGGCGCTCGTCGCCGCCCGTGACGGCGGGCCTGAACGACTCGGCGCGTTCACGGCCGTCGCCTCGGACCTGGACCTCCCGTGGGCAGGCGGCTCCCGTTTCACGCTGCGCGCTGCGTCCGGGCCCGCCGCCGACTTCGTCCGGAACATCGAGGAACAGGTCTGGATCACCGAGGAGTTGATGCGCCGGCAGGGCTGGCGCGACGCCCTTCTGCACCGGGCGTTCACAGCTGTCTTCAAGGCCACACACCACTTCGGTATGCCCGGGTGGCCCGCCGTGGTCGACGCCGCGATGAAGCGCTTCGCCGCGCTGGACCGGCTGTCCGCACCTCCGGAGCTCGCCGATCTCGGTGCCGTGGAGGCCGCGCTGCTCCAGGAGCCGGACCGGTTGGGAGTGAACGCCCTCGGGTGGCTCGTCCGTCATGCCGTCCTCGGTTAGCGGTGGGCGGCCTCACCGGCCGCGCAAGGAGTCATGTCGGCACGAGGCGCGGAGTATCGACATACTCAGGGCCTTGACCGGAATCCTCGGCCCCATCCAGCCGCGCCCCTGTGGCGAAGAGGCGGCCGCAGTTCTGATCACGTCACGCCGAGGCGAGTCGGGTGCCCGGGGAGCGGGGGTCGCACGGTGAGCTGGGATCGGGTGACTCTGTTCGTGCTCGCCTCGTTCGGCTGCCTCACCTTGCTGCTGACGCAGATCAGTGAGGTGCTGTCGAAAGTGCCTCCAATAATCCGTGCATGGAGGCGGGTCCAAAACGAGCTGCGCCGCGGCGACCATGACCGTTCGGCTGCCGACCGGCCAGACGCGGAGGAAGCCGCGGAGGAGGGTGGGGAGGAGGAGAGGGGAACGGTGGCACGACGGAGCGGGGGCTGAGGCGAGCGGTGGACGGCACCCCGGCCGCCTGCAGTCGGCCCTCAAGACCACCGAGTCCCACCGACATTGCACCCTTCACTATCAGTAACACTGCCCGGCGCCACATCGTGCGTCATCGAAGCAACCCAGGCGCCTGCGCTCGGCACTTCCCAGCCCATCTCATCGTCATGGCCGCCTCGTGTGCACTGGTCGATCTCTCATCGTTTCCGCAGGTCGGCGACGCTCTGACCTGCGGAAACGCCATTAGGTCGGCCTGGACCGAAGGCCCTTGGGCTCGCGGTGTGAAATGCTAGTGAACTGAGTTCAATCTCGGCACAGGACCTCTCCTGGCCTGAAGCGCAACAAAACACTATTGATCACGTAATGATGATTAGTCGTCAGCTGAGCGCCAATGTCCCGGCTGCTGCTGCGGGCTTGACCCGGAGTCTCCCAGTCGAGTGCTTTTGCGAAGCCGCAATCAAGTTCCTCAGCGCCCGCCACCAGCCGTCCCGGAGCCGACCATCTGCGCCCCGGAGACTCCGCCTGCACGCCAGACCGCACGCATCAACCCGCACTCGGCAGCCCGTCGGAGAACCAACTCCAACCGGCCCGATCGGCCTCGGCCCGCGAACCCCGAGCGGTGCAACTTGTGTGCCATCACGTGGCACCAGTTGATTGATCGTCAGAAGCTGTAACCAATGGCAGGATGCGTACCCTACCGAGAGGAGGATGGGTACGTCCCGCCTTGCTGCTTCTGACATCGCCTCCTCTCCCCACTCCCACCAGTCCACAGGATTGGTGGCGTGCTGCTGGAGATACGGCGACTGGGCATGCACCAGTCGATTCACCATGCCCGCAGTATCCTAGACACTCCACCCACCGCGCGGACCGATCAGCCAACACGCCGAGGATCTGCCCCTCACGACCTGAGCCGACGCTTCGCAGCAGCACAGCTTCAGAGCATCGATTGGTCTCCGCCACTGCAGCATCGCTCCCTAAGCCAAGCAGGCACCGGCCGCAGCCCGTCAGTACCATGAGGCTGTCAGGTAGTCCGCTCTGCAAGTCAGCCAGGGCTGGGAAATCGACCCAAACGGTCACACGGCGACCGCTTCGAGGCTACTGTCTTGGCCCAAGTGCGCGCCCTGACAGGAGCGATCGTGAGCGCAGGTCAGCCAGAGTCTTCCGAACAGCCGCAGTCCGTACCGAAGGTGAGCCCGCCCAGGGTCACGAGGACGGACGTCAAGAACTTCCGTCTTCTGCGGGACGTCAGCATCGCCTTCGACAAGGACGTCACAGTCTGTGTGGGCCGGAACAACACCGGGAAGACGTCGCTGGCGGAGGTACTGAGCAGATTCCTCCGCCCTGGCGACATCAGGCTCCGTGTAGAGGACTTCTCTACAGAGGCCTACTCAGAGTTTTCCCAGGCATACAAGACGTTCACCACTGGAGACGAGGAAGCCGCGCGAAAGCTGCTCCCGGAGATCTCGCTGACTGTCTTCATCAGCTACGACAAGGAGACCGCCGAGTACGGCCCTCTCGGCTCGCTCATCGTCGACCTCGATCCGGACTGCACCGAAGTGGTTGTGACTGTCCGCTACGCGCTGAAGCCCGGTGCAATGAAAGAGTTCTTTCGCGACGGGCCAAACGACTTGGCGGAGGGTTGGGGTGATTCGCTCCTCCTCTCCCTGATAGGCCCTCGCATCCCTTACCTCTTCGAGCGATCCGCCATGGCCGTGGACCCAGCCGATCCGACGAACTTCCGCCAGGTTTCGATGAGCGAGATCGCCAGAGCAATCAAGGTCGATTTCGTGAAAGCACAGCGCGGCCTCGACGACGAAACGGAGCGACCCAAGGAGCCGATCGGCAAGGTCTTCGAATCGCTTTTTATCGGAGCATCGAAGGCAGATGAAAACTCTCCCCTCAGGGACTTCGCCGATGATGCGGAAGCCGCTCTGGGAGAGATCTTTTCCAACCTGGACGGAAAAATCCAGGACATGTACGACAAGATGGCGCCCACCGTCTCCGACTTCGGATATCCAGGCCTGGGGAACCGGAATTTCTCCACCCGGACAACCCTCGACGCGAAACGTCTTCTGGCGAACTTTACGAGCATCAGGTACCCAGGATCAGCCGGAATCGAACTACCCGAGTCGTACAGCGGCCTGGGGTCTCGAAATCTCCTCCTCATCCTACTCACGCTCTTCAGTTACTATCGGGATTACGCAGCCCAACGCAACCAGTCCTGCATCCACTTGATCTTCATTGAGGAACCCGAAGCACACCTCCACCCTCAGATGCAGGAGATCTTCATTCACCAGCTCGGGGCATTCAAGAAGAACTTTCCCGCCACGGACCAGAAGTCGAATTCCTGGAACGCGCAATTCCTCGTAACTACTCACTCTGCTCATATTGCCAACAGGGTGGGATTTTCCGCCGTTCGATACTTCCGACTGGGCGAGCTCAGCGAGGCGGATGGCGCCACGAGCTCACAAGTTCTGAATCTTGCCGATGCCCCGGGAGTGAGCAAGGAGTTTCTGCACAAGTACCTGACCTTGACGAGGGCCGACCTCTTCTTCGCCGACAAGGCCATCCTGATCGAGGGAACGAGCGAACGCCTCTTCATTCCCGCCGCAATTGCGAGGTTCGACCAAGCTGGCGGGGAAGAGGGAGGGAGCCTGGCGAGCCAGTACGTCACCGTCATGGAGGTCGGCGGCGCGTACGCCCACCTCTTCTACCCATTCCTGGATTTCTTGGGGCTTCCGACGCTCGTCATCACCGACCTCGACGCGGTAAAGCCCGACTCCTCCAAGAAGCTCAAAAGCTGCTGCGCGGCCGAAGGAACCACAACCTCAAACGAGGGGATCAAAAAATGGTTCAACAATGAGGAAATTACCCTCACCGACCTGGAAAAGTTCGCGGCTAAAGAGATGCCCGTGATCGAGAGACGCGGGCTCGCCTACCAGGTGCCGGAAATTCCCGGCGGCGCGTGCGGGCGAACATTCGAGGATGCGTTCATCCTGGCCAACCCAGAAATCTTCAACCTAGAGGATTTCACAACCAGGAGCGTTGCGGAGCAGGAGCAGCAGGCCAGAGACCTGGCGAAGAGGCAGAAGAAAAGCAACTTCGCCCTCCGCATTGCCGTCATGGAGGAGAATTGGAATACCCCACGCTACATCAGACGCGGTCTCGAATGGCTGCTTCGCCAAACACCGACGCTGACCGATGCGAACGTTCCGGAGCCCAACGTCGAACACAGTGAAACACCGCCGGAAAGCCAGGTGGCAGTGAGATGAAGACCTCGACCTTCCAAGACGGCGCCACTGCGGACCAAGAAAGCCGGAATGCACTGCGGGAGATTCTCGCTTCCCTGGACAGTCGCCGCAACTTCAAATTGGAGGCCGGCGCTGGCGCAGGCAAGACCCACTCGCTCATCGACACGCTTCGGCACATCCTAGAAAACAGTTCGGAATACTTGCCACGAGATGGCCAGCAGGTAGCGTGCGTCACGTACACCAACGTCGCCCGCGATGAGATCATAAGCCGTACCGACGCCAGTTCCCTTGTCTTCGCTGGAACGATCCACGGTTTTCTATGGGAGATTATTTCCGGTTTTCAAAAAAAACTCGTGCAAGAGATCAGCACGCTTCCCGGTTGGGATCGATTGTTGGCCGAAGAAGGCCCCATAGACGGCTTCTCGGTCAGCTATGATCTGGGCTTTCGCCGTATCAGGGACGGCATCGTCCGGCTCCATCACGACGATGTCCCGGCGCTCGCCATCAGGCTCTTCGAGCGGAAGAAATTCCGGTCGCTTGTCGCCGACAGGTTTCCCATCATCTTCATCGACGAATATCAGGACACTCCCGCCGGATTGGCGGAAGCCATGATCGGCGATACTGCGCCCCAGTCCACCGGGTCAACTTACGGATTCTTCGGGGACCACTGGCAGCAGATCTACGATCGAACCTGCGGAACGATAGATCACCTTCCGGTGACTGCGATCGACAAACGGGCGAACTGGCGCTCCAGTCCGGCCGTCGTGAGCCTGCTTAACCACATGCGGCCCGAACTTCCCCAAGCTCCGGTCCCTGATCGCAAGGCCGGCTCTGTCGTGGTCATCACACGAATTCCTGGACCGGCCCCAGAGAGTCGCGCTCGAAGAAGGGGCAGATCCCTGACGTAACCCTAAAGGAAACTCTTCGCCTCGTCACAGAGGACGCTCGGCTGCGAAATCTGATCCCCCGGGATGAAACCACTGAAGACCCTGATGCTCACCCATTCGTCGATCGCTGGCGAGCTAGGATTCGGCAATATAAATGAGGTTTTCCGATACAATGACGACTACGTCCGCAAACAGGACGAGATCGTGGCTTTCCTGCTGGAAACTCTGGAGCCAGCCTGCGAGTATTTTCGCAATAAACGGTACGGCCTGGTATTCGAAACTCTTAAGCGCTCTCGCCCCCGCATGAAACATCGCGGCGACAAAACCGGCGGGGCAGAACTTTTCCATCGACTCGACGAGGCCCGCAACAGCGGTACGGTCGGAGATGTCCTGGATATCGTGCTGCAGCAGAGCTACTTCTCCCCTCCTCGGGCCATTCACGACCGTCAGCGGAAGTGGGCTGAAGCGCTGAGCGTTCTGGAGCCCGGACAGGCGCCGTCAGAGCCGCGGCGGATCGTCGAGTACGGAAATCTCCGAGAAGTCCAGTATCGCCAGATCATAGCTCTCCGCGAGTACGTGGACGAAAAGACACCGTTCTCCACCCAGCATGGCGTCAAGGGCGAGGAATACCCATCCGTACTGGCTGTGTTCGGTGGCTGGTCCCTGTACAACTTTCCGAAAATGCTGGCTGACTTCTCTCGCCGTCACTTGCTCGACGATGAGGATCGCAAGAGGTTCGAGCGGTCGCGAAATCTCTTCTACGTCGCGTGCTCGCGCGCTCAAGAGAACCTCGCCCTGCTCTTCACCACGGAGCTCCCCGAGGAAGCTCTCAAGACCATGGAGGAATGGGTCGGTCCGACCTGCATCGTTGCGGTCGGCTACTCCCCTGACGGCGCTCCTCGGATCGACCGTCCGGGCGATGCCAGTTCAGGAGCCTCCCAATGAAAGCCTTCTTCCCGAAGCGGGAAGGCCGCTGCAGCCGACAGGCGACGGGAACCACAGCCCCAGACGGCGTGTCCGGGAAGAGAGCCCACCGAGGGCGAGCACAAGTTTGACGCCTACAGCGATGGCTGCTTTCCCAGGTACCCGGTCTCCTCCGGGCGCAGCGCCTTCCGTCTGTTGCAACCGACCGTGCCGGTGGTGCCGTCGGGTTTGACGACGGCGATGCGTGCGGGACAGGCCCAAACGAAGTAACGCTGGGCCGGGTGGTTGGTCGTGTGCGGAGACCTTGCAGGGCGCTGCTTGGACGGGATCGTGTACTTGCGCAGCTCAGCCTGGTCTCCGTGGTCGGGGCAGACGGGCGGGTGGAGCAAGAGCTCGGCGTTCTCGTGGTCAAGGATGTGGCGGGCGAAGCGGCGCCCCCGAAACGGGACCATGATCTCGCGCCGACCCTGCCCGCCGGGCGCGTGGGACAAGGTGTTGAGACTGCCGAGAAAACAGAGTTGCTCGTCGATCACCAGGATCTTCTGGTGCATGTCCTTAATCTCTACCACCGTGTCGGCCACCGCCTTGAGTTCCGGAAGTCGGCGGGCGGCGTCGGCCGCGGTGTCCGGCTTCGCCAGCTGGCCCTGCAGCAGGCTGTCGCTCTCGTTGGTGACGAAGAGGTGAATCCGCACACCGCGGCGGCGCGCGTCGTGAAGGTGTGGGAGGACCTCCCACATGCGCTTGGTGTACCAAGGTGACCAGAGCCAAATGCTGTGGCGGGCCTGGTCAATGGCGTCAAGGGCGTCGGGGTAGTAAGTGTCCTCGTCGTGGATGGCGGTGTACCGGACATGGCCTTCGAAGGCCCGCCAGATCTCCTGCTGCAGCGCGTTCAACCCCGGCGACTCAGCAACCGGCAGGCCGAGGAGGTGATCGGAACGGACTCCGCGCACCAATGCCTCGGGCTCCGCTCTTGCCATGTCCCGTAGCTGGGCCAGAACCGTCCCGTTCGCCGCTCTGGCGACGGCGTCCCAGGCCGCGAGCACGTAGACACGCTGACGAGCCCGCGTCGCACCCACGTTGAAGAGCCTGGCCCCATCCCTCGGGTACGACCGCGCGTCCTTGAAGTCGCCAACAGCAGTCCATCCCGCAAGCACACCGTCCTCCACCAGATCCAGGATGACCACGTCGAACTCCCGGCCCTGGAACCGGTGCGCGGTGCCCACCTCCACCTCGGGGGTCCGGAAGAGGCGGCCCTGGTCGTGGAGCCAGTCGTGCGTTACCTGGGCCTGCAGTTTGTACGGCGTGACGATACCGACGCTCTCGCCCTCATCGTGGTGGCGTTCGGCCAGCGCGGTGGCCAGCAGACTGCCGGCCACCCACCAGCGGCCCTTCTCACCCAGCACCCGCCTGGCGGAAGCGATTCCGTCGTCTTCCTCACCGAGCCCGTCGGTCGTGACCAGGATGATCTCCGGGTCGAGAGCCCGGTCCCGCACCGGGCGGGCCGACCTGAGCATGCCGCCGTAGACGATCCGGTTGACCAGATCGGTGGTGTCGGGTCCGAACCGGTGCGTGGTGAGCAGCGCCGCGCAGCCAGGGTGCGCCAACGCGTCGGCGGGCGTGCGGATGCCCACGAGCTCGAAGCAGTCCGTGCGAATCCACCGTTCCAGCTCCGGCTGCTTCGGCACGCGCTTGGGCATGACCGGGCCGAGCTGGCAGAAGTCGCCGAACAGAACGACGGTCTCCTTGGCCTTGGCGACCGCGACGATCAATTCGGGCAGCAGCGCGGCGCCGGCCTCGTCGACTAGGACGACGTCGTAAGGCCCTTCTGCCACGGTCCGGTTGAGCCGCAGCCGGGCGAGCGTGGTGGCCACCACGCTCGCCCCGCGGATCAGCTCGGGCTCGGCCTGGGAGCGTCGGCGCGCCAGCTCCCGCACGAGCCGCTCGTGTTCGCGCTCCAACTTGCCTTGCCTGGCCAGCAGTCCAGCGCAGGAGGCCTGCAGATCCCGAAGCCGGACAGCCAGCTGGGGGAGGCCGGCGTTGTCGGAGGCGGCCACCAGATCGGCGTCCCCGGGCTGAGGATGGTGATCCTGCTGGGCTGCACGCAACCGGTGTCCGGCGGTCTGTGCCGTCTGCCGGGCGAGGGCGAGGTCCTGGTCCACCTTGGCCTGGTCGGCAGCGGTCGAATCGATCAGCGCTAGTTGCAGGCGCAGCGCGGTGTCATCGACGGGATGGGCCGCTGCCCGTGCATGGGTGATGTGCTGGCGCAATACCTCGTGGTGGGCGGAGTAGATCTCGGCGGCCTGGGCGACCTGCTGTTGGAGGGCATCGCGGCGCCGGCTCTGCTCAGCTCGTTCGTGCTGGATCTCGCCACGCCGCCGTCTGGTCCGCAGACGGCTCCGCCCGTCGAGTTCGCGTTCCTCCGCGTCCAGAGCGGCCAGAGCGGCCTCGGCGTCAAGCAGGGCTGCCCTCAACTGCTGCTGACTCTGCTCACCCTTCCCGATCTCGGCCCGCCACTGCGCCACCTGCTCCAGCAGGGACCGCTGAGGTGCCCAACTTTCCCAGCGCCCCAGCGCCTCCCGGTGCTCGATGGCGGCCTGCTCGCTCCGGGCCCTGGCGTCGTCCTCGCCCGCTTCGCCCGCTTCCAGTTCGGTCGCGAGGCGCTCCACCAGGCGGCCGTGGGCAAGGCGTTCCTTGGCCTGCTCGTACGTGTCGGGATCGAAACCGGCGAGTCGGGCCTCCGTCTCGCGCAGTTCGGTCAATGCCGGTTCGCTTGCCAGGGCGGAGAGTTGCTCGGCGACGCCTTCCACTGCCTGCTCGGCCTCCGCCACCTTCGCCCGTACCAGCAGGGGCAGCGATACCCGCGGGTCCTCGGCCACGTGGCGGAGCGCGGGAGAGCCGACCCGAACCATCAGACCGGGTTGCAGCGAAGAGCGCTCCTTGAGCACCCCCTCCAATGCGTTGTCCACCGCCACATTGGTGCCGGAGACCAGCAGGACCCGCTTGCCCCGCAAGGCCAGGTCACTCAGCGCCCTGGTCAGCACGGTCGTCTTCCCGGTACCGGGCGGCCCCCAGACCAACCGCAGGCCCGGCGAGGTGCAGGCAAGGTACGCCTGCGCCTGGCCGCCCTTCAGGACACCACCGCAGGCCGAGGCATCCGATGGTGCGACCGCGTCGATCCGGCCACTGACCAGCCGCTCCGTGAGTCCGGTGTCCGGCAAAGCCGCCAGCGCTTCGCGCAGTGAGCGAAGCAGGAAATCGGGCGGGCGCCGCACCGCCCACAGCGCCAATCCGCTCCGGGGCGCGTGGGCCGCCACCTGAAGGCGGACCCGCTCCGACTCGACCCGCCAGCCGAGGACGGTGAACGACCGACCTTGCCGATCATCGGGGCCGGCCCCAGTCGCCAACCGCATGTCCTGGAGATCATCAGGGTCGATCCGGCTGGCATAAGTGGGCAACCCGTACCAACCGTCCTCCAAGTAGTGCACGTCTCCGACCCGCGTGTGCCTCGGAGATTCCGCACGACCGCCTCTGCGGCCCTCACCGGCCAGCACCTCGTCCACTGCCCGGACCAGCTGCTCCATCCACTGCGCCAACGTTCCCCCACCTGGCCCACCTGGACACAACAACGCCGCTGCCGAACAACTATCCCACGCCGATCACTCCCTGTATGCATTTGTTACACAAATCGCCACGCGCGGGTACGCCGACCGGCAGGTCCGTAGGAGTCCTCACCAAGACCTTGCCGGCTCCTAGCCCTAGGGGTCGTGTCTCTCTGATGCGGTCGGCTCTTCAGCAGCGGATGATTTGAATCAGCGAGAGCTAGGCGCCTCCCGAGACCCATCAGGGCAGGTCAGCGGCCAGATGCGGAGCTCCTCATGCGGCCTACCTGGTCGGGTAGCCTCAGAACCGATGCTCGTGCCCACTTGCCTGAGTAGCAACCTCAAGCAATAATCATTGATGCAAGGTCCCATGCATTCGATTGAGAGTGCCCAGGGGATCTTGCCCTCGTAGGCCCCCGGTTCTCCCGGGGGTTTCTGCGTTCCCGGGCCTGGCAGCCCGAGAGCCAGGCCCTCAAGTGGCCTCTACATCTCCCCAGACAAACCCTTCCAGCTCGGGATCCCCCATCCATCGCGTGCTGAGACGCTTGTAGGAGCGCGACATGGGGCCAACCGGACTGAGCTTCGGCCACAGTGTCGCATCCGCCAGGGCGAGATGATGAAACGCCGCGTAGGCCACCATGTCGGCGGCCTGTATGAGCTGGCTGTAGGCGCTGTCCTGCATAACCGGGTCTTCCAGCACCCGCCGCGACGCTAGGGGCAGCCCACGGTGAGTGTCCCGGTACGGCGCCGCACTGCGTACGGCCTGCCTCCATGCCTCAGCCGCAGCCTCAACGGAAAGCCTGTCACTGTCCTCCGGTCCCGGGTTTCCGTCAAGGACGATCAACACGTGGGTGTCACGCTCGGCCGCCCACCGTTCTATGTGTTCGACAAAGCATCGATAGACATCCGTGTGAACCTTCGTACGGCATGCAACCGTGGTCACAACCAACTGCTCGCACCGCGCCAGGCGCTGAAGCATCATCTCGTGTGCCCGGATCCGGGCAGGCTTGCTGAACTGCTTCTCCTGTTCGGCTGTGCTGCAGAAGGTGCCCCGGCCTTTGACCAGCTTGACCGCGTGAAGCTCTGCATTCTTCGGCACCCCCCAGGTCCTCTCGACCTCACGGCGGCCCTCCAGCCAGCAGTGAAGAAGATCGTTCCAGCCAGTGGCGGGAATCAGCAGACCCGTCATGGTCCGAACATCGCCGGTCCCCGAGTCATCGACGTAGCAGAGATACACGGGACGGATAGTACGCGCTTACGCCTGCTCGGCCCGCCGCCTGACGCTCCACCTGCTGGACCGCAGGCCCTGGCAACAGGCATTCGTCAATCTGTTCGATAAGGCCCGCATCACCGGCCTACGCTCGGAGCCCGATAGCCGTCACGTGCCAAGACCAACCGGAGCAGGGGCGGAAGAGCGGGCAGGCCAGCGGACGCCACGCCTTCCAGCCGATCACCAGGGAAGACATGCCGAAACGATCACCATCGGACCAGGTCGGCGGACTCCGATACGGCCCCGGCCATGTCGATCTCCCGACCAGCCGGCGTGGTGCGCTCCGCGATCTCGCGCCCCCTGCTCGATGCCAACGGCAGTGGAGGTGATCACCCTCCAAGTACTGACAAACGCTGATGTACTGCCTCGGGCGTCCGCTCAGGCAAGGCAAGCCAACTGGTCTTCGATCCAGGCGTCTACGTCCTGCCTCAGCCGCTCACTATGCGCATCCGTGTAGAAACTTTTCGGAAACACCCCAGGTCAAGGCTACCTGGTTGTGTTAAGTCATTGGCACCAGCGACAGGCGGCGTACCCCACGGTGAGCAGCGCCGACACCCCGCGCCGCTCGGCCTCCGCAAACGCCTCCGGCCCCCACTCCCACCAGTCCACGGGATTGTCGGCGTGCTGCAACAGGTACGGGGAGGTGGCATCGGCCAGAGCGGTTCACCATGTGGACAGTATCGCGACACCGGCCGCGGGAACCTCGAAACCGGAACGGACTGGTGGGGCCGGTGCCAGCCGGTCGATCCGTGTGGTCCCGCCGCACGCGCTGCGGCTGCGGAGTCGAGCGGCGCAGCGATTCCCACTACTCCCTTATTGTGCAAGTGACAGTAACTGAAGTACCTTGCAGGACATGCAAGATGACGTGTGGTCACCACCTTCTGTACTGCTGACGGTCGATCTCGTGATCCTGACGCTGCGAGGGAGTCGCCTGCACGTCCTCCTGGTGGAGCGGGGCGAAGATCCCTTCCGGGGCATGCCCGCCCTGCCTGGAGGATTCCTGAGCCACGACGGTGAGGAGATTCTGGATGCCGCCCACCGCGAACTGAGCGAGGAAACGGCACTGGCGGCCGGCTGGGTGCACCTTGAACAGCTGGCCGTGTACGGAGACTCGGGCCGCGATCCGCGAGGCCGAGTCGTCTCCGTGGCCCACCTGGCGATCGCGCCGGGGCTGCCCGACCCGGTCGCGGGAACGGATGCCACCGATGCCGCGTGGGTTCCCGCGGAAGCCGTCCTATCCGGCGAGGTGGAGCTCGGCTTCGACCACCGTCGAATCGCTACGGACGGGATCGAACACGCGCGCACCAAGCTCGAGTTCTCGGCGCTGGCCACAGCATTCTGCAGGGAGAACTTCACCATCGCAGAGCTGCAAGAGGTGTACGAGGCCGTCTGGGGCACCGAACTCGACACCCGCAATTTCTACCGGAAGGTCCAAGCGGCGAAGGGATTCATCGTCCCCGCCGGCACGGATCGCAGGACCACGGGAGGACGGCCCGCACGACTGTACCGAGCCGGTCCGAAGACCGTGCTGTTTCCACCGCTGATCCGACCCGTGCCATCCGCGATGGAAGAGAACACGAGAGGGGAAGAGGAATAGATGTCGAACGGCCCGGTGGTGGTTCTCACTGCCCTCAATCTTGAATACCAGGCTGTGCGCCAGAGGCTGGCGGGTCCGCAGGTGCATCGCCATGAGCGTGGTACCCGGTTCGAGGTGGGAACCGTGCAGGGCACCTCATGCCGTGTCGCACTCGGTCTGACGAGCAAGGGAAACCATTCCGCCGCAGTGATCGCTGAACGCGCGATCCAGGAGTTCTCGCCGGTGGCCGTGCTGTTCGTCGGGGTCGCCGGCGCCCTGTGGGACGCCACCAGGCTGGGCGACGTGGTGATGGCGTCACACGTGTACGCCTACCACGGCGGGACCAGCGAGGACGACGGGCTCAAAGCCCGCCCCCGGGTGTGGGAAGCACCGCACGGCATCAGCCAGCTCGCCTCGCACCTGGCCCGCTTGAACGACTGGGCGGACCCCGTACCCGGTCGCGAGGACGCGCCGCAGGTGCGCTTCGGGGCGATCGCCGCCGGCGAGGTCGTCCAGAACTCGAGGATCTCAGCCGAGGCGAAGTGGATCCGACAGCACTACAACGACGCACTCGCCATCGAGATGGAGGCGGCTGGCGTGGCACAGGCCGGCCATCTCAACGGGGCACCGGTGGCCATCATCCGGGGAATCAGCGACCGGGCAGACGGCACGAAGAACAGTGCGGATGACCGCAACTGGCAACCGAGGGCCGCAGCGAACGCGGCGGCGTTCGCCACCCGGTTGGCAGTGGAACTGGTGGGGGAACAGGAGGAGACCGCGATGCCCCGGGACAACAGGGTCCGTTCGGCCGACCGGTTCGACCGAAACGTCAGCAACACCGCCCACAACAGCACCGTCGGCATCATGGCCGGCTCGGTCACGGGCAGCAGCGTCCACATGAACGCGGCCCCGAAGGCATCCGGCCCGGCGGACCTGACCGCGGAACTGAACCGTTTCCGAGAGCAGCTGGGGCGGCACCGCGCCGAGGGTGCCCTCGACGAGGACACCTACCGGGAGGCCCTGACCGATCTGGACTCCGCCCTCCGGTCGGCCGGGGGAAGCAGCCCTGAATCGTCGAAGCGGACGGTCATGTCGCTCAGGAGGCTGCGCGGACTGGTCGCGGAGTGCCCCGCACTGGTGGCCGAGCTGGCCCCCCTGGTCGCCGCGGCCGGTGACCTGGCATGAGCCACAACAACGGTGCCGCGTACAGCTCGGCTGCCTACGACTCCACCGTCGGGATCCAGGCCGAGACCGTACACAACTCCAACGTCTACTTCGTCCACCCGGACGCCTCGCCGCAGGAGAAGTACCGGCTGGGCGTGCGGTTCCTGGAGGACGGCGTCCCCAGCCGCGCCCGCGAAATGATCACCGATGCGATGGCCCACGGATACGACGGCGCGGAGGTTCGTTTCCACTGGGTACTCGCCGTACTCAGCGCACGCACCTACGACGACCTCAGCACCGAAGAGGTCCAACGGCTGCACTACACCTCCGGGCTCGTACGGATCTACGCCGAGGACGGGTGGAAGGAGGCCCTGCGCGTCACTTTCGACCTGCTGGCGGTGCTCAGCAACGCCAGCGGCGAGACCGGACCCGTGCTGAAGCAGCTGCAAGACCTGCCGCTCCGCCAGCACACCGCGATCCTCCGCCACCTCGACCTCATGCTCACCGGAGGGCTGAAGGACGACCTGTGGGCGGAGACCTGCGAACGGGCCAGGGCGGAGCGCTTCGGCAACGACCGGGTCCGGCGAGTCTGGGCCTACTTCGAACCCGCCCCCATCGGGGCGCGGGCCGTTCCGCCCCGCCCGAGCACCGCTGCCGCCGCCAAGGCGGCCCTCCCCGTCCGGGCGGTCCTGTTCGCCGTCAGCAGCGTGCTCCTCTGGTCCCTGGCACTGGTCACGGATCCGGCCGAGGCGATCGTCGAGTTACTGGTGGCGCTCGTCGCGGGTCTGACCGCGGCCCGCTTCGGCGTCCGGTGGTGGGGCCAGGAACCCCGGTCGGACCTCACGGCCGGGCCCCGAGTCCCTCACCCGCGCGATCCCGCCTCCGCCGAGAACGGGTTCACCAACCGCGTCCGCCATTCGTTCGATCACTACTTCAGCGTTCGCACGCCCTATGGGTTCACCCCGGACGCCTGGCTCGCCCACACCGCTCAGGTCCGCGGCAGCCTCGCCTCCGAGATCGCGGACCTCTACCGGGAGAGCCGGATCAGTGTGGACCGGGTCGCGTGGTTGATCCGGTACCTCGCTGAGGACGCCCGGAACCGCTACAACAACGGCACCCTGTTCGATGATCACCGCCAGGACCGGACTCCGGTCAGAACGAAGGCCCTGACCGTGGTGGCCCTGGCCGTTCTCGGCATCGCGGCTCTGACCGCGTTCGGAACGGCAGTCTCGGGTGCCGCCTCGCCGAGGCCGCTGTGGGCGTTCCTGGCCGTACTCGGTGCGGCCTGGTCCGGGCACGCGGCCGCCTCCCTATGGCTGAAGGTCCGACGTGAAGAGCACCGGCTTGCCCGGGAGACCCAGAAGTACCATGAACAGTTGACCGCACGACAGACCGCCTACCAGCACTGGCAGTCGTTCCTGGACGCCACGCGCCCGAGCGAGCTGGAGATGGAGACCTGGCTTACCTGTGACAAGACTTCGTTCGTCGATGAAGCGCTCCGACACCACCGGCTCACCTGGCGCGACCTGATCACTCACACCATCCTGGTAGCCCCAGCTGCTTCCTACAAACGAGGCCGGGTCAGGGGCGGCCCCTGGCGGTACTCGCACTACGTCTTCCGCCTGTTCCTGTTCACCCAGGACGGCATCCGCGAGATCAGCTCCGAGTTCAACTTCTCCGACGCAACGCGCAAGAACGAGCAGCGGAGCAACTATCGGTTCGACGCGCTGTCCTCCGTGCAGGTGACGGAGAATGTCGACGTCGGCTACGACCTGGAGCTCGTCCTCACCAACGGGCCAGCCAGGAAGATCCGCGTCAAGGACGCCGATGCCCACCAACTGGCGCCGGACGAGAACTCTCAGGAAATCTCTGAGATCAACCTCAGTGCGGCGGGCTCCACCCACACCTTCCGTCTCCTGGAGGGGATCGCGGCGGACGGGAAGGGCTGGATCGAACGGCACAGCCCCAACAACCTGACGCCCTTCCAGATCGCCGGTTGATCCTGAACTCGAGCATGGGAATGCCTGTGACCTCCACGGACGATGTCACCGAGAGCAAAATCCTGCTGGCCGAGTACGACTGCCTCAAAGAGGAACAGAAGACCCGCATAGGGTTCCGCGACAACCTGCTCTACTTCACGCTCGCCGCGGCCACAGCGGTCATGGCGATCACCGTCCAGAGCGGACAGTACCGACTGCTGCTCTCCGTCCCCGCGATCTGCCTGATCCTGGGCTGGACCTACCTGGTCAACGACGAGAAGATCTCGGCGATCGGCTGCTACGTCCGCGACCAATTGGGACCACGCCTGGGGGAACTCGCCTCCGCCCACGGCACGGTGTTCGGCTGGGAGGTCTACCACCGCAATGTTGCGGGCCGCGCCATGCGCAAGCGGCTTCAGACCGCAGTGGACCTGTTCGCATACCTGGTCCTGCCGATGGTCTGCACGACCGCGTTCTGGTGCTCTCCCATCGTTCAGCCCCTGCTCGTGCTCACTTCTGTCGCACTGACACTCGCCCTGGCCGTACTGGGCTGGCGGTTCCTGCGCCGCGCGGACCAGTAGCACCAGCCCCGCCGGACCCGCTCCACACACCCGTCTGACGCCTCCGGTGCGCGGAGGCGCGGGCCGGGCTCCGCTATACGGTCATCAGGCGTCCGGCTCGGGCCGGGGCAGTTCGTCCAGGTCGAGGGTGTAGGCGAGTTCATCGGTCGGCTCGATGGGCAGCTTATCCGAGCTGTACCTGTACGCACGCCAACCGTCGCACCGAACGCGAGAAGGTGCCCTATCAAGTGTCCCTCCACGCCTGACTACCGGTGCTCGCGCATCTGGGCGTGGAGGGTCATCGAGCACCCTCTCGGCCTGAGCACCACCCCGACCGAGAAGGCGCGCTGGCCGAGGCGCTCAGCGCCTTCGCATAGTTGGGCGGTTCAGCGTTCCGCAGACAGCAGAGCACCTCGCCGTCCGCGTGAGCGAGTTTGCCAACATGTCCGATATCCCGATCCGCTGTCCACATGGGCGGCATCCCCGCTGGACGGAGGCGCGCTCACCGATGAGCCCCGACAAGCTGTTCACCTCCCGCACCCCCCTCACCCCGCCCCACGGATGGAACGCTCCCGGGGAATCGATGGTCCTGTATGACGGTGAACTCGCCGGGTTCAAGCAGGGGCCGCGGCAAGGCCGGGTCGAACTCACCTTCGGAGCCAAGCCCAGCCTGGAGTGGGCGGTCGAACCGCGCGAGGAGGACTACTGGGGGCTGGACGACAACGGCTCCGAGATCACGACGGTGGACCGCACGCTGGCCATCACGTTCACCGCCAACACGCGCCGCAACTACGCCGGATGGATCAACTCCACTCACACGGGAGATCAGGCCATCCTCCTGAAACGGCTGGTGGCGCAGTGGGTGAACCTGCCACTGTCAGCTGTCAACACACTTCTGGAGGAGAAGGGCGAGCACACCCGGCCCTGGAGGGGGCGATGGTCCGTCAATGTCGACGGATGGGCGGTGACCATCGACCAGCGCCCTGACCTCTCGGACGTTCTGCGGACCGCCAGCGATCAGCGCACCTCCGTCCTGACCCACGTCATGGAACTCAAACGCACGAACGGGGAGGAGTTCTCGCTCGCCGAGGGACGAGAAGTGCTGGAATGCCTCCGAGTCAGCCTGTCGTTCGGGTTCGGCCGCAAGGTCGTCCCCATGCTCCCCATCGGCTACGACACCAATGGGGAGATCGTCTGGGAGCAGTGGTTCTCCCCTCTCGTCGACCGGGCACAGACCATCGGATCAGGATGGCTCTACGACGGCAGTCCCGATGACTGCGCCGAACTCGTCTCCTGCGCGCTGCAGGCGTTCCCGATCCCTCCCTCAAAGGCACCACGCGCTTTCAGATGCAGATGGCCACGGAAGCGGTGGCCACAGGTTTCGTCGAACAGCGGATCCTCTCCGCCGCACCCGTGCTGGAGAACCTGGCCTGGACGAAGCTGGTCCTGGGCGATCTGATGACACGGGAGGACTACAAGAACTGCTACGCCGAGGACAAGCTGCGCTATCTGCTGACCTCCGCCGGCGAGCCGACCGCGATCGACCCAATCGCCCTCCCCGTTCTGGCCAAGTACGCGGCGGATAACCGAATCGACGGCCCCACAGCCGTCACCCGCATCCGGAACCGGCTGGTCCACCCCGAATCCTCGCCGACGACCTCTACGCACACGAAGGACTGGCGGCCGAAGTCTGGAGGCTCTCCCTGCACTACGCGCCCCTGATGATTCTCCACCGCATCGGCTATCGCGGCTCCTACCAGAGGCAGGTGCAACTCGGAGGGTGGGCCGGGGACACCCAACCAGTGCCGTGGGCGGATCCGGCGGCAGCAGCGCCCACCGCACCGATCCCCCTGCCGCACGTGCGGAGTCAGAGGCGCCAGCGCCCTCCTCGCCGTAGACGCTGAGCTCCGTCCGCACGAGCAACCACGGCTCTCCCCGGGCAACCCTGCGTAGCGGCTGACAGGAGCAGTCGCCACGGTGCGCTCATCACCGCTCGGCGCTTCTCAGCATGTCTCATCGCCAAAGCCGCCGCGTGTGCACTGGTTGTGAAATGATCTTCCCTTGGGGCCATGTTTCCACAGGTCAGAGGCATGTTCGATCAGAACTACGACCTGTAAGAGCACCTCCGACCTGCGGAACGCAGTCTTCGGACCCGCCATAGGCCGTCCGACGGCTCGCGATGTGAAATGGCAGCGAACGAGGTCGACGGCGCCACGTGTCCGCGTGGGTCAGCCGAGGCGGGTGCGGCTACTTCTCGACCGCGTAGCGCAGTTGGGCGAACCCGCCGGCGCTGGTGGCTGACTCCAGGCGCAGGGGGACGTCCTCGGTCAGCTCGCCGAACAGTTGGAAGCCGGAACCGATGAGCACGGGGGCAACGCTGATGATGAACGCGTCGACACGGCCCGCGCGGACGAAGCTCTGCACCAGGCGGCCGCCGTCGGGGTAGACGTGCCTGATGCCGCGCTCGTCGAGGTCGGCGATCAGGGCGCCGAGGTCGCGGTGGACGGTGATCCGCGGGTCGGCGTCCTCGGGGAGGGTCGTGCTGAGCACGACGACGTGGCGGTCGCCGTAGTGCCAGGCGTCCTCGCCGAAGCCGAGGACCTTCTCGTAGGTGTTGCGGCCCATGACGACCGCGTCGACGGTGTCGAGGAAGTCGGTGTAGCCGAGGTCGCCGGCCTTCCGGCCGCGCTCGTCGAGCCAGTCGATGTCGCCGTCCGGGCGGGCGATGTACCCGTCGAGGCTGGTGCCGACGAAGACGGTGGCGCTGAAGGTCATGGGGTCCTCCCCAGAAGATGGTCGAGGTCGTCGTGGAGCAGGGCCGCGGGCTCCCCCTCGCCGGTGAGGGCCCAGCGCAGCAGCGACCCGTCGGTGGTGATCTTCACGGCGCGCGCCAGGCGCGGCACGTCCGTGCCCGGGGCGAGTTCGCCGCGCTTGACGGCCTCGGCAAGCAGTTCCCGCAGCGCCTCGTCCACCGCATGGGTGTGCGCGGCGGCCAGGGTGCGGAAGTCGGGGTCGGTGAGGTCGAGTTGGAGCATCCCGAGGTGGTTGGACATCTCCTGCGGCGTGGCCATGTACCCGGCGAACTCGGTCGCCGCCGCATGCAGGGCCTTGAGCGGCGAGTCGTGTACCGCCCGGGCCCGCCGGTAGGGCTCGGCGGCGTTCTTCGCGGCGTCGGCCGCGAACGCCAGCAGTAGCGACCGCTTGGACCCGAAGCGTTGCGACAGAGTCGCAGGCGACACGCCTGCCTCCGCCCCGACATGGGCCAGGGTCATCCTCCCCGGCCCGTGCGCGCCGATGGCGCGCGCGGTGGCCGCGAGGATCTCCGCGTCGCTGGTGGTGCGTGGTCGTGGCATGTGTTTCCTCCTTCGCGTCCAGCGTAACACGTTTATAAATGATGCTTCAGTTATAAACGCGCCCCCAGGTCAGGCGCCCACGGGAGCGCCGGTGAGGGAGGTCGTCCGCCGACGCTCGGCCTTGTTAAGCGGACCGCCGGTCCGTATGCTTCCACTCATGCGGACCGACGGTCCGCTTTCGCGCCGCCGGCCGCTGCGGGCTCGGTCGCGACCACCTTCCTCAGAACGGAATCCACGATCATGGCCGTACCGACGGAGGCCGCAGAGCTGTACCGCCACAGCCTGCGACTGCTGCTGGAGAAGGACATCCCCGCCTGGGTGGACCTGTGGGACGAGGACGGCGTCCTGGAGTTCCCCTTCGCGCCGGAGGGCTGGCCCACGAGACTGGAGGGCAAGGCCGCGGTCGGCGCGTACATGCGCCACTACCCCGACCACGTCGACCTCCGCGACTTCCCCGAGGTGACGATCCACCAGACCACCGCGCCCGAGCGCATCGTGGTGGAGATGCGCGGCGTCGGCCGCCTGGTGAAGACCGACAGCCCCTTCGACATGACCTACATCGCCGTGGTCACCGTCGAGCGCGGGCGAATCACCTCGTACCGCGACTACTGGAACCCGCTCGCCGTCTCACAGCCCGGCGCCGACTTCGCGGGAGCGGGCCGGTGAGCGCCGCTCTGGTCATCGGGGCCACCGGCACCACCGGCCGCCGGGTGACCGCCGGACTGGTCGCCGAAGGCCATCGGGTGAAGGCCGCCGGACGGACCGCCACCCCGGTGGACGGCGCACAGGCCGTCCGCTTCGACTGGCACGAGTCCACCACCTGGGACGAGGCCCTCGCCGACGTCGACCGCGCCTACCTCGTCCCGCCCATCGGCTCCTCGGAGCCGGCCACCGTCATGCTGCCCTTCCTGCGCCGGGCCCGCGCGGTGGGCGTGCGGCGCGCGGTGCTGCTCAGCTCGTCGGCGATCCCCGCGGGCGGCCCGGCCGTAGGACAGGTGCACGCGGCGCTGCCCGGCCTGTTCGACGAGTGGGCGGCACTCCGGCCTTCCTGGTTCATGCAGAACTTCACCGGCTCCATGCCCCACGCCCGCAGCATCCGGGAGGAGGGCGTCATCCGGACGGCCTCGGGGAACGGCCGGGTCGGCTTCATCGACGCGGCCGACATCGCCGCCGTCGCCGTACGGGCCCTGGTCGACGAGCCGGCCCCGAATGCCGACCTCATCCTCACCGGCCCGCAGGCACTGAGCTACGACGAGGTCGCCGCGACCGTCGCCGAGGTCACCGGCCGACCCGTCGTACACCGGCAGCTGACCTTCGAGGAACTGCGCGACCGCTGGGCGGCCGAGATACCGATGGAGTTCGCCACCATGCTGGCAGGCATGGACCGCGCCATCGCGGAGGGCGCCGAAGACCGGGTCTCGGACACGGTCGAGCGGCTCACCGGGCGCGCACCGGCAAGCCTCCGCGCCTTCGTCGAACGTGACCTGGCCCTCGACAGCTGACGCCGCAGCGACCCGGTGTTGCGACTCCCCGACCCCGGCGACGTCTGCTGCTCGGCAGCACGTATCGTCGACTGGCCGGATGACGCGACTGCCCGCCTCACCGCCCGCCCACCCCACCCGTCGAAGACCAGGGAGGACACCCGTGACCCAGCGGACCGAACGCGCGGACGCCCAACGCAACCGGGAAGCCGTCCTGGCCGCCGCCGACGCTCTGTTCGCCGCCACCAACGCCCCTCACGCGGTGTCCATGGACGACATCGCCGCGGCGGCGGGCGTGGGCAAGGGCACCCTCTTCCGCCGCTTCGGCGATCGGACCGGTCTGATCGCCGCCGTGATCGCCTCCCGGATGGAGCCCCTTCAGGAGTCCGTACGCGAGGCGCGGGACGCGGCCGGGGCCTCACCGCGGCAGCAGGTACTCGACCTCCTCGACGCCGTACTGCAGTTCAAGATCGACAATCGGCACCTGATGGCGGCCGCGGAGGAGGCCGGGCTCGGCAGCCCCTATCGGGCCGCGCACTACGGCTGGTGGCACGACGTCCTGCGTACGGCGCTGGAGCGGGTGCCCGGCGTCCACGACCCGGACTTCACCGCGCACGCGCTGCTGGCGGCGATCCGCGCCGACCTGGTGGCGCACCTGACCGACGATCGGAAGATGACGCCCGACGCCGTCCGGGCGTCGTTCGCGGCCCACCTCGGCGACGTCCTCGGCTGCGCGTCAGCCAACGGCACGACCAGACCAGCGATCCGCTGATCGGAAAGAAACGCCCTAGTGGGGCGCGGCCTCGTACGAGTGGGGGCGGGGTGGGGCGGGGGCGTCGCCGAGGCTGTCGAGGAGCCCGTTGATGGCGATGAGGTAGCCGAGCTGGGCGCGGCTGTTGCTGCCGAGGCGCTCGGAGATCTTGCGGACGTGTTCCGCGACGCTGCGCCGGCTCATGCCGACCCGGCGGGCGACGCTCTCGTCGGTCTCGCCGGAGATGATCCCGTGCAGGATGGCGCGCTGGACGTCGGAGGTGATCGGTGCGCTGCGGCGCAGGGAGCCGTCGATGACGATGGCCCGGTCCCAGGCGTGCTCGAAGACCCGGACCAGGTAGCGGACGATCGCGGGCTGGCGGATCTCCAGGGCGGCGGTGCTCCGCTCGTCCTGGACGGGGATGAAGGCGACCTCGCGGTCCACCACCACCAGGCGGTCGAGGACCTCGGCGGTCGTCCGGACCTGGGCGCCCGCCTCGGTGATCCGCTCGATGTACGACATGGTGGGCGAATCCGAGCGCACCGCGTGCTGGTAGAGGGTCCGCTGGACCATTCCGGCCCGGAGTCTGGGGATCTCGTGCTCGAGGGCGCGCTCCAGCAGCTCGTGCGGCCGGGCGCCGCCGGGCTGGGCGGTGAGCAGTTCGGTCCGGCAGGCGTCGACCGCCGCGCCGAGCACCTCGCTGATGGTCTCGGACCCCTGCAGCAGCGCGTATCCGGGCTTCTCGCGCCGTCTGGCGTCCGCGTAGACGGTCTCCAGGGCGGAGAAGGCGGCGCGGGTGGACCGGGCGGTCTCCTCCAGCGCGGCGATCCTGTGCTCCATCGGCCGGATGACGAAGGCGGAGGCCGTGGACGGCGGCAGCGCGTGGGCCAGCTCCGGGTTTTCCCGGCTTTCCGCCATGAGCCGTAGGGTGATCAGGCAGTCGGGCGTGTCCGTGCGGGGAACGGCGTGCTCTGCCACGGCAGTTCGGTAAAACTGCAGCGCGGCTTCGCACAATCCAGTGCCACCCGAGTAATCCGGGTTGTCCGTATTCGGGCAGGCTTGGCCCTGGTTCACAGAAGTGCAGCGCATGATTGTGCATCATAGGTGGGCTTCGTGAAGATGCTCGGGGGGGCCTCACAACAGTGCAGCGCGCATTTGTGCAGACGAATCCGCTGGCCACCGCGGGTCGGATCTCGACAGGATGGGTGCAACGGGGAAAACGACTCCCCGCTGACTCGAAAGTGCGGGGGCCGCTATGCCGAAGTCCACTGTTCGCCGTTTGGCCGCAGCGATCGCAGCGACCGTCTGCGCCCTGACCGTCATCGGCTTCGCCGCCGCCGGTCAGGAGCACGGCGGGCGTTCGGGCGCCGCGGTCGTGGTGGCCGATTCGCAGTGGGGCGGCGCGCCCGTCGCGTAACTCCACGAGGAGGCGCTGTGAGAATCGCGGTCGTGGGCAGCGGAGGCCTCGGTGGATACCTCGGCGGCCGCCTCGCAGCGGCCGGGCAGGACGTGCATTTCGTCGCGCGCGGTGCGCACCTGGAGGCACTTCGCCGCCACGGGCTCACCGTGCAGAGCCCGACCGAGGGTTTCTCCGTGGGGTCGGTGCGGGCTACCGCCGACACCCGGGAGATCGGCCGGGTCGACTACGTTCTCCTCGGCGTCAGAACGTGGCAAGTAGCGTCCGCATCAGCCGGGTTGGGGCCGTTGATCGGCCCCGACACGGCGGTGCTGACCTTACAGAACGGCGTCCGGACGCCCGAGGAGGTCGCGCAGGTCGTCGGCCGTGACGCGGTCCTGCCCGGCGTCGCGAAGGTCATCACGTACCTCGACAGTCCCGGCCGGATCCACCACGTCGGTTCGGCCGGGTCGTTGACCTTCGGCGAATGGGACAACCGCGTCACCCGGCGGGTGGAGCGGCTCCGGGACGCGCTGGGCGAGGCCGGGGTGGCCCCGGTGATCGCCGAGGACATCTGGGCGGACCTCTGGGCGAAGTTCCTCTTCGTCGTGCCGTTGGGGGGCCTCGGCGCGGTGACCGACGCACCGGTCGGCGCGCTGCGCTCGCGGCCGGGCACCCGGCGGCTGCTCGGCGACGCCATGACCGAGATCCACCAGGTCGCCGAGGCGATGGGCGTCCGCCTGCCGGCGGACATCGTCGGCACCACCATGGCGTTCCTGGACCGGCAGCCCCCGGCCGGCATCTCCTCGCTGCACCGCGACATCCGATCGGGCAAGCCGTCCGAGCTCGAAGCCTGGACCGGAGCAGCGGTCTGCCTCGGCGCCAGGACGGCGACGGCGACCCCGGTCAACAGCTTCCTGTACGAGGTGCTGAGTCTGCGCGCGGCCCAGGCCGCGCTGACCACCGACTGGCCGTAACCCGAGGTTCATCGTGCCGAATCTGAAATTTGTCAACGCCGAAGAGAGTGTGGATTTCGAGGGCCACGTCGACCTGAAGGAGATGGGAGATTACATCACCTTCGGTTGCCGGTCCGGAAAGTGCGGGATCTGCGCCGTTCGCGTGGTGAGCGGCGGCGACAACCTGTCGCCCCGAACTCCCAATGAAGAGCGCCTCTTCGAGCTCATCGAAATGGACGACCCGGCGGTGCGGCTCGCCTGCCAGAGCCGGGCCCACGGCGACGCCGTCCTCTTCGAAATCAACTAGCAGTCAATAACCCCCTGGAGGGATTCCATCATGGAGAACAAGAACCGCCTGACCGACTCCGCGCTGCTGCGTCGCAAGCCCTTCCTGTCCACCGAGGACAGCAAGCGGGCGAAGCAGGAGATCGACACCTTCCTGGACGGGAAGATCGAGGAGTGGAACGCCACCGTTCCCTACGCGCGCCACCTGGAAGGCAGCGACGTCAACCTCGGCTACTACAAGCAGACGCTGGTCGAGCACGCCTGGCGCATCCGGCTGATGCGCACCGCGCAGGCCAACGCGCTGCACAAGATCACCCGCATCAACGCCGAGGCGGCCCAGCTCTACGCCGCCTACCAGGACGAGGAGATGCTGCACGACACCCTGTTCGTGAAGGACGCCGAGAAGGTCGGCATCTCCGCGGAGGAGATCTTCGCCACCGAGCCGAACTTCAACACCCGGCTGCTGGCCGGCTACCTCTACTTCGTCGCGGAGCACGAGAAGCCGCTCGGCGTGATCTGCTACAGCTACCTGGTCGAGTACACCACCCAGAAGATCACCCCGAAGCAGATCAAGGCGATGTCCGAGTCCCTCGGCAAGGACATGATCGTCGGTCAGGCCTCCCACCTGAACACCGACCTGGTCGAGGACCACACCCAGGACATGTGGGACATCCTCAGCCTCTTCATCGAGAGCGAGCAGGACATCGTCGACATCAAGCGCTACCTGGCCGAGATCCAGGAGCTGCTGAAGATGTTCTTCGTCGACCTGTACGAGCGCTTCGGCGACGAGTCGGCCCAGGCCGCCTGAACCCCGCCGTCCCGGACCACTCGGTAACCCTGCCCGGCCGCCCGCTGCACCGCGGGCGGCCGGGCGGTCGAGAAGAGGATTCGTTCACGTGGCTGAGAAAACTGGATTCCTGATCCTCTCGCACCAGTTGATGTCGATGGTGCCGCCGCTGGCCGCCGCGCTCAAGCGCCGCGGGATCAGGACGTACGTGCTGTCATCGAGCCCGACCCGCGAGGTGGAGGCGGCCTGGCAGGACGAGGTCGAGCTGGTGCGGATCACCGACGACCCCGCCCTGCGCAGCTCGGACATCGACCGGTTCCTGGCGGAGCTCTCGGCGGACGGCGTGCGGCTGCTCGGCTGCCTGACCGTCTGGGACGCCTACCGGGTGCTGATGGCGTACGCGAACCGCCGGCTCGGCACCCCCGACCTGTCGGAGGAGACCGTCCGGGGACTGCGCGACAAGCTGGCGATGCGCACCTTCCTGCGCGTCCAGGAGCTGTCGCAGGTGGCCGCCTGGCCCCTCACCGAGGCGCGCTTCGACGCGTTGGAGGACAGGTCGCGCTACTTCATCAAGCCGCGCGAGGGGCTCGCCTCGATGGGCGCCTTCCGCGCCGACCGGCTCACCGACATCGGTGAACTCGACACCCTCTGGCAGCAGGCCTGCGCGGACCGCGCCTACGCCGGCGTCTTCGAGGGTGAACCGTCGTTCATCGTCGAGGAGTTCATCGACGGTGTCGAGTGCAGCTTCGAGACCAGCGTCAGCGACGGCGTGATGACCGTGCACGCCGTGCACGAGAAGGTCGACATGCGCCAGTCCGGCCGCACGACGCTGGAGAACGCCTGCGTCTGCCCGCCCCGGTCCCTCGACCAGGCCGAGGTGCGGCTGGGCGTCGAGCACGTCGAGCGCTGCCTGCTGGCCCTGGGCGTGGACACCGGCGTCTACCACGTGGAGGCCAGGTTCCAGCGCGGCCGCGGCTGGGAGATCGTCGAGGTCAACCCGCGGATCGGCGGCGCGTACATCGTGGCCAGCACGCTGCGGCACTGCGGCGTCGACGTCCTGGAGCTCTGGATCGACCAGCTGCTCGGGCGGACCGTCGAGCCGGTGGCGAGCGAGGAACGCCGCACCTTCTTCCGGGTCTTCTTCGGTGAGCCGGGCCGGCGGGTCGCGCGGGTGGCACGGGGATCCGTACCCGTCGACCTGGTGGAGGACAGGCTGTTCGTCCAGGAGGGCGAGCAACTGCCGGAGGTGGACCGGGAGATCTTCGTCGGCCAAGCCCTGTGGGACGTCACCTCGCTGAGCCCGGACGCCCTCGACGAGTTCCTCCGCGAGAGCGAGTCGCACCTCAGAATCGAGTACAGCGCGTGAACATCGTCATCCTGCACCGGATCCCCTTCCGGAAGATCCGCTACGACCTGGCGATCGACCACCGGCAGCACACCGTTCGCTACCTCAGCGCCCCCGACGGCTTCGACGACCTGCCCGCCGACGCGCAACGCCGCCTGCTCGGCGTCCCCACGCACGACATCCAGGCCATGATCGAGCGCCACGGCGACTGGCTCGCCGACGCCGACCGGCTGATCGCCCGCTCCGAGTACGACCTGCTGCCGGCCGCCCTGCTGCGGGAGAAGTTCGCCATCCCGGGCGACCAGCCGGACGCCGTGCTCCCGGTCCGCGACAAGTGGCTGATGCGCACCCTCGCCGAGGAGGCCGGAGTCCCGCAGCCCGCGTTCCGCAGCGTCGAGGCGTTCCGCCGCAACCCGCCGCGCGAAGGCAGGTTCCTGATCAAGCCCCGGCTGGAGGCGTCCAGCACCGGCATCGAACTGGGCGGCGCCGACCGGATCCTCGACCGGCTCGACGCCTGCCCGGATCCCGAGGAGGTCTTCGTCGAGGAGTTCGTCCCCGGCGAGATCTGGCACCTCGACGGCTGCCTGCGCGACGGGGAGATCGCGGCCCTGGTCAGCAGCGTCTACGTGGGCGACTGCCTCGCCTACGCGCACGGCAGCCCGCTCGGCTCCGCCCAGACGCCCGACGAGCCGGAAGCCGTCGAGCTGCTGCGCCGCACCCTGGCCGTTCTCGGGCAGCGCAACGGCTGCTTCCACTTCGAGGCCATCCGCGAGCCGGACGGCCGGTTCCTCTTCCTGGAGACCGCCAGCCGGATCGGCGGGGCCGGGGTCGCGGAGACCTTCGAACTGCGCACCGGCATCGACCTCTACCAGGCCGACCTGCGCTACCAACTCTGGGGCGACACCGGGCAGATCGAGCCGCGCCCGGCGCAGGACCACTACGGCTGGTTCGTCTTCCCCGGCCACCACCGGACCGAGCAGGCGGCCATCGAATTCGACCCGGACCGGTACGGGAAGCGGCTGCACTCCTTCGTCCGCAACACCCGCCCCGCCGCGCACGCGGGCCGGATCAGTTACGCCACCGCGGCGACGCCGCTGTCCGGATTCGTGCAGGGCAGTGCGGCCGAGGTGCGACACACCCTCGGCGAGATCCTCACCCAGCAGGCAGTCATGGAGCAGCGATGAGCAACCCGTGCTTCGTGGTGACGGGATACAACAACACCCGGATCTACGACGTCGCCAAACTGCGCGACCTCTGCCACGGCACCTACCGGGCGAAGATCGTGCTGATCACGGAGCAGGCGAAGCCGCAGGACCACGCCGCCGCCGACGTGGTCCTGGTCGCCCCGCTCGGCGCGGTCGAGTCGGCCGACGCCGCCCGGCCGATCGCCGAGGAACTGCGCCGGCTCGGCCTGCGGCCGATCGGCATCCTGCCCTTCTCGGACCGCGGCGTCCCGCTCGGCGCGTGGCTGGCCCGGCACTTCGCGCTGCCCGGCGCCGAACCGCAGGAGGCCGCGGCCGGCCTGGACAAGCGGCACTACCGCGGGCTCGAGGCCGCCACCACGACGCACCCGGACGGGTTCCAGCCGCTGCTGAGCCTGCCGGCCCACTCCCTCGGCGAGTTCGAGGCAGCGGTCGCCCGGCTCGGCGGCACGGCGTTCGTCAAGCCGGCGAACGAGGGCAACAGCCGTGGCTGCCAGGTGGTTTCGGACCTCACCCGGTGCCCGGAGATCTGGGCGGCGCTGGCGCCGTACCACGACTCCGGCGTGCTGGTCGAGACGCTGGTGCGCGACGCCCAGGAGTACAGCTGGGACTTCGTCGGCGGCACCCGGTGGCTCACCGAGAAGCACACCACCCAGGACCGCTTCCGCGCGGAGATCCAGCAGATCGTGCCGGCCCCGCTGGAGCCGGACCAGGCCGCCGCCCTGGACCGGGCCGGCGAGCACGTCCGGCAGCTGGTCTCGCCGGGCAACGGCGCGTTCCACAACGAGCTGTTCCTGCGCGAGGAGGGCGTCTCGGCGGTGGAGACCAACATGCGCCCGGCCGGCATGCACATCTGGGACCTCGCCAGGCTGTCCTTCGAGGACTTCGACCCCTGGCGGGAATGGCTGCACTGGGCGGTGACCGGCGAGTTCCGGCCCGGCCGTCCGGAGCCGCGCGCGTTCAGCGGGATCCGCATGCTGCGGGCTCCCGGCGACGGCGTCCTGGCCTCGCTGCCCGACGTCCTCAAGCTCGCCGACTCGCTCGACATCCCGCTCCACCGGTCGGCGTTCGCCGCGTCGCCCTCGGACCGGGTGAGCGCCGGCATCACCGACAACGCGGGCTTCGTCGGCCACATCGTCCTGGTCGCGGACCACGCCAAGACCCTGGTGGACCGGCTCGACGGGCTCGCCGCCGCGATCGAGGCGCGGATCACGCTCCAGGAGCGGTGACCGTCGCTCCAGGAGCGGTGACCGACCTCCGAAGGCGGTGACCGACCATCATCCGGTGACGCACCGTCAGGGCGCACCGCAACCGTCCCGAGGAGGCGGAATGTACACCTGGCGCATCGGGGTCTTCCTGGGCTCGCGCGTCTTCTCCACGCTGGGCGACCAGTTGCTGCAGTTCGCGGTGCCGCTCATCGTCTACGACGCCACCGGCAGTGTGACGATGTCCGGACTGGCCTTCCTGATCGAATGGCTGCCCCGGCTGACCTCGCTCCCCCTCGCCGGACTGCTGGCCGACCGGGTCGGCGGCCGCCGGCTCTACACCACCGCCGACATCCTGCGGGCCACGGCCTGCCTGCTCACCGTGCTGGCTCTGGGCCAGTGGCCCGGGGAGACCTTCAAGCTCACCGCCGCACTGATGGCGCTGTGCGCCTTCTGCTACGCCCAGGCGTTCATCGCCCTGGAGTCGACCGTGCCGCAGCTGGTGCCGAAGGAGGACCTGGCCAAGGCCCAGAGCCTGCTCCAGATGATCAACAGCGGTTCCGGCGTGCTCGGGCCGGCGGCGGGCGGGGCCCTGCTCATCTGGATCCGTCCGGCCGACCTGCTCTGGGCGGCCGCGGCGGTCTTCGCCGTCAGCGCCTGCGGGGTCCTCGCACTGCGCGGGCTCGGTGCGCATGCCGCGGGCACGAGCTCGGCCACGGCTGCCGCCGAGCGGCGCAGTGTGCTGCACGACCTGCGGGTCGGCGTGCGCAGCCTGCGGGCCGAGCCGGTCCTGCTCTCCCTGGTCGGGCTGACGATGACGGTCAACCTGATGGTCGGCATCGCCACGGCGACCGGCGCGGCCCTGACCGTCGGGCACTTCGGGCAGAGCGACAGCGTCTTCGCCTCACTCCAGATGACGGTCGGATCGCTCTCGCTGGCCACCTTCTTCCTGATGCCGTGGCTGCTGCGCAGGGTCTCGGTCTACCGGATCGGCATCGTGTCGTTCGTGGGGATCGCCGTCGGCGGCACGCTGATCACCGTGGCCCCGCTCTTCCCGCTCTACGTGCTCGGCTACGGCCTGTGCATCGGGCTGTGCGGGCTCTTCAACGTCTTCATCCGGATCGAACGCCTGCACTGGATCAAGGAAGCCGAACGCGGCCGGGTGATCAGCCTGATCGTGCTGCTCAACCAGAGCACCATGCCGCTCTCCGGGCTGCTGGTCGCGGTGGTCGGGGGGTGGCTGCCGGTGCAGACGCTCTTCCTCGCGGTCGCGGCACTGGCCGTCGTCGCGTACCTGCTGCTGTTCCGTCCCCTGCAGGGGCAGGCCGTCACCGCCCGCCCGGCCGAAGCCGCCGCCGCGGCCTGAAGTCCTCCCGACCCGAACCAGCAACCGAGGAAGACCGATGAGTAGCCAGGATTTCCACCCGCTCACCGTCCAGGACATCAGCCGGCCGGTCGAGGACGCGGTCACCGTCACCTTCGCCGTCCCCGCCGCCGTCCGGGACGAATTCCGGTACCAGCCGGGCCAGTACGTCATGGTCCGACGCATCGACGCGGACGGCGAGGAGACCTGCCGCTCCTACTCGATCTGCCAGGCCCCGCCGGCCGACGACGGCGCCCCGGCCTCGCTGCGGATCGCGGTCAAGCTGCTCGGCCCCGGCGGCTTCGCCGAGTTCGCCCACGCCCGGCTGCGCCCGGGCGACACCGTCGACGTCCTGCCGCCGACCGGCCGGTTCCGCCTGCGCCCCGGCCGCCGTCACCTCGCGGTCGCCGCGGGCTCCGGCATCACCCCGGTGCTCGCGATGGCCGAGGCGGCGCTGCGGCGCGGCGACGAGTTCGCGCTGATCCTCGGCAACCGCACGTCGGCGAGCGTGCTGTTCGCCGACGAGCTGGCCGAGCTCCGGCACCGCTTCGCCGAGCGGTTCACGGTGCTGCACGTCCTCTCCCGCGAGCAGGGGCCCGACCCGCTGCGCACCGGACGGATCGACCCCGAGCGGCTGCCGGAACTCATCGCGGCGGCCGGCTGCGCCACCACCGACCCGGAGCTGCAGTACTACCTGTGCGGACCGGCGGGCCTGGTCGCCACGGTCGGTTCGTTCCTCGCGGACGCCGGGATCGAACGGCGCCGCATCCACTGCGAACGCTTCGTGGTGGCGGCCCTCGCGGGGCTGTGACGCGCTGACCCCGGCCCGCACCGCCCCCGGTGCGGGCCGGGGTCATTCCGGCGTGAGGGCGAGGACGGCGAGGTCGTCGGCGAGCAGGCCGGCGTACCGGTGGACGTCCTCGGCCAGGAAGGAGACCAGCCGGTCGGGCACGGTGGTACCGAGGGCGGCGAGGCGCGGGGCCAGCGGGTAGAAGGCGCCCGCGGCGTCGCGGGCCTCGCTGACGCCGTCGGTGTAGAGCAGCACGGTGTGGCCGGGAGGCAGGGCGACGATGGTCGGCTTGCCGCGCTCCTCGGCGGGTCCGAGGTGGCCCAGGCCCAGGGGGAGCTCGTCCGCGCAGGGCACCGGGGATATCGTGCCGCCGGTCAGCAGCAGCGGGGTGGTGTGGCCGCGGTTGACGATCTCCACGCAGTCGGAGCCCGGCCGGTACTGCAGCAGGACGGCCGTGGCGAACAGCTCGTCGTCGCCGCGGTCGGCGGCGTCGCGCAGCACCGCGCGGTCCAGCTGGTCGGCGAGCTCGACCAGCCCCGGGGTGTCGTACGCGGCCGCCCGGAACGCGCCGAGGACGTCGGCGACCGTACGGACCGCGCCGAGGCCCTTGCCTCGGACGTCACCGAGCAGCACCCGCACGCCGAAACGGGTGTCGCACACCTCGTACAGGTCCCCGCCGACCAGCACCTCGGCCTGGGCCGAGCGGTAGAGGCCGGCCACCCGCAGTCCGCCGGCCCGCTCGGGCACCGGCCGCAGCACGATGCGCTGCAGGGTCTCGGCGACCGTACGGGCCTGCAGCAGATTGCGGTTCTGCCGGGTGCGCTGCCACGACAGGACGGTGCCCATCACGCCGGAGAGCAGGGTGGCGATGTAGACCCAGACGTGGTGCTGCTCGTTGATGTGGCCCGCGCGCAGGGCCAGGACCAGTTGGAGCGCCAGGGAGCCGCCGGTGGCGGCGGCGGTCAGCACCGGGCCGTAGCTGAACGCGGCCACCACGGGCAGCGCGGTCAGCAGGAAGCCGGCGGCGACCGCGTCCGGGACGACGGCCTCGGCGGTCAGGTCCAGCACCAGCAGGACGACCGGGAGCCACGGGACCCAGCGCGGCACCCGGGACTCCGGCGCGGCGGGGCGCGACGGGCGGGGCGCTGTGGGCACGGCGGGACCTCCTGGCTGGCGGCCGTTCCGGGAGGATAAGTCCGGAATGGTCGGTTTCGTCCCTCCATGCTCTCCCACGGACGGCCCAGCCACGAACGGCCGAACGTCCCGTCCTGCGGAGCCGGGCCCGACGTCGCTCCCGAGCGTCGGCGCACGGTCACCCGGACCGGTGCCGGCGGCTCGGTAGGCTGGCCGGTATGGAGATCTGGATCAACCCGCGCTGCGGCAAGTGCCGGGCGGCGCTCGGCGAGCTGAACGACGCCGGGGTCGAGTACACCGTGCGGCGCTACCTGGAGGAGCCGCCGACCGCGGCCGAGCTGGAGCAGGTGCTGGGGCGCCTGGGCCTGGAGCCGTGGGACATCACCCGCACCGACGAGCAGGCCGCGAAGGACCTGGGGATGAAGGACTGGCCCCGGGAGCCGGGCGAGCGGACCCGCTGGATCGCGGCGATGGCCGAGCACCCGATCCTGATCCAGCGCCCGATCATCACCGCGGACGACGGGCACGCCGTCGTGGCCCGCACCCCCGAGGCCCTCAGGTCCGTGCTGCCGTAGGGCCCGGACCGAGCCCGGGACCCGGCCGGTCAGTGGAGCTGGATCCGCTCCACCGGCCGGCCCGGGTGCCAGTTGTGGACCAGCAGGTGCTCACCCTCGACGGCGGTGTGCACCACCTGCTCGAGCTCCAGCCGGAAGGCGTGGAACGGGGTGGGCGGCGGCTCGGGCAGATCGGCGGCGAACGCGGCGAGTTCGGCCTCGTCGGTGATCTCGACGGCCCGGCCGGAGACCTTGGAGTCCCCGCCGGCCATGGTCTCGTCCCCCGGGTGCGCGTGCAGGGCGAAGCGGGCGTCGCGCTGGAGGTCGCGCGCCTTGACCGCGCCGTACATCGACCCGAGCCACAGGTCGTCGCCGACGAACTCGACCTCCGTCCCGCTCACCCGGGGCGAACCGTCCTTGCGCAGCGTTGCCAGGACGTGGTGTTTGTTGGCCTCGAACCGGGCCCGCACCAGGGGCGCCAGATCGGGAGCCTCCTGCTCGAAATCCTGCCAGGTAGCCATGGCGCCAGTCTGGCACCCGGTGCTGACGACCACCGTTCGTCGCAGCGGGGCCGCGCAGCACCGGCCGGGCCGTCGTCACACACAGTTGCCACACGTCGTTGTCACACGTCGTTGTCGCAGGCCGGTGCCACACTGGCGGGGTGACCACCACGACCACGTACATCGCCTTCCTGCGGGCCATCAACGTCGGCGGCCGGACGGTGAAGATGGAGCGGCTGCGGGCGCTCTTCGCCGAGCTGGGTCTGGAGAACGTCCGCTCGTACATCCAGAGCGGCAACGTCTTCTTCACCACCGGCGGGTCCGACGGCGGGTCCGCCACCGCGTCCGGCCGTGCCGCGCTGACCCGGCGGATCGAGGAGCACCTGGAGCGGTCGCTCGGCTACCCGGTGCCGGTGATGCTGCGGACGGTGGACGAGGTCGCCGAACTGCTCGCCGCCGAGCCGTTCCGGGGCGTCGAGGTGACACCGGACGTCCGGCTGGTCATCGCCTTCCTCTCCGAGCCGCTGCCCGCCGAGCTCGCCGCACCGCACCGCACGCCCAAGGGCGACGTCGAGGTTCTCGGCGCCGACCCGGGGGCCGCGTACCTCGTGATCCACCTGCGGGACGGCAAGTGGGTCACCAAGGACATGTTCGGCAAGGCCTACGGGGGTTCGGTCACCTCCCGGTTCCTGCACACCACCGAGAAGATCCTGGCCGCCGCCCGCAAGGCCTGACGGCCCGTACGGCCTGCGGGAACGGCGCGGAACCGCGCGGCCGGACAGGGCGTCTGGACTGCCGTGACGTACGAACCACGCGCCCGCGCACGGCGTGATCTGGACAGCCCGAGCCGGCCGAGCCGACAATTCGGCCATGACGCCTCCTGAGCTCCCCACCGGCCGGGTCCGGCCCTCCGACGCCGAACGGGACCAGGCGCTCGGGGTACTGAAGGACGGCGCGGGCAGCGGACGGCTCTCGCACGAGACCTTCCTCGGCCGGATGGACATCGTCCTGCAGGCCACCAGCCGCGGCGAGTTGGACGCGGCGGTGGCCGGGCTGCCGACCGGCGGGCCGGTCGAGCGCTTCGTGCTGCGCACGGTCGGCCGGGTCTCCTCCTTCGGCGACCGGCTGAACCGGGCCTGGCGCACCGAGCGGCTGCCCGGGCTGAGCCTGCCGCAGACCGGGGCCGGGCTGCTGACGATCGGCCGGCTCCCCGGCTCGGGACTGCGGCTGCACGACGCCTCGGTCTCCCGGAACCACGCCGAACTCCGGCACGAGGACGGCGGCTGGGTGCTGTACGACCTCGGCTCGACCAACGGCACGCACGTCAACGGGCGCCGGATCGCGGGCGGCGTCCGGGTCCGGCCGGGCGACCAGGTGCGGTTCGGCAACCTGGAGTTCCGGCTCGCCGCTTCCTGACCGCCGGCCGTTGGCCGGTGGCCGGTGGCCGTTGGCCGGTGGCCGGTGGCCGGTGGCCGGTGACCGCCGGCCGTTGGCCGGTGGCCGGTGGCCGGTGGCCGGTGGCCGGTGGCCGGTGGCCGGTGGCCGCCCGTACGGTCTCAGTGCGGGAACTGCCGGGGCGGCCGCTGTCGGGGCAGCTCGTCCTGGAACTCCGCGATGACGGTGGCGATCTGGCGGGTCACCACGGTGCGCTCCAGCCGGTCCAGGTAGCGGTGCTCGGCGGCCAGCGCCTCCACCGTGACGCCGAAGTACATCGCCATCAGCGGATTGACGAACAGGTCGCTGCCCTTGGTCCGCTCGGTGAACCGGACGTCGCCGAACTCGCCGCGCAGGGCCGCCGCCACCGAGCCGTTGACGATGCTGGGGTGCTCGGGGAAGGCGGCCCGGGCGTGCTCGACGGCGTCCAGGTAGAGCGCCCCCTCCCGGCTGTCGCGCGGGATGGAGAAGGCGCCGAGGTAGCCGCCGGCCCGGTCCAGCGCGGCGAGGTTCTCCAGCACCAGCGTGTGGTTGACGCCGTGGAAGGCGTCGATGCCGAAGCCCAGGCAGGCGACCAGCCGCTCGGGCACCTCGGTGAGGCCGGCCACCGCCGCCAGGCTGGCCATGTCCTCCTCGGGGGTGCCGAGTCCGACCTCGTCGCCGCGCATCAGGATGTCGGTGCCGCCGTCCACCAGCAGGACGGCGTCGATGCCCAGCCGGGTGACGAGCGCCCGGTAGCCGTCGCGCAGCGGCTGCACGCCCGCCGACGGGAAGGCCCAGACGGTGTCGGGCATCCTGTGCAGGTGCAGCCAGCGGGCCAGCGTGCGCTCCGGGAAGTAGCCCTCGGGGGCGGGGGTGTCCGGCCGGATCATGGCCACGTCGGGCTCCGCCCAGACGTCGAGCGGCAGGCCGTAGAGGTGGGTGAAGGAGAGGTTGGCGAGGTGGACCTCCTTGCCCGCGGCGCGCAGGGCGAGGGCGATCGGCAGCCCGGCGTACACGTCGAATCCGCCGCCGGCTCCGGCGATCAGGATGCGTTCGGCGGCCAGCAGCCGGGTGATCAGCGGGGGTTGCAGCAGAGAGGTCACCGGCGGGACGGTAGCACCGGGGGCCCCAGGCGGCCCGGGCGGCCCAGGGGAACCGGGGAAAGCCGAAGGGAGGGGGGAAAGCCGAAGGGAGGGGGAAGGTCGGAGGAACCGAGGAGAGTGGAGGGGGGCGGGGTGAGCGCCGGGGAAGGGTCAGTCGCGCTCGACGTGCACCTCGGCGAAGTGGTCGCCCTTGTCCGCCTTGCGGATGGTGACCCGGACGTTGCCGACGGCGGTCTCGGAGTCCTTGTCGACGGTCTTCCTGGTGTCGCCGATCGTCACCTCGGCCGAGCTGTCGGTGATGTGGCCGATCGTCATCTTCATCGGGTTGTCGCCGCCGAAGACCTTGACGGTCTTGGAGGCGTCGGCGCCGTCGGTCTTGATGCCGACGGTGCACTTGTGGTCGTCCAGGCAGAGCGCCACTCCGCCCTCACAGGCGGCCAGTCCGGCGCCGAGTGTCAGGACGGCACCCGTGGCGAGGATCGCCGAGCCGATGCGGAAGCGGGTCCGGAGGCTGGTGCGGTGGGCCTTGGGAGTGCTGCTCGCTGTGGTCATGTCTCGACGGTAGTGGCCCGGACACAGCCAGCCATCGGCCGTCGGCGGGAGGCCTGCCCTGGTGCGGCCCGGATCGGCCGGGTGGCCGAACCCTGAGAGTGCTGGGTCGAATCCCCTAGGGGGCGCCGGGAGTTGACCGACGGACCGGTGGCCGACACTCCTCAGCATATGCCGCAGGCTCATGCCACGCGCGTAGATCGACGGCCCGCGAAAACGCCCGACGGTCAGTCGACCATGATCCCCAGGTCGCCCTCCGACTCGCCGACCGGCCCCCACAGCGGCGCGGTGCAGCGCTGGTAGGTCGCCTGCCAGTGCGGCCAGTTGCGGGCCACGTCGTCGTCGCACTCGGCCAGCAGCCGCTCCACCGCGGCCGGCTCGACGCCGTCCAGCAGCCAGGCCAGCGCGTCCGCCGCTCCCGGTCCGTCCGCCGCACGCAGCAGGTCCAGCAGCTCCCCGAGGCCGCCGAGCCGGGAGCCGTCGGCGACCACCCGGTCCATCCGGGGCAGCAACTGGCGCTCCTCGATCCGCAGATGGGTCTCCAGGCGGGCCGCCAGGTCCTCCATCGCGTACGCCACCGGCCAGGCGCTGCCGGTGTCCCGGCTGGCGATCCGGACCAGCGTGGTGACCCGGGTGAACGAGTGGTCCAGGTTGTGGTGGTCGGCCTCCAGCCAGTTGAGCAGGAGCCGCAGCTCGGGCGCGAAGCGGCGCACGATCGGCCAGATCCTGGTGTCCTGCTGCTCGTGGTGGCAGGTCAGCATCGCGGTCATGAAGGTCCAGTGCCGCAGCAGCGCCTCGCCCTTGTCCTCCTCGTCGGGCTGGAGCAGCCGCAGCGCGTTGGGCAGCCGGGCGAGGTCCCGGCGCAGTGCGGCGTGCACCAGCCGCAGCCCGGCGAACCGCACGGTGGTCAGGTCGTCGTCCGCGGTCCGCCCGTGCGCGTCCGCGCCCAGGGGGTCGGCGCCGGACTGCCCCTGCGCGGGCACGGCGGGGGCGGGCTGGGGCAGCAGGTGGATGGGCATGGCACTCTCTTCACGGCTTGGGGCAGGACGGGTGGTGGCGGCCGGTGAGGACCACCCCAGCCAAGGTGCCCGCAGTCGATCAGAAGCGAATCAATGTCCGATTGACGCGCAGGTCAGGGCGTTTATGGGAGCGGACGCAACGCTTCGCGGCGCCTGCCCCGTGTACCCGGGTGAGGGTGCGCACCACACGCGCCGGGGAGTCCAGGGGAACAGCGAGGCCGCATGTCACCGGAGCAGGAGCAGTCGTTCGACGAGTTCGTCGCGGGTCGGTACGCCGCGCTGCGCCGCACCGGCTACCTGCTCTGCGGCGACTGGCACCTCGCCGAGGACCTTGCGCAGACCACGCTGGTGAAGCTGTACTCGCGCTGGACCCGGCTGCGCGACCCGGATGCGGCGGCCGGCTACGCCCGGACCACACTGGTCCGCACCTACATCGACGCCCGGCGCCTGCGCCGCTCGCACGAGGTGCCCGCACCGGACCTGCCGGAGCCACCGGCAACCGGTCCCCGGGCCGCGGCCCCGGCGGACCCGGAGCGCCGGCTGGCCCTGCTGGCGGCGCTCGCGCAGGTCACCCCGGCCTACCGGGCGGCGCTGGTCCTGCGGTTCTGGGAGGACCAGTCGGTCGAGGCGACGGCGGCGGCCCTGCGGCAGAGCACCGGCACGGTGAAGTCCAACACCAGCCGGGGGCTGGCCCAGCTACGGGTGATCCTCGGCGACTCGCTGCGGGAGATCGCGGCGAGCTGAGCCGGTCCGGACCGGCGGGCCGAGCCGGGCGAGCCTCGGCCGGACGCGCGGGCCGGGGCGCCGAAAACCGGACACAGGGGCGGAACGGGCCGCCCGGGACGAGCGAGAGACGAGAGGAAAGCGGTCTTGAACGGGGACGATCCGGCGTTCGACGCCGACGACATGGGCGCACTGTTCCGCACGGTCCTGGACCAGCCGGAGCCGGCCACTCCCCCGGCACTGCTGCCGGAGGTCCGCCGATCGGGCGCACGGCTGCGCCGCCGGCGCCATCTGCTGGCGACGGTCGCGACCGCGGCCGCCGTGGGTCTGCTGGCCACGGCGGGCTGGGCGGTGCGCGGGCGGACCCCGGTGGAAGGGTCCGGCCGGGAGTTCGTCCCGGCGGCGAGCGCGCCCGGCCTGACGTCCGCCATGCCGAGCCCGTCCGTCCCGCCGTCCCCGGCGGTCACCGGGACGGGCGGCACCGCGACGGGCGGCACGGCACCAGGCAGCACGACCCCGGGCAGGCCGACCACCGGCGGCCCGGCCGCGGACGGCAGCCTGAGCCTGCTCGCCCTGCTGCGCGCCCACCCGCCCGAGGACATCGTGCAGGTCTTCCGGGGCGCCACGGCGAACGACTTCCTGCTGACCAGGACCGACGGCGGCACGGTCACCGTGAGCCGACACCTGGACGGTCCCGCCGGCCCGTCCGGCGGCACCGACTCGCCGTGCGGGCCGCGCTCGAACGCCTGGGGCCCGATGAATCCGGAGGGCGAGGACTGCGTGGGCATGAAGCTCCCGGACGGCTCGACGGTCTGGGCGCTGCACCCGCTGTCGGCCGCCCACCGCGGCCGGGAGGCCCAGCTCCGTATCGTCACCCCGGACGACCTGGCGTACGTCCTGCTGTTCGTCCGGGCCGGCGCCCGACCGCAGCCGGGCGACCCGACCGTGCCGCTGCCGCAGCTGCTGGTGCTGTCCGGGCAGCCGGGGTTCGTGGCGGCGGTCCGGGACGGCTGGGGGGACCCGATCTTCGGACCGACCACACCTCCCGGACCGCCCAAGACCCCAGGACCGTCCACGACCCCCGGACCGCCCAAGACCCCAGGACCGCCCAAGACCTCCACCCCGTCCCCGTCCTCGGCCCTGTCCCCGACTCACTGACCGCCCGCGGCCGCCGAGGCACGGGGCACCGGGCACGGCAGCCGCGGTGCGCGACGGACCGGCCTCAGTCGGCCGCCGGCCCGGCCAGGTTCTTGGTCAGCCACTCCAGGGTGTCCGGGATCATCTTCTTGAAGTCCGAGGTCAGGTGCTTGCCGCCGGGCTGCTCGAAGTACGTGATGCCCACCGGCGGGGCGGCCTTGGCCACCCAGGACTTGACCACCTTGGTCTCGTACGGGTTGGCCCCGCCCGCGGTGACCAGCATCTTCACGTCGGCCTTGCCCTCGGTGACCAGCACGTCGGGGTTGTTGGCCGCGCGCTCGGCGTCGTGGCCCTTCCACAGCAGCGAGTCCGGGATGAAGTAGCCGTCGATCGGCACCGCGGCCTTGTAGACGTCGGGGTACTGCAGGGCGAGCTTGGCGCTGCAGAAGCCGCCGGTGGAGGCGCCCATCACGCCCCAGCCGTCGCGGCCGCGCACGGTGCGGAAGTTGGCGCGGACGAAGTCCGGGATGTCCTGGGCCATCCAGGTGGCCATCTTGGGCTGGCCCGGGATGTCGGAGCAGTCCAGCGCGTTCTTCTCGTCGCCGTTGAAGTTCTGCACCGGCATGACCATGATGAACGGGTGGGACTTGCCCTCCTTGACCAGCCGCTCGTTCTCCTCCTGGATCGGCAACTGGTTGTCGGTCCAGGTGTTGTAGCCGTTGCTCTGGCCGCCCGCGAAGAGGGTGAGCACCGGGAAGCCGGTCTTGGCGAACTTGGGGTCGTTGTACTCGGGCGGCAGCCAGACCCAGACCTTGCCGGCGACACCGGACTTCGCGCCGGTCACGGTGGTCAGGAAGATCGGGCCGGCGGCGGTGTCCCGGACCTTGCTGAGGTTGGCGTTCGGGCCGGTCGGCATCAGCACCTTGCCGGTGCCGGCCGAGATCGCCGTGCCCGAGCCGGCGCCGGTCGGGGTTCCCTCGGCGCTGCCGGTCGAGGCGGGCCCGGCGTCCGGCTTGGCGCTGTCGCCCTTCCCACCACCGGAACTCCCGCAAGCCGCGAGCGAGGCGGCCAGGGCGAGCAGGGCGGCGCCGGACAGGACGGCACGGGAACGGGACGACTGCCTAAGCACGGTGAGGACTCTCCGACCGATGTCGCGCCCGGTCCGTCGACCGGGCGGCGGCCCCCCGGTGGGGCCGGACAGACCCGGGGACACGACGCTGGTACGGCCCCCGGAGTGATGGCGTGCCGTCCCTCGCGGGGGCGCGCCTTCCTGCGATCTTATGACGTGGCCCGGGATGGGCCGGTTGCGCGTCGGCCACCGGAAATCCAATGTTTGTTCGCGATCGGGTAAAACCCTTCACCACTCCCGTCGGGTGGCGGGGGCCGGACGGCGGGGGTCACAGCCGCGCGCTCGTCCGGTCGGCGGATTTTGGGTGTTTTCGACCAGTGACGGCGGCCCGCGGATCCGGAACGATCTCCTCGAGGACCGACCGGGACACCGCCACTGCCACTGCCACTGCCACTGCCACCGTCACTGCGTGCACCGCCACCGAGGAGAGCGCCATGCCCCAGCAGATCGCCGTCGTCACCGGAGCAGGGAGCGGCGTCGGCCGGGCCGTGGCGGTGGAACTGGCCGCGGCCGGCTGGCTGCCCGTGCTGGCCGGCCGGCGGGCCGAGCCGCTGCACGAGACCGCCCGGCTCTGCGGCGCCCCGGCCGACGTGGTGCCGACCGACGTCACCGACCCGGCAGCCGTGGACGCGCTGTTCGCCGCGGCCGCCGAGCGGCACGGCCGGGTGGACCTGCTGTTCAACAACGCCGGCAGCTTCGGCCCGGCCGTCCCGGTGGAGGAGCTGGAGGTCGAGGCCTGGCGGGCGGTGGTCGACCTCAACCTGACCGGCGCCTTCCTCTGCGCCCGGGCGGCGTTCCGGCAGATGAGGGCCCAGGACCCGCAGGGCGGCCGGATCATCAACAACGGCTCGATCTCGGCGCACGTCCCGCGCCCGCACTCGATCGCCTACACGGCGACCAAGCACGCGGTCACCGGCCTGACCAAGTCGCTGTCCCTGGACGGCCGCCCCTACCGGATCGCCTGCGGGCAGATTGACATCGGCAACGCGGCGACCGACATGACGGCGGCGATGAGCGCGGGCGTCCGGCAGGCGGACGGCCGGATCGCCCCCGAGCCGACCATGGACGTGGCCGACGTCGCACGGACCGTACGGCACATGGCCGCGCTGCCGCTGGAGGCCAATGTGCAGTTCGCCACCGTGATGGCGACCGCCATGCCGTACATCGGGCGCGGCTGAGCACCCGCCTCGTGCCTGGGGCGCGGCCGGCGGAACGCCGTACGTCGGGGCGCGCTCACTCGTCGTGCGAGTGCCGGTAGCGCAGCGCCTCGCCGTCCTCGTCCAGCCGGTAGACGCTGGTGGTCGGCCAGTACTCGCCGCTCTCGGCGGCGGGCAGTTCGGCGCGGAGCACCATCCGCAGGGCGGGCGGCGGGGCGTCGGCGTTGACGCGCTTGCGGTGGCCGTCCCAGCGGCCGCCGCACAGTTCGAGGTCCAGGACGAGGGGGGTGGTTCTCATCCCGCGATGGTGTCAGCGCCCCTTCGCCCACCGGGGTTTGAAACCGCGCGGCCACCCGTACGAGGGAACCCCGTCAGAGCATGCTGACGGGGTTCCCGGGGACGGCGAGGAGGCTACGGCCGCCAGGTGTCGTTCAGCGTGACGACCCCGCCGGCGGGCACGGTCGCCGTCCGGTTGGCGCCGGACTCCCAGGTCACCGCGCCGTTGGCGTCCTTGCGGACGTACTTGTACTGGACGGAGGTGCCGGCCGGCAGCGAGAGCGCGAGCGACCAGACCGGGTAGCCGGCGGACGAGAGCGGCAGCGCCTTCGCCGGGTCCCAGCCGCCGAGCGCCGCGGCGTCGCCGACCACGTAGACGTTCTGCCCGTACCCGGTGGTCGCGTTGACGTTGAAGGAGGCGCCGGAGACGGTCGTACCCGGCTGGACGTACAGCGCGACCGCGTCGCCCGCGCCGACCGTCGCGGTGAACTGCCCGTTGGCGCCCACCTGGTAGGTCGGGCCGGTGCAGCCGCCGCCCGCCTGCGGGTCGCCGTGCTGGACGTCGCAGTAGGTGCCGGCCGGCAGCCCGGTCTGGAAGGTCTGGGTGATCGCGCCGCTCTCGTGGTTGATCGCGACGTAGCCCTTGTTGCCGCGGCCGAAGGCGATCGCGTTGTTGCCGTCGGACCACCAGTCGGTCACCCCGGTGCCCGCCACGGCGTTGCGGAAGCCGACCATGTTGGCGATCTGCCGCCAGGCGTGGGTGCAGTTCCAGCCGTCCTGGTAGCAGGCGTTGACGGTGCCGCCGTTCGGCGGGCCGTCGTCCTTGTTGGTGAAGGAGTAGCCGGAGTAGACGTTGGGGGCGCCGTACGGCGAGGCCAGAAGGAAGACGTTGGCCAGCGTGTAGGTGTTGCCGTAGGTGTAGTTGAGGGTGGAGCCGTTGCGCTCGGTGTCCCAGTTGTCGATGAAGCTGCGCGCCTGGTCGCTCGGCAGGTAGCCCCAGGAGGCGCCCCAGCCGTTGAGGTTGGCGAGCTTGTCGGCGGTGAACATGCGCTTGAGGTCGGTGCCGACCCGGAACTCGTCCACGTCGCCGGTGCCGGTGTACTCGGTGGGCTGGATCGGCTCGCCGGCGCCGTAGATGACCTCCTGGGCCCAGTAGGCCTTGGGGTTGGCCGTCTTCGCCTTGATCGCGGCGAGGTCGGCGGCGGCGATGTGCTTGGCGGCGTCGATCCGGTAGCCGTCCACGCCGAGCGAGCCGAGGTCGTCCAGGTAGTGCGCGATGGTGGTCTGGACGTACGCGCTTCCGGTGTCCAGGTCGGCGAGGTTCACCAGCTCGCAGTTCTGGATGTTGGCGCGGTTCTGGTAGTCGGAGATCGGCTGGCGGCAGGAGTGGAAGTCCTGGTCCTGGTAGGTGCCGGGGTAGCTGTACTTGGTGTACGCGGTGCCGCCGGTGCCGGTGCCGGAGCCGGCCGACATGTGGTTGACCACCGCGTCGGCGATCACCTTGACCCCGGCCGCGTGGCAGGTGTCGACCATGTTCTTGAAGGACGTGCGGTCGCCGAGCCGACCGGCGATCCGGTAGCTGACCGGCTGGTAGGAGGTCCACCACTGCGGGCCCTGGATGTGTTCCTGCGGCGGGGAGACCTCGACGAAGCCGTAGCCCTTGGGGCCGAGCGTCGAGGTGCAGGCCTGGGCGACCGAGTCGAAGCGCCACTCGAAGAGGGTGGCGGTGACGTCCTTGCCGTTGTTCGCGGGCGGGGAGGCCTGGGCGGCGGGGGCACCGAGGATGGTGCCGAACGAGAGCGCGAGCGCCGCCGAGGCGGCGAGCGCGCCGGCCGCGCGGGCGGGCCGGCGGGTGGGGGCGGTGGTGACCACGTCGTCTCCTGGGGGTGGCTGGGGTGGGGCAGCCGGTGGTGAATCCTGCAGGAAGTTTCTGTAACTTGCCGGAAACTTGCAGCGCTGAACCTAGAGTCACCGGGAGGCTCCGTCAAGGTCCCTGGAAGATACGTTTCTGCATCACCACGTTCCGCATCACCACGTTCCGCATCGCCGCGCTTCTGTATCGACCGCAGCGGGACAAGCTGGAACGGGACACACGACAAGGGCCCGGCAGCCGTAGCCGCCGGGCCCCTCACCTGTCCTGGCTCACCGGCCCCTCAGGGGGAACCGGTCCGGGTTCAGCCGGTCTGGACGGAGGTGTCGTCGATCACGAAGCTCGTCTGCAGCGAGGAGTCCTCGACCGCGTTGAACTTCACGGTGACCGTCTGGCCCGCGTAGGCCGACAGGTCGAAGGTGCGCTGCTGGTAGCCCGCCGCGGCGTCGACGTTGGAGTACGTCTTCAGCGCGGTGCCGTTCACCGACACGGTCAGCTTGTCGTACGCGGTGGTGCCCGACTCCGCGGTGTCGACGTGCAGCCAGAAGCTCAGCGTCGCCTTGCAGCCCGCCGGGATGCTCACGGTCTGCGACACCGTGTCGGTGTGGGAGGAGCCGTAGCCGTCCATCCACGCCTTCCAGGAACCGCCGTGCGCGGCCTGGCTGGAGCTGTTGTCGACCACTCCGGAGCTCGCCGTCCACGGCGCCGCCGAACCGGTCTCGAAGCCCGGGTTGCCGAGCAGCTGCGCCGGGGTGCAGCCGCCGCCACCACCGCTGGTCACGGTCCAGGTGAAGCTGGTCGTGCCGGACTTGCCGGCCGAGTCCTTGACCGTCACGGTGACGTTCGAGGTGCCCGCGGCGGTCGGGGTGCCGGTGATCGCGCCGGTCGAGGCGTTGATGGCCAGGCCCGCGGGCAGGCCGGCCGCCGAGTACGACAGCGGAGCGGTGCCGCCCGAGGCCTTGATGGCCAGGTTGACCGCGGTGCCGACGGCGGTGGACTGGTTGCCCGGGTTGGTGACGGTGACGCCGCCCGGGTTGGGCAGCCCCCCGACGTTCACGGCGGCCCAGGCGGTGGCGACCGCGTTGTACTCGGCGCTGTTCGCGCCGTACAGGTCGGTGGCCGCGCTCAGGGTCGCGGTACGGGCGGCCGCATAGTTGGTGGTGGAGGTCATGTAGGCGGTCAGCGCCTTGTACCAGACCTGCGCTGCCTTGTCCCGGCCGATGCCGGTGACGGTGATGTTGTTGACCGTCGGGCTGTTGTAGCTGACGCCGTTGATCACCTTGGCGCCGCTGCCCTCGGCCAGCAGGTAGAAGAAGTGGTTGGCGACACCGGACGAGTAGTGCACGTCCAGGTTGCCGACGCCCGAGTACCAGGAGTCGGCCGAGGTGCCATCCTTGGAGGGCTTGTCCATGTAGCGCAGCGGCGTGCCGTTGCCGTTGATGTCGATGAGTTCGCCGACCAGGTAGTCCGGGTTGTCGGCGGGCAGGTTGGCGTAGAACTCGACCATGTTGCCGAAGATGTCCGAGGTGGCCTCGTTGAGGCCGCCGGACTCGCCCGAGTAGTTCAGGTTGGCAGTGGCCGCGGTGACGCCGTGGCTCATCTCGTGGCCCGCGACGTCGAGCTCGGTCAGCGGGTGGGTGTCGCCCGAGCCGTCGCCGTAGGTCATGCAGAAGCAGCTGTCGTCCCAGAAGGCGTTGACGTAGCCGGTGTCGTAGTGGACCCGGCTCATGGCGCCGACGCCGTCGTTGCGGATGCCGTTGCGGCCGAAGGTGTTCTTGTAGAAGTCCCAGGTGGCGGCGGCACCGAACTGGGCGTCGACGGCGGCCGACTCGCGGTTGCTGGCCTGGCCGTTGCCCCAGGTGTCCGAGGACTTGGAGAACAGCGTGCCGTTGCCGGAGGTGCCGTTCTTCATGTCCGTGGAGTACTGGCCACCACGGGTGGCGTCCTTGAGCGAGTAGGTCGAGCCGCTCTGGGTGGTGGTCAGCGGCACGTTGCCGACGAAGACGCCGGTGCCGGAGCCGCGCTGGATGCCGTCGGCCTTGCTGAGCACGTCACCGGTCTTGGCGTCGGTGACGACGTGCAGCTTGCTCGGGGTGCCGTCGGACTCGCGGCCGGCGATGACCGTCTCCCAGGCGAGCTTGGGGGTGCCGTCGGCGGCCCAGACGACCAGCCGCGGCGCGGTGTCTACGGAGCCCGCCTCGGCGGCCAGCGCGGCGGCCTGGGCCTTCGGCGCGGCCAGGGCCGGGGTGGTCTCGACGCCCGCGAGGTCGGCCTGGCTGGCCTTGGTCACGCTCTTGGTGGCGCCGGCCGCGTCCTGGTGGACGATCAGGTCGCCGCCGAGGACCGGGAGTCCGGCGTAGGTGCGCTCGTAGCGCAGGTGGCGACCACCGTTGGCGTCCTGGACGACGTCCTTGGTGACCAGCTTCTCCTGGCCGCTCAGGCCGAGGGCCTGGGCGAGGGAGGCGGTCTGCTGGTTCGCCGAGGCGATCAGCGCGGCCCGGGTGGTCTGCTGGGCGGCGACGGCGGCCGGCGCGTCCGCGGTGGCGGCCTGGGCGATGACCGGTATGCCGGTGACCAGCAGCGCGGTGGAGGCGGCCATGACGACCGCCGCCTTCCGGGCGTGAGCGTAACGGGACATGCGGACTCCTTTTCCGACCGGCGCTGGGTCGCGCCGGTGGAGAGAAACCTGGGCCGCGGGGTTGCGGCGCAGTGGGGGCCCCCGCCGGGTGCGACGGAGGTGCGGTAGCGGGTTGCGGTGCTCACAACCCGTTGCAGGGTCAGGACGCGCTGCACCTTGGCAGAACAGCTGCACCGGGAGGTGGGGCCCCCTCGTCTGCAGCCGGACGAATCGTGGCAGCAAACCGGCCGCCGATGACAGATGCATGCCACTGATTGGCCGATTCATTACCGAAACCGTATGCATGGTGGTTCGTCAGTTGTGCTAAGTGATTGCAAACTCATGAACACGGTTTTCATGCTCCGGACAAAGTTCGATCACCACCGGCGGTCACTGACCAGCACTCAGAACCACCGCCCGTACCGCCGAGTAGCGGACAGCGCCGGGCGAGCGCGGCACGTCACAGTTCCGGCCGTGCCAGAAGCGGTTTCCGGCCACACTGCGACCGGAACGGAACCAGGCCCCGCTCCACCTGAACGGCGGTGCGGGGCCTGACAGTTGCACAGGTATACGGACCAGTACCGCATCCGTGCCGGCTCGGATGGCGAGTCGGGTGCCGTACCGGGCGCCGGCTCGTCACCCGTCCGGTACCGGACTCAGCGCTGGACGAACACCGCCACGGTGCGCCCCGGCACGGTGAACGTGCCGGTCGCGGCGTCGAAGCCGGACTGCTTCACCACCTGGTCCGCCCCGCCCGCCTGGACGGGGTGCAGCGCCTGGCCCGTCCCCCGCAGCGCCGCGACGGTCTGCGCCTGCGCGGTGGGCGTGGCGTTGAAGACCACCGTGATGCCCTTCTCCGCCCCCTTCAGCCCGGTGCCGTCCAGGTGCAGGGTGATGACCCCGGGCGTCTCGTCGGCGGTGCCGGAGAGCGGGTACGAGAGCCGCTGCTGGACGGCGGCCAGGGTGGGCAGGGAGAACAGCGGCGAGGACTGCTTGATCCGCAGGAACTCCTGGTACTGCGCCGAGGCCGCCCGCATGTCGGTCGCGCCGACGGTCAGCTTCGGGTTCGCCAGCAGGGACTGGGCGGTCGGCCACATCCCCTTGTTGTCGGCCGCCGGCGGCAGGCCGCGGCCCCAGCCGTTGCCGGCCACCGCCCCCGTCGCCGGATCGGGCCAGTGGATCGCGTTGAACCAGTCCCCCGAGTCGTAGGAGTTGGAGTCGAGCGACTTGGAGCGCAGCAGGTCGCTGCCGGCCTGGGCGAAGCCCGCGCCCTGGGTGAGCGCGGTGAGCGAGAGCCCGAGCGCCTGCATCCGGGCCCGGTCGGCGGGTTCGGTGCCGGTCGGCAGCTTGTACGCGAGCGCGTCGAAGAGGTCGGTGTTGTCGTGGGCGTCCACGTACTCCACCGCCTCGCCCGGCTTGGCCGCGTATCCCGTCGGGGAACCGTTGTAGTCGACCTGGGCGCCGGTGACGGCCTTCCCGGAGCTGTCGGTGAAGGAGTACCCGGCCAGGTTGCCGGTCAGCCCCACCTTCAACTGGTCCATCTGGTGCAGCAGTCGGGCCTTCTGCTGCTCCGGGGTGCCGTTCGCGGGTGAGCCGTTCGGGTCGGTGAACAGGCCCGAGGCGAAGCCCTGCTGCGGCGCGGAGTCGAGCATGAAGTTGCCGCCCCGCGCGGCGTCGCGCATCCGGTCGTCGAAGGTGGCGATGCCGGTGCCGGCCATGTTGAGCTGGGTGGCCTGCTCGAACCGGGCGTTGTTCGCGACGGCGCCGAAGTTCCAGCCCTCGCCGTACAGGAGGACGTTCTTCCCGTCCACGCCGTCCGAGTCCGGCGTCATCTTCCGCAGCGCGGCCTGCACGTCCAGCATGGTGGACTTCGGGTCCAGGCCCATCAGGTCGAAGCGGAAGCCGTCCACCTTGTACTCGCGGGCCCACAGGGTCACCGAGTCGACCACCAGCCGGTTCATCATGGCGTGCTCGGGCGCGGTGTCGGCGCAGCAACTGTCGGCGGTCACCTTGCCGTTGGCGTCCAGCCGCTGGTAGTAGCCGGGGACGACCTTGTCCAGCACCGAGTGCTCGGCCTGCCCGGCGGCGGCGGTGTGGTTGTAGACGACGTCGAGCACCACCCGCAGCCCGGCCGCGTGCATCGCCTGCACCATCTGCCGGAACTGCACGGTACGGGCCGTGCCGGCCGGATCCGTGGCGTACGAGCCCTCCGGCACGTTGTAGTGCAGCGGGTCGTAGCCCCAGTTGTAGGCGTCGTCGGCGGCGACGGCCGCCACGCACTCCTGCTGCTTCGGGCCGTCCGCGGGAAGGGACTTGAGGTCGCACGCGGGCAGCTTCTGGTCGGCCCGGTTCTCCCGGATGGTGGCGATGTCGAAGGTCGGCAGCAGGTGGATCGTGGTCACCCCGGCCTTGGCCAGGTCCCGCAGGTGCTGCATGCCGGCCGACTGCGACTCGGTGAACGCCAGGTAGGTGCCGCGCTCGGCGTCCGGAACGGTGGGGTCCTCGACCGAGAAGTCCCGGACGTGCAGCTCCTGGATCTGCTGCTGCCCGGGCGGGACGGCCTGCGGACGGGCGTGGTCGTCCCAGCCCGCGGGCTTGAGCGCCTTGGCGTCGAGGTCGGCGACCAGGCTGCGCCCGGAGTCGGCCGACAGTGCCACCGAGTACGGGTCGGTGACGGTGTTGACCACCACCTGCTGCACCGAGGGCGCCCAGACCTTCACCTGGTACAGGTAGTACTTGCCGTCCAGCTCCTTCTTGTCGCGGACGACCTCCCACACGCCGGTCTCGTCGTCCTGCTTCAGCGGCAGCGTCCTCGGGGTGCCCCCGGCCGGGCCGTCGAAGACCTGGACGGACACCTCCTGCGCGGTCGGCGCCCAGAGGGACAGCGCCACCTTGCCGTCGTAGTACGCCGGGCCGAAGTCGACCTTGGCGGTCTTGGCGGCGTACAGGTCGTCCAGCACGCCCGGGAGTTGGACCCCGGTCGCGGCCGACACCGCGCCGCTGGGCAGGTGTTCGGTGAACAGCAGCTGGCCGCGCAGCGCGGCCGGGATCCTGGCGGTGTCCCGGGCGTCCACGGTGAAGGCCCGGTAGCCCGCCAGGTGCGGGAACTCGGCCTTCTGCGCGTCGGTCAGTCCGCCCTTGACCGGGGTGAGCCGCAGCCACTGGCCGGGCTTGGTCAGCACGCCCTTGTCGGCCCGGATGCCGCCCGCCGGGTCGTACACCAGCTGGGCGCTGGTGCCGCCGGCCAGGGCGTCGTCGCCCGCGCCGTAGTTCGCCGGGACGACGACGGTCTTCGCGTCGATCCACTGCGCCTTGGCGGTGCCGAGGTCCAGCTGCGAGGAGGCGGCCGGGTTCTGCGGCAGCAGGTGGCCCTCGCGGCCGCCGAGGATCCAGACCTCCTTGCCGTCGACCGCGAAGTCGAGCGACTGGTCGGCGGGCAGGTCCTTGTCGTTGCCCTTGTGCAGGATGTAGCTGAGGCTGGTCGCGCCGGGGGCCAGCGGCACCTCGAAGACGGCGCCGAAGGCGTCGCGGCGCACCGGCGTCAGGGGCTTGCCCCAGTCGGTGGGGGTGGCGGCGCCGGTCCAGTCGTGCAGGCCCCAGCCGTCGTAGTCGCCGTCGGCCCGGTTGTAGTGGATGACGGCGGTGTTCGCCGGCTGTGTGTTGCCCGGGCCGGGGTCGGCGGTGCGCACCGCGGGGTCGCCCTGCTTGAGCCACACCTCGCCGGTGCTGCCGAGGTCGATGTGCCGGTCGGCGTCCACGTCCTTGACGCCGTTCTTCTCCACGATGAACCCGACGTCCGAGGCGCCGGGCTTCAGCCGCACGTACGCGAAGGCGCCGTACGCGTCGCGCCCGGTGAAGCCGTGCCCGGCCGGCCACGGGGTGGCCTCGCCGTCGGCGAGGTCGCCCCAGGCGTAGAGGTTCCAGCCGTCGTAGTCGCCGTCCGGCCGGTTGTAGTGGACGACGGCGTAGGGGCGGGCGCCGGCGGTGGGCACCGGCTTGGGCGCGGGGGTGCCGGTGGTGAAGCTGCCGGTGGCGGAGCGCAGGTGACCGCTGGAGTCCTGGACGACGGCCTTGTACCGCACGACCGTGCCGGGGGCGACGGCGCTCAGGTCCTGGGTGACGAGGTACTTCCCGGTGTCGGCGGTGCCCAGCGTCTGCCAGGCCCCGTTGCCGATCTGGGCGGCGAAGGTGACCCGGTCGAAGCCGCCGCCGTCGACGTGGGCGCCCACCGTGACGAGCCCGGTGGAGCCGTCCGCGGGCGGCTGCACCGCGATCTGCGGCGCCGCGCCGACGGCCGCGAGCCTGCCGCCCGCCTTGAACACGACGGAGGAGAGCGCCGGCACGGTGACGGTCACCTTGCGGTCGGGGCCGCTGGTGACGCGGTCCCCGGCCGCCGGGTGGATCCGGTCGAAGCCCATCCCCGCGGAGAAGGTGTCCAGCGTGACGGTCTTCGTCTCGGTGGCGTTGTTGACCGCCACCAGGTACTCGACCTGCTGGCCCGCGTCGATCCGGGAGAAGGCGTAGACGCCGGCGCCGTCGGCGGCGTACCGCTCGATCTGGGCGCCGTCGGCCAGCGCCGGGTTGTCGCGGCGCAGCTTGGCGAGCCCCGCGATGCCCTGGTAGAGCTCGCCGCCCTGCCCGTACCGGTCGGCCGGGCCTGAGGTGCCGCCGAGCACCCGGTCGCTGTTGTAGGAGGGCGTCCTGGAGGCGAACAGGTCCTGCCGGGCGTCCTTGTCGCCGCCGGCGCCGGTGAAGCCCTGCTCGTCGCCGTAGTAGACGACGGGCTGGCCGCGGGTGAGGAACTGCAGCTCGTTGCCGAGCCGGTCCTTCTTCAGCAGGGTCGCCTCGTCGGCGCCCGGGTTGTCGGCGAGCAGGAAGGAGCCGAAGCGGCCCATGTCGTGGTTGCCGAGGAAGGTCGGCAGCTCGTACGCGTCGGTGTCGGCGCCGGTGTAGCGGTAGTCCTGGCCGTAGACGTCGGCGAGGGTCTTCGCCGAGCCGCCCTGGGAGACGTACGAGCGGGCCGCGCCCTGGAACGGGAAGTCCAGGGTCGCCTGCAGCTTGCCCTTGGTGACGTAGGGCGAGGTGATCGCCGGGTCGCCGGAGTAGACCTCGCCGAACATGAAGAACTTCTTGTTGCCCTGCCGGGCGGCGAAGTCCTTGAGCGCGGGCGCCCACTGCTGCCAGAACGCCATGTTGACGTGCTTGACGGTGTCGATCCGGAAGCCGTCCACGCCGGCGTCCTGGACCCACTGCTGGTAGACCTTCTCGAAGCCCTTCACCACCCGGGGGTTCTGGGTGTCGAGGTCGTCCAGGCCGCTGAAGTCGCCCTCGGTGGCGGACTCGCCGACGAAGGTCGAGTCGCCCCGGTTGTGGTAGAGCGAGGGGTCGTTGAGCCAGGGCGGGGTCTTGGCGTTCGCGTCGCCGGGGTTGCGGAAGACCGGGGTGTAGGGGAAGGAGTCCTTGGTGGTCCGCGGCCAGGGGGTGCCCGCGTCGGCGACGGCGGTCTCGTCCACCGGGTTCCCGTCCGCGTCGAGCGTCGGGTAGGCGCCCGCCGAGCGGTAGCCGTGCTGCTGCTCGGCGTCGTCGATGACGTCGGCGGTGTGGTTGGTGATGACGTCGAAGAAGACCTTGATGCCCCGGGCGTGCGCCTTGGCTATCAGGTCCTTGAGCTGCTCGTTGGTGCCGAAGTGCGGGTCGACCTGGGTGAAGTCGGTGATCCAGTAGCCGTGGTAGCCGGCCGAGGCGTCCGCGCCGCTGCCCTGCACCGGCTTGTTCTTGAAGATCGGCGCCATCCAGATCGCGGTGGTGCCGAGGTCCTGGATGTAGTCGAGCTTCTGGATCAGGCCGGCCAGGTCGCCGCCGTGGTAGAAGCCCTTGTCGGCGGGGTCGAAGCCGTTCTCCAGCCGCCCGCCGGTGATGCCGCCGGTGTCGTTGGCCTGGTCGCCGTCGGCGAAGCGGTCGGGCAGGACGAAGTAGAACTGCTCGCGGGTGAGGTCGTGCCGCCCGGCGGTGGCGGCGAGCGCGGTGTCCGAGGGCGGGGCCGGCGGGGCGGCGGCGTGGGCCGCGGGGACGCTGCCGAGGGTGGCGGCGGTCAGCGCGGCGGCCAGCAGGACGGCCGTGCGGCCTGGCCTGCGGGGGGTTGTTCTGCTCCGTCGGGGGCGGAGCGGGACATCGGCCACTGAGGGCTCCCTTAGGGGAAGGGGCGATCGAGTTTCCAGGAAGCTAGCGGCCTGCAATATGTTTCAGCAAGATGCAGAAACCGTTTCGTGCCGGGAAAATCCAGGCCGGCGGCCGTCTCCGGCCACCCCGATTACTCCCCCGGAGCGACGGGCGTGACAATGGGACGTATGTCCGTCCCACCGGTATGCCCCAGAACCCTGCGCACCCCCTCCCCCGGTGGGAGCCGGCCCCTAGCCCTCAAGGGGGACAGCCGGTGAAGAATCCACTTCCAGAGGATGAGCAGACGGCTACGAGCGGTCTGGCAGACTTCTCGACCATGGGGGAACCGACCGAGATCCAGCGAGGCGACGCCCGGCGCGCCGACGCGGCCAGCGGTGGCGGTTCCGAGGCAGCGACGGCCGTCCCCGGCCGCGTGCCCGACGGAGCCACCCGCGCCGCGCAGTCCCGTACCGCGGCCCTGCGCCACCGTTTCCGCGAGCAGCGCCGTTCACCGGCCCGACCGCGGATCTGGATCGAGCTGGCCCTGATCGGGATCAGCTACTGGATCTACTCGATCGTCCGCAACGCGGTCCCGCAGCAGGAATCGATAGCCCAGAAGCACACGCGCTGGATCTGGGAGCTCGAGCAGCACCTCGGCATCGCCGTCGAGCGCTCGGTCAACCACGCCGTGGACGGCGTCGGGTGGCTCATCACCGGGATGAACTACTACTACGCCACCCTGCACTTCGTGATCACGATCGGCGTCCTGGTCTGGCTCTACCGCAGCCACCCCGGCCGCTATGTCGCGGCCCGTACCGTGCTGTTCGTCACCACCCTGATCGCCCTGGTCGGCTTCTACGCCTTCCCGCTGGCCCCGCCCCGGCTGATGACCGACGGCGGCTTCATCGACACCGTGAAGACCCACGGCACCTGGGGCTCGTTCGCCTCCGGGCCCGCCGCACACGTCTCCAACCTGTACGCCGCGATGCCCTCGATGCACATCGGCTGGTCGATGTGGTGCGGTCTGGCGATCTTCTTCCTGGCCCGCCGGAAGTGGGTCAGGGCACTCGGCCTGATGTACCCGGCCGCCACCCTGGTGGTCATCGTCTCGACCGCCAACCACTTCTGGATGGACGCCGTCGGCGGCGAGATCTGCCTGAGCCTGGGCTTCCTCACCGCCCGCTGGCTGTACCACGAGTGGGTCTACAAGCTGCCGCAGGTGCCCGCCCGGGAGGCAGCGGCCGAGCAGCCGATCACCGTCCCGGAGCAGTGGAGCGAGCCCGCGGCCAGCAGCGCGCGCCGGTAGCGGCAGCCGCGAACGGACCACGACGAAGGGGCCCCGCACAGGGGCCCCTTTCGCGTACCCGGAAGTCACGCGCCCGGAGACGGCCGGAGACGGGCGGAGGCCGTCAGCGGCGGCCAGCGGCGGTCAGCGGCCGTCAGAGGCCGTAGAACAGCCGGTCCACCACGGCCCGGGCCCGCCGGGTGGTCCGCCGGTAGTCGTCCAGCAGCTCCCCGCTGTGCCCGGCGCCGTACCCGAGGTAGCGGGCCACCCCGGCCAGCTCCCGGGCCTCCCCCGGGAAGCTGTCCCCGGGCCGGCCGCGCACCAGCATCACCGCCGCCCGCACCCGGGAGGCCAGCACCCAGGCCGCTTCCAGCACCTCCGCGTCCTCCGGCTCCACCAGCCCGGCCGCGACCGCGGCCGCCAGCGCCGCCCTGGTCCGGGTGGTGCGCAGGGCCGGCAGCTCGTGGCCGTGCCGCAGCTGGAGCAGCTGCACCGTCCACTCCACGTCCGCCAGCCCGCCCCGGCCGATCTTGGTGTGGGTGGTCGGGTCGGCCCCGCGCGGCAGCCGCTCGGCCTCGATCCGGGCCTTGATCCGGCGGATCTCCACCAGGTCCCGCTCCGGCACCCCGTTGCCCGGGTAGCGCAGCGGGTCGATCAGCTGCCGGAACCGCGTGCCCAGCTCCTCGTCCCCGGCGACCGGCTCGGCCCGCAGCAGCGCCTGGCTCTCCCAGGCGTGCGACCAGCGCCGGTAGTACGCCGCGTACGAGGCGAGGCTGCGCACCAGCGGTCCGCTGCGCCCCTCCGGCCGCAGGTCGGCGTCGACCAGCAGCGGCGGCTCGGTGGACGGCGCGCCCAGCTGGGCGCGCAGCTCGTGGCAGACCGCCTGGGCGGCCCGGGCGGCCTCCTGCTCCAGCGAGCCGAGCAGCGGCTCGTGGACGAAGAGCACGTCCGCGTCCGAGCCGTAGCCCAGCTCGTGGCCGCCGAAGCGGCCCATCGCGACCACCGAGATCCGGGTCGGCAGGTCCCCGTTCTCGGCCTCCCAGCCCGCGACGCAGGCCCGCAGCGCGCCCTGCAGGGTGGCGGCGTTGAGCGCGGTGAGCGCCTCCCCGGCGGTGTCCAGCGCCTCGGCGGGGTCCTCCCCGAGCCGGCCGAGGACGTCCGCGGCGGCCGTCCGGAACAGCTCCCGGCGGCGCACCGAGCGGGCGGCGGCCACCGCGGCGGTGGTGGACCCGGCCCGGCCGACGGCGGCCAGTATCTCCGACTGCAGCGCCGCCCGTCCGCGCGGTTCCAGCCCGTTCGGGTCGCCGAGCATGGCCACCGCCTCGGGGGCGCGCAGCAGCAGGTCGGGCGCGAGCCGGCCGGCCGAGAGCACCCGGGCCAGCTGTTCGGCGGCGGCGCTCTCGTCCCGGAGCAGCCGCAGGTACCAGGGGGTGCGGCCGAGCGCGTCGGAGACCTGGCGGAAGTTGAGCAGCCCGGCGTCCGGGTCGGCCGAGTCGGCGAACCAGCCGAGCAGCACCGGCAGCAGGGTGCGCTGGATCGCGGCCTTGCGGCTCACCCCGGAGGCCAGCGCGCTGATGTGGCGCAGCGCGGCCGCCGGGTCGGTGTAGCCGAGCGCCTCCAGCCGGGCCCGCGCGGCGTCCGGGGTCAGCCCGGCGGCGCCCGGCGGCAGTTCGGCGACGGCGTCGAGCAGCGGCCGGTAGAACAGCTTCTCGTGCAGCCGCCGGACCTCCACCGCGTGGCGCTTCCACTCCCGCTCCAGCGCGGCCACCGGGTCGGCGCGGGTGTCGTCGTTGATCAGGGTGGCCAGCGAGCGGGCCAGCCGGCGCCGGTCCTCGGCCCCGGTGGGCATCAGGTGGGTGCGGCGCAGCCGGTACAGCTGGATCCGGTGCTCCAGCGAGCGCAGGAAGCGGTACGCGGTGTCCAGCGAGGCGGCGTCCGCCCGGCCGACGTACCCGCCCCGGGAGAGCGCGGCCAGCGCCTCCAGGGTGTTGCCGCTGCGCAGCGCCGGGTCGGTGCGGCCGTGCACCAGCTGGAGCAGCTGGACGGAGAACTCGACGTCGCGCAGCCCGCCCGGGCCGAGCTTGAGCTGGCGGTCCAGCTCGGTGACCGGGATGGAGTCGATCACCCGGCGGCGCATCTGCTGGACGTCGGTGACGAAGTTGTCCCGGGCGGCGGCCTGCCAGACCAGCGGGGCGAGCGCCTCGATGTACGCGGCGCCGAGTTCGGCGTCCCCGGCGACCGGGCGGGCCTTGAGCAGCGCCTGGAACTCCCAGGTCTTGGCCCAGCGCTGGTAGTAGGCGAGGTGGCTGGCCAGGGTGCGCACCAGCGGGCCGTTGCGGCCCTCGGGGCGCAGGTTGGCGTCCACCGGCCAGATGGTGCCCTCGCCGGTGGTGTCCGCGCAGAGCCGGGTGAGGGCGGCGGCCAGTCGGGTCGCGGCCCGGACCGCCTCGTGCTCCTCCACGCCCTCGCGCGGCTCGGCGACGAAGATGACGTCCACGTCCGAGACGTAGTTGAGTTCGCGGCCGCCGCACTTGCCCATGCCGATCACCGCGAGCCGGCAGGCCGCGGCGGCTTCCGGGTCATGCTCGGCGGCGAGGTCGAGGGCGGTCTGCAGGGTGGCGCCGGCCAGGTCGGCGAGTTCGGCGGCGGTCCGGGCGAGGTCGCTGGTGCCGGTCAGGTCGCGGGCGGCGATGGCGAGCAGGCAGCGGCGGTAGGCGATCCGCAGCGCGTCCGCCGGGCCGGGGCCGCCGCCGCGGACGCCCTCGGACAGGGCGCGGCGGAAGTCCTCCGGGCCGGGGTGCATGTCGCGCAGCTCGAAGGTGACCAGGGTGTGCCAGTCGTGCGGGTGCCGGGCCAGGTGGTCGCCGAGCGCGGTGGAGACGCCGAGCACGCCGAGCAGCCGGTCGCGCAGCGGCTTGGAGGTGGTGAGGGTGTCGCGCAGGGTGTGCCGGTCGGCCTCGTCGGCGGCTTCCATCAGCCGGGCCAGGCCGAGCAGCGCGAGGTCGGGGTCGGCGGTGGCGCCGAGCGCGTCCAGCAGCACGGGGTCGTCGGCCAGGCCTTCCAGCCCGGGGCCCTCCAACAGCCGCACCGCCCGCGCCGGGTCGCCGAACCCGCGCCGGACCAGCCGGTTCTCCGGCTTGCTGACCCGGCTCCCGGCCCGCTGCTCGTCCACCGCCATCGGCCCCTCCATCCGTCCGCTCCAGCAGGTTACGCGCCTGCGCGGCCCACCGCCGGACGGCCCACAGGTCGAGCCCGCCCGTCACCGGTCGGCCGGGCGGAGGGGCCCCGGCCGCCGGCGTGGCGTGTCGGCTTGCCCGCCGACTCGCGGGCGCGGTGGAGTACGCGCATGACCAGCCGGGACGCCCCCGGCGGCGGCTCCCGCGCCGGGTGCCTCCCCGCCCGGGTCCGCCCCTGCGCTCCCCCATCCGAAGGGACGACCCATGGCGACCGAGCACCCGGCCGGGGAGCCGACCGCACGCCGACGCCCCCTCCGGGGTGTGGTCGGCGTGCTCGGCGACGTGCTGTTCACCATCGGTGTGCTGCTGGCCCTGCTGGTCGTCTACTCCCTGTGGTGGACGAACCTCACGGCCGCCCGGCACGCCGGCCTCGCCGCCGAGCAGCTGCGCAAGTCCTGGTCGGCGACGGCCCCGACGCCCGCACCGACCGGCGCCGCGGGCACCGCCGCGCCGCCCCCGTTCGACGCGGGCGGGGGCATCGGTTTCCTTCACGTGCCGGCCCTCGGAGCCGGCTACCAGGTGCTGATCAAGGTCGGTGCCGACGAGGACACCCTCGCGGACGGGGTCGCCGGCGCCTACACGGAGCCTTACCCCTCGGCCATGCCCTGGGAAGCCCAAGGCAACTTCGCCCTCGCCGCCCACCGCGACGGGCACGGCGCCAAGTTCCACGACCTGGACCGGCTGAAGCCGGGCGACCCGCTGGTCGTGGAGACCCGCGACCGCTGGTACGTCTACCGCGTCGATGCCACGCTGCCCCAGACCTCCAAGTACGACACCGGGGTCATCGCCCCCGTGCCCACCGGCTCCCCGTACACCGAGCCGGGCCGCTACATCACCCTGACGACCTGCACGCCGGTCTACACGTCGCTGTACCGGATGGCCGTCTGGGGCAGCCTGGTCCGGGAACAGCCGGTGGACCCGGGCCGTACGCCGCCCCCCGAGCTGCGCTAGCGGGGCCCTCGAAGGGGCGCAGGCGGTGACACCGACGCACGACCGACGGGCGGTGCGCCCACAGCGCACCGCCCGTCCGTCACTCGATACTCGGCAACCGCCGGCGCACCAGCCCCTGGTTCGCCGTCTTGCCCGGCCGTTGACCGGCCGGGCGGGGCGCTACCCGGCACCCCGGGGGACGGTCCCGGTCATGCACGCCGTCGGCTGACCCGCATGGCTGCCGCGCCCGCCGCGAGGAACGCCGCCGAGAGGCCGATCAGCACCGGCGCCTCCTGGCTCCCCGTCTGGGCCAGCTCCTCGTGGCTGTGCCCGGCCGGGCGCTGCTCGCCCGCGTTGTGGTGCCCGCCCTTCGCCTCGTGCTCGTGGCCGCCCAGGTGGACCGTCTTGTACGGCGCTCGCTCCTCCGCGACGAACTTGACCTTGTTCACGTTGTGCGAGGCCTGCTTGTTCGAGTTGCTGGCGCTGTTGTTGAGGTTGTTCTGCACGGTGACGGTCACGTCGACGTGCTGGCCTTGGCCCTGGGACTGGTTCTGCTCGCCGTGCTGCCCCTGCTCCTGCCCGCCGTGCTCACCGTGCTCACCGTGCTCACCATGCTCACCGTGCTCACCATGCTCACCGTGCTCACCATGGCTGACGTGCTCGCAGGGGCGGCAGGAGCAGCCGGGGCCGTGGTGGACGCCGTGGCCGTGCTTGCCTTCGTCGCAGCGCTTGCCGCTACCGGCCGACAGGCCCTCGGGGAGCGCGAGCGTCGACGGCTGGGCCACGGGCCGACCGCGCTCGGCTCCTTCCTCGCTCGGCTGACCCACTTCGTCCTGCTTGGTTCCTTCCTCGCCCGGCTCGCCCGCCTTGTCCCGCTCGGGGGCGTCGGCCGGCTTCGCGCCGTCCACCGCCGGAACGTCGACCGGCTTCGCGCCGTCCACCGCCGGAACGTCGACCGGCTTCGCGCCGTCCACCGCCGGAACGTCGACTGGCTTCGCGCTGTCCGCCGCCGGAATGTCGGCCGAGGTTCCGTCGATCTCGGTGCCACCGTCGGTTCGGTAGGTCTGGCTGAACACCGGCCCGGACTTGAGGGCACCACGGCCGCTGAAGGCCAAGGTGCCGGTGGCGTCGCCGTTGTCCCTCTCGGCCTGACGAAGGAGGCTGTCGACCCATTCGCCCTGGGCCCCAGCCGATTCGGAGGACGCGCTGTGGTCGACGACGGGCGAGGCGTAGGCCGCGGAGCCGGCACCCCACACGAGGGCGGCCGAGGTCAGTCCGGACAGGACCAGGGTGGTGATTCGAATACGCATGACACTCCAGGATGATCCGCAAACGGACCTTCTGGATACGCCTCTCCGTCACCCGGTCACGGCTCGCATCGCTGCAGAGTAACCGCATTGGCCCAACGGATTAACGTGCGCGGGGGATGCCGCCCGTCCAACCCACCAACAACGTAGGACCGCCTGACGGTTCGCTCAAGGCGGCCGAGGCGCGGATCCGACCGCGGTCCGGTCGGCCACACGAGCGGCGTGGGCCTGGTCCGACCGGACCAGGCCCACGCGATGACCGACGGATCCGTCAGAGCACCTGGAGGTTCTTCCGCAGCTCGAACGGGGTGACCTCGGAGCGGTACTCCTCCCACTCCTGGCGCTTGTTGCGCAGGAAGAAGTCGAACACGTGCTCGCCCAGCGTCTCGGCGACGAGTTCGCTGCGCTGCATCAGGTCGATGGCCTCGCCGAGGTTCTGCGGCATCGGCTGGATGCCGAGGGCGCGGCGCTCGGAGTCGGACAGCGCCCACACGTCGTCGTCGGCACCGGGCGGGAGCTCGTAGCCCTCCTCGATGCCCTTCAGGCCGGCCGCGAGGGTGACGGCGTAGGCGAGGTAGGGGTTGCAGCCGGTGTCGAGGGAGCGGACCTCGATCCGGGTGGAGCCCTGCTTGCCCGGCTTGTACATCGGCACCCGGATCAGCGCCGAGCGGTTGTTGTGGCCCCAGCAGATGTAGGACGGCGCCTCGCCGCCGGCCCCGGCGGTGCGCTGGGAGCCGCCCCAGATCCGCTTGTAGGAGTTCACCCACTGGTTGGTGACGGCGGCGGTCTCGGCGGCGTGCTTCAGCAGGCCGGCGATGAAGGATCTGCCGACCTTGGAGAGCTGGTACTCGGCGCCGGACTCGTGGAAGGCGTTGCGGTCGCCCTCGAACAGCGAGAGGTGGGTGTGCATGCCGCTGCCGGGGTGCTCGGAGAAGGGCTTGGGCATGAAGCTCGCGTGCACGCCCTGCTCCAGCGCGACCTCCTTCATGACCAGCCGGAAGGTCATGATGTTGTCGGCGGTGGACAGCGCGTCGGCGTAGCGCAGGTCGATCTCCTGCTGGCCGGGGGCGCCCTCGTGGTGCGAGAACTCGACCGAGATGCCCATCGACTCGAGCATGGTGATCGCCTGGCGGCGGAAGTCGTGGCCGACCCCGCGCGGGGTGTGGTCGAAGTAGCCGGACTGGTCGGCGGGGATCGGCGCGGTGCCGTCGCCGGGCAGGTTCTTCAGCAGGAAGAACTCGATCTCCGGGTGGGTGTAGAACGTGAAGCCCTGCTGGGAGGCCTTCTCCAGGGTGCGCTTGAGCACGAACCGGGGGTCGGCGTAGGACGGTGAGCCGTCCGGCATCAGGATGTCGCAGAACATCCGGGCGGTGCCCGGGGTCTCCGAGCGCCACGGCAGGATCTGGAAGGTGGTCGGATCCGGCTTGGCGATCATGTCGGACTCGTACACCCGGGCGAAGCCCTCGATCGCGGAGCCGTCGAACCCGATGCCTTCCTCGAAGGCCTGCTCCAGTTCGGCCGGCGCCACCGCGACCGACTTGAGGAACCCGAGCACGTCGGTGAACCACAGCCGGACGAACCGGATGTCACGCTCTTCGAGCGTCCGAAGCACGAACTGCTGCTGCTTGCCCATGGGGACAGTCTCACCTCTGCTCTTTACGCTCGTGTTACGCCCGGGCGGCCTCCGGAAGACCCCTGGCGGCGAATGCCCCCATCATGGCCGATCACCGCCCGGTCCGGCAGTGCCGACCCCCTGGATCGGCCCTGGATCGGCCCGGGAACAGCCCCGGAACAACCGCGGAACAACCCCGGGCCGGCTTCGGACCGACCCTGGACCGACCCCCCTCGCGGGACATTGCGTCAGATAGACGATTACACTCGGGGGCATGCCCAATCTCCGTCTCGCCCTGAGCCAGATCGACCCCTGGGTCGGTGACCTCGCCCGCAACAGCGATGAGGTGGTGCGCTGGACCAGGCAGGCCGTCGAGGCCGGCGCGCAGCTGGTCGCCTTCCCCGAGATGGCCCTCACCGGGTACCCGGTCGAGGACCTCGCCCTGCGGCGCTCCTTCGTCGAGGCCTCCCGCGGCGCGCTGGTCGAGCTGGCCGGCCGGCTGGCGGCCGACGGGCTGGGCGAGGTGCCGGTGGTGGTCGGCTACCTCGGGCGCTCCGAGCACGCCTCGCCGCGCTTCAACCGCCCGGCCGGGTCGCCGCAGAACTGCGCCGCCGTGCTGCACCGGGGCGAGGTCGTGACCCGCTTCGCCAAGCACCACCTGCCCAACTACGGCGTGTTCGACGAGTTCCGCTGGTTCGTCCCGGGCGACCAGCTGCCGGTGGTCCGGGTGCACGGGGTGGACGTCGCGCTGGCCGTCTGCGAGGACATCTGGCAGGACGGCGGCCGGGTCACCGCGGCCCGCGAGGCCGAGGCCGGGCTGCTGCTGGTGATCAACGGCTCGCCGTACGAGCGGAACAAGGACGACCAGCGGCTGGAGCTGGTCCGGCGCCGGGCCGCCGAGGCGGGCTGCGCCCTGGCGTACGTCAACATGGTCGGCGGCCAGGACGAGCTGGTCTTCGACGGCGACTCGATCGTGGTCGGCGCGGACGGCGAAGTCCTCGCCCGCTCCCCGCAGTTCGAGGAGCACCTGCTGGTGCTGGACCTCGACCTGCCGGCCGCCAGCAGCGACCACACCGACGGCCTGCTGCTGAGCGACGGGCTGCACCTGGTCCGCACCGAGCTGGACGGCGAGCCGCAGCCAGTGCCCACCGAGCAGCTGACCGCCGAGGTCGCGCCGCGGCTGTCCGACGAGGCCGAGATCTGGGCCGCGCTGGTCTCCGGCACCCGGGCGTACGTCGCCAAGAACGGCTTCAGGTCGGTGCTGATCGGCCTGTCCGGCGGCATCGACTCGGCGCTGGTGGCCTCGATCGCGGTGGACGCGATCGGCGCCGAGAACGTCCACTGCGTCTCGATGCCCAGCCGCTACTCCTCCGAGCACTCCAAGGACGACGCGGCCGAGCTGGCCCGCCGCACCGGGCTGCACTTCCGGACCGTCTCCATCGCCCCGATGTTCGACGCCTACCTGGCCGCCACCGAGCTGACCGGCCTGGCCGAGGAGAACCTGCAGTCCCGGCTGCGCGGCACCCTGCTGATGGCGATCTCCAACCAGGAGGGGCACATCGTGCTCGCGCCCGGCAACAAGAGCGAGCTGGCCGTCGGCTACTCGACCCTGTACGGCGACTCGGTGGGCGCGTTCGGGCCGATCAAGGACGTGTACAAGTCCCTGATCTTCCGGCTGGCCCGCTGGCGCAACGAGGAGGCCGAGCGGCGCGGCGAGGTGGCGCCGATCCCGGAGAACACCATCGTCAAGCCGCCGTCCGCCGAGCTGCGGCCGGACCAGGTGGACAGCGACTCGCTGCCCGACTACGACCTGCTGGACAGCGTGCTGGCGCGCTACATCGAGGGCGACGAGGGCCGGGACGCGATCGTGGCGGCCGGCTTCGACCCGGCCGTGGTGGACCGGGTGGTGCGGCTCGTCGACACCGCCGAGTACAAGCGGCGCCAGTACCCGCCGGGCCCGAAGATCTCGGTCAAGAACTTCGGCCGGGACCGCCGACTGCCGATCACCAACCGCTGGCGGCACGGCTGAGACGAGCGCTACGCGTCGTACCGGTAGGTGGCGACCACCGGGAGGTGGTCGCTGCCGTCCCGGGGCAGGGTGCGGGAGTCGACCGGTTCGAGCCCGCCCTTGCTCATGATCTGGTCGATCCGGGCCATCGGGAAGGACGCCGGCCAGCTGAAGCCGAAGCCGTCCCCGGCGGCGCCCTGGGCCGAGCGCATCTGCGAGGTGACCGGCGCCAGGCTGCGGTCGTTCATGGTGCCGTTGAGGTCGCCGAGCAGCAGCACCTTCTTGAGCGGCTCGGCCTCGATCGCGTCGCCGAGCGCCTGCGCGCTGGCGTCCCGCTGGTTGACGGTGAAGCCGCCCTCGGCCTTCAGCCGCACCGAGGGCAGGTGCGCGACGTACACCGCGACCGGGCCCTGCGGGGTGCCGACCTGGGCCCGGAACGCCCTGGTCCAGCCCATCTTGAGGTCCACCGGCGCGACCCCGCTGATCGGGTACTTCGACCAGAGCCCGACCGTGCCCTCCACCGTGTGGTACGGGTAGGCCTCGGCGAGCCCGGTCTCGTACGAGCGCATCGCCCTGCCCGCCAGTTCCTGCAGGGCGACGACCTGGGCGCCGGAGGCGACCAGCCCCCGGATGGTGCCCGGCACGTCGGTGTTGGCGGCGGCCACGTTGTGGCTGACCACCGTCCAGTCGCCCTTGCCGCCGCTCTTGTCGGTCAGCAGGCCGCCGAACAGGTTGACCCAGAGCACGACGGGCAGCAGCAGGGCGAGCAGCGCGGTGGCGGAGCGGCGCAGCAGCGCGGGCACCAGCAGCACCGGGACGGCCAGGCCCAGCCAGGGCAGGAAGGTCTCCAGCAGGCTCCCGAGGTTGCCGACGCTGTTGGGCACCTCGGCGTGGAAGGCGAGCAGCGCGGCGGTGAGCCCGGCCAGGACGGCGACCACCAGGCCGCGCCGCCAGGTGGTGGCGCCGCGGGCGTCCCGGCCCCAGTCCCGCAGGCCGAGGAGGCCGCCGAACCGGACCGCCGGGGCCGAGTCGTCGGCACCTCCGGGGGCCGCGATCCGTTCGGTCCTGTCCGCCTGCGCCATTCCGTGGCTCCCGTTCGCTCGTGCCGTCCGCCGGCCCGGATCCGGCCCGTGGGGACGGGCGCGGCACCGGACCGGTGCCGGTTCGATCGGATACCCGGCTCAGCCTATGCCGGGACAGACGTCACGCTCCCGGAGCGGGTTCCGGCGTGGCCCGGTTTGGTGAGTTAGGCCACGTCCCGTCAGGACGCTCCGGTGGCGGTGCGGTGCGGCCCGACGACGGCCCGACGGCTGCTGGAGGACGGCTCGACGACGGCCCGGGGTCAGCGCGGCGCGAGGCCCTGGAGCAGCGCGTCGACCATCTTGCGGGCCAGGTCCGGGTCCTCCAGGTCGGAGTCGTCCCACAGGATGCTGCGGTAGAGGATCGGGCCCATCAGCAGGTCGCCGAGCAGGTCCAGGTCGAGGTCGGAGCGGAGCACGCCCTCGTCCATGGCGCGGCGGATCAGGTCCAGCCCCGCGTCACGGCGCGGCTTGACCACCCGCTCGCGGTACACGTTGTGCAGCTCGGGCAGGCTCTGCATCTGGCCCATGGCGGCCTTGAGCACCCAGCGGGTGCGCTTGGCGAGGCCGCGCCGGCGCATGTAGTCGACCATCTCGATCAGGTCGGCCCGCGCGCCGCCGCCGCTCGGCTCCGGCATCGGGGCCTCCAGCTTGCCGACCACGTCGACGAGCAGAGCCTCCTTGTTGGGCCAGCGCCGGTAGATGGTGGCCTTGCCGACGCCGGCGGCGGTGGCGATGCCCTCGATGGTGAGCTCGGACATCGTGGTGCCGCTCGCCATGAGGTCCACCACCGCGGTGAAGATGGCCTGTTCGGCGGCCTCGCTGCGCGGCCGGCCGCGGCGTGCGGCGGCGCAGGCCTGGCCGGCGTCGGCGTCAGCGTCGGCGGCGCAGTCCTGCTCGGTGTCGGCGGTCGGGGTGTCCGTCTTCATCCCCGCTGTTCTCCCTCGCTGTCCCCGGGGCGCGCGGGCGCCGTCCGTGTCATGGGCGGTCCGTACGGCGGGCGGGGGCCCGCCGCCGGGCCGAGGCCCTGCCGACCGGGTGCACCGGTCGGCAGGGCCATTGTCTCTCGGCTGTCCTGCGGCCCGAGCCGTGGTCCGGCCCGAGCCGTCCTGCGGCCCGAGCCGTCCTGCGACCCGGCCGCCGGTCAGGCCTCCGCGGCCGCGGTCTCCCGGCTCGCGTCCGCCTGCTCGCCCGCCGGACCGGCCGGGGCGGCCGGAGCGCCGGGGGCGGCGGTGCGGCGCGGCAGCAGGAACCAGGCGACCAGCGCGCCGACCAGCGAGATGCCCACCGAGAGCGAGGCGACCACGTGCATGGCGTGGATGAAGGAGTCGTTCGCCGGGGCGATCAGGGCCTTGCCGCCGGGGATCCGGTCGGCGATGGCCAGGGTGGCCTCCAGCGACTCGCCGGCCTTGTCGCGCAGATTCTCGGGCAGCTGGTTCAGCGTGTCGGACATCCCGTCGCGGTAGACGGTGGAGAGCACCGCGCCGAGCACGGCGACGCCCAGCGAGCCGCCGACCTGACGGAAGGTGTTGTTGACGGCCGAACCGGCGCCGGCCTTCTCGCGGGGCAGCGAGCCCATGATCGCGACGGTGACCGGCGGCATGACGTGCGCCATGCCGGCGCCCATCACCAGGCCGAGCACGATCAGCACCCAGATCGGGGTGGTGGCGGTCAGCACGATGTAGCCGACGAAGCCGAGCGCGACCAGCACCATGCCGGTCGCGGCGGTGGCGGCGACACCGAAGCGGTCGACCACCAGCCGGGCCCGCGGCGCGAACAGCAGCTGGGCGACGGCCAGCGGCAGCATCAGCAGACCGGCCTGCAGCGCGCTGTAGCCGCGCACGCTCTGGATGTAGAAGACGCCGAAGAAGGAGACGCCCATCAGCGCGAAGAAGATCACGCCGACGACCACCACGGAGGCGCTGAACACCTTGTTGCGGAACCAGGAGACGTCCAGCGCGGGGAACGCGGTGCGGCGCTCGAACCAGACGAAGGCGACCAGCGCGACCACACCGGTCAGGGTCGGTGCCCAGGCCTCGACGGCGGTGAAGTCGGCCAGCTCGCCGCCCTTGATGATGCCGTAGATCAGCGCGACCAGGCCGATGATCGACAGCAGCACGCCGACCGGGTCGAGCTTGCCCGGGTTGGGGTCCTTGGACTCGGGCACCAGGATCACCATCGCGATCACCGCGACGATCACGATCGGGACGTTGATCAGGAAGACCGAGCCCCACCAGAAGTGCTCGATCAGCAGGCCGCCGGTGATCGGGCCGATGGCGATGGCCAGGCCGACCGCGCCCGCCCAGATGCCGATCGCCTTGGGCTGCTCGGAGCGTTCGAAGACGTTCATGATGATCGCCAGCGTGGCGGGCATCGCGAGCGCGGCGCCGACGCCCATCAGGCCGCGGAAGCCGATGAGTTCACCGGGCGAGCCGGCCATCGCGGACAGCAGCGAGGCGATGCCGAAGACCACCATGCCGGCCAGCAGGGCGAGCTTGCGGCCGAAGCGGTCGCCGAGCAGTCCCGAGGTGAAGAGCAGCCCGGCGAACACCAGGGTGTAGGAGTTGATCGACCATTCCAGGTCGCTCTGGGTGGCGCCGAGGCCGACCGGAGCGGGGGTCGCGATGGTCTTCATCGCGACGTTGAGGATCGAGTTGTCGAGCACGACGACGAGCAGGGCGAGCACGAGGGTGCAGAGGATCGCCCAGCGCCGACGGTGGATGGCTTCCGGCACGCGGGGTGGCGCGGCTGCGGTGGTCATTGGTCTTCCCGTCCGTGTTGGCGTGGCACTGGCGGGCAATTCCGAGTCGGAAACGTCTCGTAACCCCCCGCACCAGAGTAGCGGGGAATACGATACGAGACGACCCCGTTTCGTAAAAACGAGGCAAAGTCCGAGGCCGCCGTCCGAGGCGACGGGCCCGGGTGTGTCACGGATCGCACCGGGACGAACGCACCCCTCTTTGCGCGCGCGCCGGGGCGTGCAAGCATGGAGGTGATCCGGGGACGCCGTACGGCGCCACGAGACGACAACCCTTCAGGAGTCCGTTCCATGAACGCTTCTTCGCCTTCGCCTGCCCAGAACCAGGCGTCGACCGCCACCCTCTACGGCGGGGTCACCAGCCGCCGCATCACCGTCCGCGACCTCGCCTCCGCCAAGCAGCGCGGCGAGAAGTGGTCGATGCTCACCGCCTACGACGCCCTGACCGCAGGCGTGTTCGACGAGGCCGGCATCCCGGTGCTGCTGGTCGGCGACTCGGCGGGCAACTGCCACCTCGGCTACGAGACCACCGTCCCGGTGACCATGGATCAGATGGTGATGCTCTCCGCCGCCGTCGTCCGCGGCACCAAGCGGTCGATGATCGTCGCCGACCTGCCGTTCGGCTCGTACCAGGAGTCCCCCGCGCAGGCCATGCACAACGCGGCCCGGCTGATGAAGGAGGCCGGGGTCGGCGCGGTCAAGCTGGAGGGCGGCGAGCGCAGCGCCCGCTCGATCGAGCTGCTGGTCGAGGCCGGCATCCCGGTGATGGCGCACATCGGCCTCACCCCGCAGTCCGTGCACGCCTTCGGCGGCTACCCGGTCCAGGGCCGCGGCGACGAGGCGGCGCACCAGCTGCTGCGCGACGCCAAGGCGGTCCAGCAGGCGGGCGCCTTCTCGGTGGTGCTGGAGGCCGTGCCGGCCGAACTGGCCGCCCAGGTCACCGAGCAGCTCGCGATCCCGACCGTCGGCATCGGCGGCGGCCCCGGCACCGACGCCCAGGTGCTGGTCTGGACCGACATGGCCGGCATGACGGCCGGCCGGGTGCCGAAGTTCGTCAAGCAGTACGCCAACCTGCGGGCCGTCCTGGGCGACGCCGCCCGGGCCTTCGACGAGGACGTCCGCGGCGGTGCCTTCCCCGCGGAGGAGCACAGCTTCCACTGACCGGCCGTTCGGCCCCGCTCCGAACCGAAGCGTCCGGCCCTGCTCCGAACCGAAGGGCTCGGAGCGGGGCCGCTGTCATGCCCGGACGGCGCTGACAGCGGCGTGACAGCCGCCTGGCAGCGGACCGCCGCGGCCGCCGCCGCGCTGACAGGGGGCTGACAGCCGGGGCGGACAACCTGGTGGCATGACACGAATCGCCACCGCCCCGAACGACCGGGGAGCCGCCGCCGGCAACGCCGTCGAGGTCCGCGGCATCGTCAAGCAGTACGGCACCACCAAGGCCCTCGACGGGGTCGACCTCACCGTGCGGGAGGGCACCGTCCTCGGCGTGCTCGGCCCCAACGGCGCGGGCAAGACCACCCTGGTCCGGGTCCTCTCCACCCTGATCAAGCCGGACGCCGGCACCGCCCACGTCGGCGGCTACGACGTCCTGCGCCAGCCCAAGCAGCTGCGCCGCACGATCGGCCTCACCGGCCAGTACGCCTCCGTCGACGAGCTCCTCTCCGGGTACGAGAACCTCTACCTGATCGGCCGGCTGCTCGACCTCTCCCGCCGTGAGGCCAGGACCCGCGCGAACGAGCTGCTGGAGCGGTTCTCGCTCACCGAGGCCGCCAAGCGGACCGCCAAGACCTACTCCGGCGGCATGCGCCGCCGCCTCGACCTGGCCGCCAGCATGATCGGCCGCCCCCGGGTGCTCTACCTGGACGAGCCCACCACCGGCCTGGACCCGCGCACCCGCAACGAGGTCTGGGACGAGGTGCAGCGGATGGTCGCCGAGGGCACCACCGTGCTGCTGACCACCCAGTACATGGAGGAGGCGGAGCAGCTCGCGAACGAGCTGACCGTCATCGACCGCGGCAGGGTCATCGCCAACGGCCTGGTGTCCGAACTCAAGGCCAAGGTCGGCGGCCAGACCCTCCAGGTCCGCCCGGCCGACCCGGCCGATCTGCCCGAGATGGCCCGCTGCCTGCGCGACAACGGCGTCAGCACCGCCACCTACTCCGCCGACACCGGCCTGCTCGCGGTGCCGATCACCGGCGACGAGCAGCTGACCGCGGTGATCGGCGTGCTCGGCGGCCGCGGCTTCGCGATCGCCGGCATCGACACCAAGGTGCCCAGCCTCGACGAGGTCTTCCTCGCCATCACCGGCAAGCCCGCCGACGCGGCACCCGCCCCCAGCCTCGCCAAGGAGCCCGTCGCATGACCACCGCCACGCTCGCCCCCGCCCGGGTCGAGGACTCCCGGATCGGCCTGTCCGGGACGCTGCGCCACGTCGGCGCGCTGACCCGGCGCAACCTGATGCGGATCAAGGCCGACCCGGAGTCGATGTTCGACGCCGTGCTGATGCCGGTGATCTTCACCGTGCTGTTCGTCTACGTCTTCGGCGGGGCGATGGCCGGCGACCAGGAAACCTACCGGCAGTACCTGGTCCCCGGCCTGCTCGGGCAGACCGGCCTCACCCTTGCGATGGCCGTCGGCACCGGCCTCAACAGCGACTTCCAGACCGGCGTGATGGACCGCTTCCGGACCCTGCCGATCGGCCGGGCCTCCGTCCTGCTCTCCAAGATCGCCGCCGAGACCCTCCGCGGGCTGCTCTCCTTCGCGATCCTGATCGGCTTCTCGATGTGCATCGGCTTCGAGGTGAAGACCGGCCTCCTGGAGGTACTGGCCACGATCGGCCTGGCCCTGGTGTTCGGCATGTCGATCGTCTGGATATCGATGCTGCTGGGCATGGCGCTGCGCAGCGCCCAGGCCGTCCAGGGCGTGTCCATGCTGGTCCTGATGCCGATGCAGTTCGGCAGCTCGATCTTCGCCCCGACCAGCACCATGCCGGGCTGGCTGCAGTCCTTCACCAAGGTCAACCCGCTGTCCGCACTGGCCGACGCCTCCCGGGCGCTGCTCAACGGCCAGGGCCCGGTGGCCCACCCGGTGATGATCGTGATGATCTGGTCCGCCGCCATCACCGCGGTCTTCGCCCCGCTCGCGGTGGCCCGGTTCCGCAAGCGGACCTGACCCTCTTCGAGGAAAAGGCCTCCGCCGGCCCTCCGCGGAAGGAGGGGCGGCGGGCAGGGCGGCCGGCTGCCCGGGACAGGCGCCGGCCGTCGTCCGGGCCCGGCGGGCCGGTGACCAGGGGACGGTCACCGGCCGGCCGGGCCCTCACCGCTCGCCCGGCCGCTCGCCCGCCGCTAGCCCGACTGCTCGTCCCCCAGCTCGCCCGACTGCTCGCCGATCAACTCCTCCAGCAGCTCGTGGGTCTGCTGCTGGGTCATCTCGTCACCGCGGGCGCGGGCCTCCTCGAACGCCTCGGTGCCGAGCAGCTCCCGCAGGATGCCGACGGAACGCTCACGCTCGACCCGGTCGAGGTAGCCGCCCTTCGGGCCGTGCAGCCCGCCGTACGCACCGGTCAGCACGGCCGCCACCTCGGCCCGCGCCAGGTCCCCGTCGCGCTCGGCGAAGGTGCACAGCACCGCGATGACGGCGGGAACCACCATCACCGTCATGTGCTCGGCGAAGCCGCTCGCGGCCGTGAGCGAGCGCAGCAGCCGCCGGCCCTCGCGCAGCATGGCGAGGCCCCGGTCCGGGTCGCCGGCCCGGGCCGTGATCCAGCCCCGGGCGCTGGTCAACAGCCCGGCCACGACGCTCGGCGCGAAGCCGCCCACGTTGACCACCTCGAGCCTGTCCAGCTCGGCCAGGGCCGGCCCGTACTCGCCGCGCTGGGCGTGGATGCCGCTGAGCGTCAGGTGGCCGAACATCAGGGCGCCGGTGGTGGACTGGTCGGTGCCCGGGGAGACGATGGAGGCCAGCGCCTCCCGGATCACCCGCTCGCCGCGCTCCATGTCGTACTCCAGCAGGGCGGTGCCGAGGTGCACCTGCAGGATCGGGATCTCCTGCGGCGCCCCCAGCTCCTCGGCCAGCTCGATCGCCCGCGCGTACGCGGCCGCGGCGGCCTCGGACTCGCCCCGGTTGGCCAGGCTCTCGCCGTGGGCGGCCAGCGCCTGGGAGACCCCCCAGAGGTTGCCGGCCCGCTCGTACAGCTCCAGCGAGCGCTCGCCGTCCGCGACGCTCTGATCCGCACCGCTCGGCCAGTCGTTCAGCATCCGGGCCCGGACCTGCAGGATGAACGCCAGGTCGCTCGACCCGCCGTACTGTTCGCAGCCGCGCACGGCGTCGTCCAGCAGGTCCTTCATCAGTTCCGGCCGGCCGGACAGGAAGGCGCCGAACACTCGCATCAGCGCCGGGAACCGGTAGCCCTGCGGCAGCTCCGGGGTGTAGACGTCCAGCAGCCCCTGGGCGACGGCGGCCGCGTCCTGGTCGCCGATCACGTCCAGGTTCCCCTCGAACAGCCCGATCAGCTGGTACATCGCGAGCAGCCGACGGGCCTCCTCCACCACGCCGTCGGGCATCGGCACGCCGTACGCGAGCACGCCGCGCTCCAGCGGCACCGGCGGCGGGACGTCCGGAGCGAGCGGGTCCGGTCCCAGGGCGGCGACCGCGTTGTACCAGTTACGGGCCTCCATGCTGTAGCCGCGCAGCGACCAGTACCAGCTCATGCCGAGGCACAGGACCAGCGCCTGCTCCTCGTCCCGCAGGTCGACCGCGCGGCGCAGCACGGCCCGGATGTTGTCCTGCTCGCGATCCAGCACCGTCAGCCAGTGCAGCTGCTGGGGGCCGTGGATGTACCGGTCGGCCTCCGCGACCAGGGCACGGAAGTGCGCCAGGTGGCGGGCCTCGGTGGCGGCGCGCTCGGCGGCGGACCCGGCGAGCCGCTCGTCCGCGTACTCGTGGATGGTCTCCAGCATCCGGTAGCGCGGCAGGCTGGCGCCGTCCAGGTCGGCGACCAGCAGCGACTTGTCGACCAGCGACAACAGCAGGTCGGCGACCTCCCCGGGGGCCACGTCGAGGCCGTCGGCGCAGACCGCCTCGGCGTCCTCCAGCTGCCAGCCGCCGGAGAACACCGAGAGCCGGCGCAGCACCGCGCGCTCCCGCTTGCCCAGCAGGTCCCAGCTCCAGTCGACCACCGCGCGCAGGGTCTGCTGGCGCGGCAGCAGGGTGCGGCTGCCCGCGGTGAGCAGCGCGAACCGGCCGTCCAGCCGGTCGGCTATCTGGCGGGCCGTCATCACCCGCAGCCGGGCGGCGGCCAGCTCGATGGCCAGCGGCAGCCCGTCCAGTCGGCGGCAGATCTCGGCGCAGGCCGCCGGGTCGCCCTGCGGGTCGAAGCCGGGACGGGCGGTGGCGGCGCGCTCGGCGAACAGCCGCAGCGCGACCGGGTCGGGCAGCGGCTCGACCGGCAGCACCGTCTCGCCGGGCACGCCGAGCGGCTCGCGGCTGGTGGCGAGCACGGTCAGCCCGGGGCACTCGGCGAGCAGCACGTCGGCGAGGTCGGCGGCGGCCTGGATCAGGTGCTCGCAGTTGTCCAGGACGAGCAGCATCCGGCGGTGGCCGCAGTGCTCGACCAGCCGGCGCACCGGGTTCTCGACCCGCTTCTCGATCACCTCGGCGACCATGCTGGTGCTGTGCAGCACGATCTCGCGCAGGCCGAGCGCGGAGACCACGGCGGCGGGCACCGCGTCCGGGCTCTCCAGCGGGGCGAGTTCGGCCACCCAGACGCCGTCCGGCCAGGCCCCGGCGGACTGTTCGGCCCGACCGGCCTCGACCGAGAGACTGGTCTTGCCGGAGCCGCCGGGGCCGGTCAGCGTCACCAGCCGACGCTCCGTCAGCAGGTCGCGCAGCGCGGCGAGATCCGCCTCCCGGCCGACGAAGCTGGTCAGCCGGCTGCGCAGGTTGCCGCCGGCGCGCGGAGGTTGGGGCGTCGCGGCGGCCCTGGTCGGCTCCGGCGCCGGCGTCGATTCCTTCTCCGCGGCGGGGGCGAGCAACTCGGCGTACACGGACTGGAGTTGTCGGCCCGGGTCGACGCCGAGCTCGTCGGCCAGGGCGCGCCTGGTCCGCTCGTAGTGGCGCAGCGCGTCGGCCGTCCGGCCGCTCTCGCGCAGCGCCCGGATCATCAACAGCTGCAGTGGTTCGTCCAGCGGCTGCCGCTCGCACAGCTCGGCGAGTTCGGCGACCAGGTCGGCGGCCCGGCCGAGCCCGAGATCGGCGGTGATCCGGTGCCGGCGGGCCTCCTCGCGCTGGGCCTCCAGCCGGGCGGCCGGCCCGGTGCGGTCCGGCAGGTCGGCGAGGGCGTGGCCGCGCCACAGCGCCAGGGCGGCGCGCAGCCGCTCGGCGGCGGCCGCGTGGTCCCCGGCGTCCAGGGCGCGGCGGCCCTCGGCGCTCAGCCGCTGGAAGTCGGCGAGGTCGGTGCCGGGGCCGGTCAGCCAGTACCCGGCCGGGCCGGAGCCGATCTCGTCCCGGCCGATGGTGCGGCGCAGCCGGCCGACCAGGGTCTGCAGCGCGGCGGAGGAGTCCTGCGGCGGGTCGGCGTCCCACACCTCGTCCACCAACAGGTCGGCCGGCACCGGGCGGCCCTGCCGCAGGGCCAGTGCGGTGAGCAGCGCCCGGAGCCGGGCGCCGCCGAGCGGCACCGGGGTTCCGTCGTCGTGGTGGGCCGTGGTCGTCCCGAGGATGCCGTAGTGCACCGGACCATTCTGGTCGATCGGCGGGGGTACAGCCGCACAATTGTGCTGGCGGCCCCGGCGCCCCCTGCCCGCTGCCCCATGCCCGCTGCCCGGCGTCCCCTGCCCGCGACGGAACGCGGCCGGGTGTTCGGACGTTCACCCGGAGCGGCTTGTCCGGTCACCGGCCCGCCCGGCATGATCGACCCCGGCCCGTATCCCGCCCTCCCCCTGCCCACGGAGCATCCACACCATGACCTTCGCCGCCACGCCGCGCTCCCGCAGCGAGGACCGCCGGATCAGCCCGGTGTTCTGGGTACTCCTCGCCATATTCGGCACCTCCGGCTGGGCGGTGTACTCGGGCTACGGCAACGCCTCGTTCGGGGTGTTCCTGTTCGTGGTCGCGGGCTGGATGGTCTCGCTCTGCCTGCACGAGTACGCCCACGCGCGCACCGCGCTGCACGGCGGCGACATCACCGTCGGCGCCAAGGGCTACCTCACGCTCAACCCGCTGAAGTACGCCAACGTGCTGCTCAGCTTCGTGCTGCCGATCGTCTTCGTGATCCTCGGCGGCATCGGCCTGCCCGGCGGCTCGGTGTGGATCGAGCGGCACCGCATCCAGGGCCGGCTCAAGCACAGCCTGATCTCGGCGGCCGGGCCGCTGGTCAACCTGGTGATCGCGGGGGCGCTGCTGATCCCGATCGGCGCGGGCTGGCTGGACGACCCGACGGTGCACGCGTTCTGGAACGGCTACGAGCTGACCATCTCGCCGTTCTCCGGCGCGCTCGGCTTCCTCGGCTTCCTCCAGCTCAGCGCGGCGGTGCTGAACCTGCTGCCGGTGCCCGGCCTGGACGGATACGGCATCGTCGAGCCCTGGCTGTCGTACAAGACGCGACGCGCCGTCGAGCCGTTCGCGCCGTACGGGATGCTCGCGATCTTCGCGCTGCTGTGGCAGCCCTCGGTGAACTCGTTCTTCTTCGGGATCGTCCACGACCTGATGAACCTCTTCGGCGTGGACCAGGACTACGCGACGCTCGGCCGGTACCTGTTCAGCTTCTGGAAGAACTAGCCCGGAACCAGCCCGAACCAGCCCGGAGCCAGCTCCTGCTAGCCCCGCTCGGCGGCCGAGGCGGCGGCCTCGGCGATCTTCGCCCGGCGGCGGTTCAGCCACAGCACGTTGCTGGCCACGCCGGCCAGCGGCACCCAGATCAGGCCCAGCCACAGGCCCTGGGTCAGCGAGAAGACGGCGGCCGCCAGCGCGAGGACGACGACGATCAGGGCGAGCAGGGACGTGCGGGGCATGGCGGAAGGCTCCTAGAACGGGTGCGGCCGACGAAACGGGTGCGGCCGGGCCGGGTTGCGGCCGCCACCCATTGTCGCCGACCTCACCTCCGGAGCGGGTCCAGGGGTGAGGTCGACACGGCGTCCATCGGTCACACGTCGGTGATCCGCAGGCCCGCGTGGGCCTTGTAGCGGCGGTTGACCGAGATCAGGTTGGCCACCAGCGCCTCGACCTGGTGGGCGTTGCGCAGCCGGCCCGCGTAGATGCCGCGCATGCCGGGGATCCGGGCGGCCAGGGCGCGCACGATGTCGGTGGCGGCCCGGTCCTCGCCCAGCACCATGACGTCGGTGTCGATCGACTCCACCGACTCGTCCTGCAGCAGCACCGCCGAGAGGTGGTGGAAGGCGGCGGTGACCCGGGAGTCCGGCAGCAGCGCAGCGGCCTGCTGGGCGGCGCTGCCCTCCTCCGGCTTCAGCGCGTACGCGCCCTGCTTGTCGAAGCCGAGCGGGTTCACGCAGTCGACGACGATCTTGCCGGACAGGTCCTCGCGCAGCGCGGTCAGCGTCGCGGCGTGGCCGTCCCACGGAACCGCGATGATCACCACGTCGCTCTCCCGGGCGACGGTGGCGTTGTCGGCACCGCGCACGCCGAGGCCCAGCTCGGCGGCCGAGGCCTCGGCCCGGGTGGCGTCCCGGGAACCGATGATCACCTGCTGGCCGGCCTTGGCCAGCCGCAGGGCCAAACCACGCCCCTGGTCACCGGTGCCGCCGAGGACACCGACCACCAGCTGCGAGACGTCCGGCAGCTCATGGGCCGGGTTTGTCGCTGAATCGAGGGAAGTCATGGGCCGATCCTGCCAAATCCCCGGCCCGGCGCGACATCCTGGCCCGCATGGACGCGGTGAGAGTTTCGGCACTCCGTGAACGGCTGTCCGGCACGGGCTGGTGGGAGACGGTCGGGGACTTCGCCGCGTCACTGCGGCACTCGGTGGAACGGCGCGGGGCCGGCGGGCTGCTGCTCGTCGGCACCGAGGCGTACGAGCCCTGGCACCTGGCCGCCCACCTCGAGGACGAGGCGGCCTGGTCGGCCGTCCCCCGGCTGGCACCCACCCTGCTGCGGCACCGCCCACCGGCCGGCGCCCCACCCCACCTCGCGCACGGCCTGCGGCGGCTCACCGACGCCGGACGCGGCGCCACCGTCCTGGTGGTCGCCCCGAAGGCGGCCGGCACCCCGCTGCTGGAGCGGGTGCACGACGCCCGACGGCACGGCGCGACCGTCCTCGCCGTCGACGGCGCCGCCCCCACCACCCCGAGCGACCTCGACGGGCTCGCCCACGAGCGACTGGCCGTCGGCACCGCCGCCGAGGAACCCTTCGACCTCGCCCAACACCTGGTCAGCACCGCCGCCGCACAGCCCTCCGGCCGCCGCACCACCCTCGACCGCCTCGCCGACCTGGCCGCCCGACTCACCGCGGCCCCCACGATCAGCCGCTGGTAGGCCCGTCGCCGAATCCGGCGGCGGGGACGGTGTTCAGGTGCTTGGAGCTCGGCAGCCACGCGGGCGACGGCCGCGCCCTAGACTGCCGGGCATGAAGACCGGGGGCTGGAAGCAGTGGGCGGCAGTGGTGGTCGTCGTGACCTCCGTGGTCGGCTCGCTCGGCTGGGCGCTGTCGCGAGGAAACAAGGTGGCGGACCAGGCCCGTCCCGCGGTCGGCACCACGCTCGACTCGCCGGTGCCGGACGTCGCGGCCCTGGCCGCCTCCTCCGAGGTGGCCGCCGCCGACCAGGCCCTCACCGCCGAGATCGACCGGCGGCTGGCCACGCTGCTCCCGGCGCTCTCCGGCGCCCAGGTGATCGGCGAGGGCGTCCAGGACGGCTGCGGGGTCGATCCCAGCCGGTCGGACGGGTTCGGGGCGCACTGGCCGGCCCCGAAGTGCCGTCGACAGGTGGTCAAGTACCTCGCGGTGAGCGGCGATCCGCAGCAGGCCCGATCGCGCTGGGAGCAGGCGATGACCGCCCAGGGCGCCCTGACCGTCGACTCCAACGCCTCGCCCCGGCCGGGCGAGGGACTCTGGTACGGCTTCCCGCGCAGCGACGGCGAGCACGACCTGCTCGGGGTGAGCCTGGCCTTCGACGAACGGAAGGACGCGGGCGGCCCCCCGACCCCGGGTGTGGGCTTCCCCTGGACGCTCTCCGCGCCGAACGCCGCCACGAAGGCCTGGGCCGACCGGGAGTCCAGGCCCGCGATGCCCGTGGACCAGGCCGCCGCCCAGGCGCTCGCGGGCGGGCGGCGCCTCGTCGTGCTGAGCGTGGACGAGGAGTACTTCACCGCCCCCGAGCCGCGCTGACCTGCCCGGCGTCGGTCACCCGGCACCGACCTGCCCGGTGTCGGCCTACTCGGCCCCGTCCTTCGGCTTGTCGGTCCACCGCGGGTCGTTGCGCCACTCCCGGTTGCGCTCGTCCGCGATCTGCAGCGCCTGAGCGGCCTCCGCAGGGCTGTCGTACGGCCCCAGGCGGTCCTTGGCCGGGCACTCCGGGCCCTCCTCGACCTTGGCGTGCTTGATGCAGTAGAACCACTCGCCGGGCTTCCCGGTCGGCTTGCGGTGGAATCCGAGGGGCATGGTGTTCTCCCGTTCAGTCGGTCGGCGTTCACAGCTGGGGTCGATACCGATCATTCCCCGGCCCGGGGGGCTCCGCACACCGCCCGTCCGGCCGGGGCCCGGCGACTAGACTCGCGGCCATGGCTCTCGTACCCGGCATCCAGTCCCCCACCCGCAAGGTCCCGGCACACATCGCGCGCCCCGAGTACGTCGGGCGGCCCGCCCCGACGCCGTACACCGGGCCCGAGGTGCAGACCGCCGAGACGATCGAGAAGATGCGGATCGCGGGCGGGATCGCGGCCCGGGCGATGGAGGAGGCGGCCAAGCTGATCGCCCCCGGCGTCACCACGGACGCGCTGGACGCCGTCGCCCACGCGTACATGTGCGACCACGGCGCCTACCCGTCCGACCTCGGCTACCGGGGCTTCCCCAAGTCGGTGTGCACCTCGATCAACGAGGTGATCTGCCACGGCATCCCGGACTCGACCGTGCTGCAGGACGGCGACATCATCAACATCGACGCCACCGCGTACATCCACGGGGTGCACGGCGACCTCAACGCCACCTACCTGGTCGGCGACGTGGACGAGGAGTCCCGGCTGCTGGTCGAGCGCACCCGGGAATCCCTCAACCGGGCGATCAAGGCGGTCAAGCCGGGCCGTCAGATCAACGTCATCGGCCGGGTCATCGAGTCCTACGCCAAGCGCTTCGACTACGGCGTGGTGCGGGACTTCACCGGACACGGCATCAACACGTCGTTCCACTCCGGCCTGATCATCCCGCACTACGACAGCGAGCGGGCCACCGAGGTGATCAAGCCGGGCATGACCTTCACCATCGAGCCGATGCTGACCCTGGGCACCTACGACTACGAGATGTGGCCGGACGGCTGGACGGTCGTCACCAAGGACCGCAAGCGGACCGCCCAGTTCGAGCACACCCTGGTGGTCACGGCGGACGGCGCGGAGATCCTCACCCTGCCGTGACCCCGCGTCGGGGCAGCCGCCCCGAGCCCCTTCGGCCCGGAGGCGAGCGGGCGAGCCCCCGCCCCGAGCCGAAGGGGCGCGCCGGCGCCGAAAGGAAGAAGCGAAGAGGCCCCGACGAACGAGGGGTCTTGGAGCGCCGACCGTCGGCACCGGGTCAGAGCGCCCCGGAGGCGAGCGGGCGAGCCCCCGCCCCGAGCCGAAGGGGCGCGCCGGCGCCGAAAGGAAGAAGCGAAGAGGCCCCGAGGAACGAGGGGTCTTGGAGCGCCGACCGTCGGCACCGGGTCAGAGCGCCCCGGAGGCGAGCGGGCGAGTCACAGCGCCCGTCAGCCGATGAGCCACTGCTCCTCGGCGACGGCGCCCACCTCGGTGCAGGCGTCGGTCAGCACGTCCAGGACGCGCAGCGGGTCCGGCAGTGGCTGCTCGGGCCCGCGCAGCCACCGCACCTGGGAGCCGTCCGGCAGTGCGGCCGGCGGGAGCAGGGTGTACGAGCCGCGGCAGTGCCAGCGCAGGCCGGGGTGTTCGGACATGGTGTCCGGGGTGGAGTCGAGCGCGCTCGGCCACCACTCGTCCTCGTCCTGCGGGGTGCCGCGGGTGGCGGTGAAGAACAGGTAGCGGTCCTCGCCGACGGCGGCGACCGGGCCTTCGACGCCCGCCGCGGTGAGTCGTTCCAGCGCCAGCCGTCCGGCCTCGGCCGGGACGTCCAGGACGTCGTGCACCCGGCCGGTGGCGGTGATGAAGTTGGCCTGCGGGTCGCGGGCGAGCCAGCGGGAGAGCTGTTCGGGGTCGGTGGTGGCCTGGGTCTGCCAGGCGAAGGAGACCGGGTGCTGGGCCGGGGCCGGACAGGCCACCCGGTCACAGGAACAGCGGTAGCCGGCCGGGTGGGCGGCCGGGGCGAGCGGGAATCCGGCGCGTGCCGCGCCGAGCAGTTGATCGAGTCCTACGGCCGGGCCGTCCGGGTCCCCCGCCCGAGCCCGCTGACGCTCACGCTTCTGCCACCAGGTCGTCCACCTGCCGCCGGCTTCCATCGGGCCCCTTCCGCGCAACTGCCGTGCCTGGTGCGGCACAGCGTTCGACGTACCACTCGACGCAACGCACGGCGCCCCCCGCTGCTTCCCGGGGGTGCTCGACCTTGCCGTCCGCGCCCTGTCGACCGCGGCCCGGGGTCACCGGACGGCCGACGCCCGGGTCACGGTACGAAGTCGCGGCAGCACGCTGTCCGCGCCGGATCGGCCGGAGAGCACGCGGATTCGCGCCTCGCCCGGCCCGTACGGGGCCCGCTGACCCGGGTGAACCCCGAGGGCGTACAGGAAAGGATAGGGGTGCGCGGGCCCTCCGGATGACCGGGGGCGGTGCCTCTCCGGTCACACTCCCGCACGCACCCCGGGCACACTCCCGGCACTCCGCCCTCACGAGGCCTCCCGTTCCCCCTCCCACCGGGGTGTTCCCGGTCACCTCGGGGGGACCCCGGTCACCCGCGCGGAGGTGAGACCCTGGAGGGGTGAAGAGCGCGGACACCGCATTCGTCGGCGGCCCCCTGGACGGGAAGATCCTCCCGATCCCGCTGGGGCCGATGCTCGGCGTGCCCAAGAAGTACAAGGTCCCGGTCCCCGCGCACGGTGGGGTCGCCGCGCGCACACTGGTGTACGTCCGGGCCAAGCAGGTTCGGGGCCTGAGCTGGTTCTGGCGTTACGAGTACGACGAGGCGGCCTCCGCCAAGGCTTCCGGCTGACGGAGCCTCCGGCCGGCGGGCCGCCCGCTCCCCATCGCCTTCCCGGGAGGTCGGCATGGCCAGGACGGTACGACACCCGCGCAGTGACTCCCGGGCGGCGGTCGCGCACCACAACCGGCAGGTCGCCGGGGTCACCGGGGTGCTGCTGCTGGCGGTGAGCCTCTACACGGTGACGATCGGGCCCAACGGCTGGCTCTGGTTCGGTTGGGCGGTGCTGCTGCTGGTCTGCGTGGCCCTGTTCGTGGTCCGCCCGTAGGCAGCTCGTGGTCCGCCCGTGAGCAGCGGCACCGCCCGTCACGCCGGCCCGGTTCCCCCCGCGCCGGTCAGTCATCCTCGGCGAGGATGAGGTACAGCTTCTTGCGGGCCTCGGTCAGTACGGCGAGGCCCTTGGCGCGCTGCGCCTCGGTGCCGGTCCGCATGACCTGCTGGACCGCCTGGTCGACCGCGGCGAGCGCCTGGCCGACCTCCTGGACGGCCTCCCAGTCGACCTCCCGGCCGGCTTCCGCCCACGGCTCCGCCGGTCCGGCCTCGGCCACGGCCCGGCCCGAATCGGTGAGCGAGACCAGCCGCTTGCCGCCGACCTCCTCGGCGGTGATCAGGCCCTCCTCCTCCAGCAGCTGGAGGTTGGGGTAGATCGAGCCCGGGCTGGGCCGCCAGGCCCCGCCGGTCCGCTCGGTGATCTCGGCGATCATCTCGTAGCCGTGCATCGGCCGTTCCTTGAGCAGCGCGAGCAGCGAGGCGCGGACGTCGCCGCGTCGCGCCCGGCCGCCACGCCGCCCGTGCGGGCCGCCCCGCCGGCCGCCGTGTCCGCCGAAGCCGTGCCCGAAGGGGCCGCCCATCGGCCGCCCGGGGCCGCCGCCGCCGAACGGCGGACCGAACCCGCCGAACGCCTCCCGGCCTTCGAAGCCCTCCCCGGGCATCTCCCGGAACTCGGGCCCCGGCCCACGCCGGCGACCGCCGCCGCGCGGGCCCTCTCCACGAAATCGCATTCCTGAGCGCATGGCGCCCACCTCCTGGTTCGCCGAAACAGTCGAGTTACTGTCTCGATAGTTCGACGATATATCGGTGACTGTCGCTCGTCAACGACTGGCCGATAGCCCGCCGACAGTTCCCCCGACGATTCCCCGACAGCCCCTTGCGCCGTTCCCGACACGGCCGCCACGCCCCGGGCGCGTCCACCACCCAGCCGCTACGGTGGCGGGCATGGCCGGAGAACGAGATCTTGCGACGCTGCTGCGCGGAATGCGCCCGCAGCTCAACCCGGGGCGGTACGTCTACTGCACGCTCCCCGCGAAGGTGCCCGCAGGCATGCGGCCGGTGGTGACCGTCGCCGAGCCCGAGGGGGTGACGGTGGTGGTCACCCAGGAGGAGGCGGACGCGCTCGGGCTGCGCTACGAGTACGTGGCGGCCTGGATCACCCTGCAGATCCACTCGGCCCTGGAGGCCGTCGGCCTGACCGCGGCCGTGGCCGGGCGGCTCGCCGAGGACGGGATCAGCTGCAACGTGGTGGCCGGCTTCCACCACGACCACCTGTTCGTCGCCGCCGACGACGCGGAACGCGCCGTCCAGGCCCTGACGGAGCTCGCCGAACGCTAGAGCCCTTCCTGGGACTCCCGCCGTCCGCCCGACAGTCCCGCCGGGTGGCCGCCACCGACCGGGCCTTCGACACTGGGAACAGCCGCCCCGCCGGGGACGGCCCCACCGGAAGGAGACGGCCGCCATGGCCATCTGCGTGACCTGCGGCAACGACTACTGGCTGGCCTTCGAGATCAAGACGGTCACCGGCGACACCTACACGTTCGACAGCTTCGAGTGCGCGATGGAGAAGCTCGCGCCGCGCTGCGAGCACTGCAACGTCCGGATCGTGGGCCACGGCGTCGAAGTGGCCGGGATGTTCTTCTGCTGCGCCAACTGCGCCCGGGTCAACGGCGGCCTCGGCGAGCAGATCCGCGACGCCGTGGGCGCGCATCCCGCGTAGTCGCGGGGCGTTCCCGCCCAGGAGGCGGGCCCCTCGAAGGGGCGGGGAGCGGGCGGAAGAGTCGGCCTGTACGCCGGGAACAGTCTCTTTACGAGCAGCAACCTACGGAAACGTCGTTCCCGGCGGTCCGATCGCCCACGTGATCGCCACACCTTCGGCGACCGCCACTCACTTGGCCTCTTCAGCGTCATCCTCGAACTGCAGCGGGGACCTGGACGTCTGCGGTCTCATCAAAGAGGACGGCTTCGAGCGCCTTCCGGTTTTGCGCTGCAGCGTCAAGGCAGGGTGAGACCCGACTGTTCTGCTCGGACGGAGGCAACCTGCAACTTCTCCAGCGGCTCCTCGGCCGTCGTGAGGGTCTCGTCAGACGGTGGTGGTGCAGACGAATCCGAGGTCGGCCAGGCCCTCGCTCTGGCACAGCCGGTCGGATGCGCCTCCGGCAGCTGTCTGCAAGAGCTGGTAGTCGGCGCCGTGCGCCTTGCCCCAGTGCATCGCCGCGCGCCACAGGAGCCGCCCGAGGCCGAGGCTGCGGTATTCCGGCAGAACACCGAAGTACTGCGGGAGGAGTCGTCGCCTGCCGATGGGGTCGGCCATGGTCTCCATGGGGCCGATTGCGCCTACTACGCGCTCGTCCTGGACAGCGACCAGCACGGGGCCGACGCTGTCGATTCGGGAGTGCAGGAACACGAAGCCCTCGCCGGCCAGCTTCTCGGCGAACTCGGGGAAGGTGGTCCGGATGGCTTCCGGCTGTTGGCCGAGGTCCTCGATCCCGTCGACGGCTGGTGCGGCCTGGTCGAAGGTACGCAGCTGTACGCGGGTAGTGGCGGCCACTGGGTCGGCGGCGTCCTGGAACCACACCACACGGGCTTTAGGCGCGTCGCGCCCGGCGGCGAGCTTGGCGGCCAACTCCTCGGCCTCCTGCCGGTGCTCGCGGGCGCCGTAGAGATGAACGCGCAGAATGCCGCGACCGCTGATGGTGGGGATCAGCGTGCGGGCCTGGTCCTGAACGACGGCATCCACCAGGACATGCTCGTCCTTGTGGTCGGACCACCGCCGGTCCTTGTCGTGTGGCAGGAATTCTCCGGTGCCAGCGACGGCGAACACGTCGGCCAGAAGTTCAGCGGAAACAGCTTCGGGGTGGAGCGGCCCGAGCGTCGGAAAATATGGGACGCACATCACGGGGCGCAGCAAGTCCCAGCGCAGATCCATACCCGCACCCTACTCGCCAGCCCCGCACGGCTCAGGCCCCGACGCGGAGAGCGCCGGGGCCTGAGCGTTACTGATCAGGTGCGATCAGCAGGTGGTTCAGTGGGGGTTGTCGTCGCCCGCGTTGCACGAGCACTTCACGCTGTCCATGACCTCGTCCAGGTCGCCGACGGCGATGATCTCGGTGACGGGCGGGGTCGGGGCCGCGATCGGCCGCGTGAGGTACGGCAGGCGCTGGGCCGGGCCGTCGTCCGGGAACGGACGCCTCGGGGAGAATTCGACAGCTACAGCGGTCATGTCACCCTGCTTTCTTGATCCCGTGCTGGCAGTAACTTGCGAGTGGTGCCTTCGCCTCCTGGTAGTGCTTGGCCAGCGGCCGGCACACGGTGCACGCGCCGGAGAGCTGGCAGCCGGAGCATCCACCGGTGCGAAGCATGAGGCGGTCGGCGATGGCGCCGAGCCGGGCGAGGCCGTTGATCCCCTCGGCGGGGAGGCTGATCTGGTCGTCACGGCCGATCTTGCAGATGGACACCAGCCCGTGTGGGTCGGTGTGGAAGAAGTTGTGTCCGGCGTTGCAGCCGCCGAACGGCTTGCGCATCCGCAGGTGCTCCTTGGACTGCGCGGTCAGCGACTCCGCCCCGCCGTAGATCGTCGGGGTCATGTTGGTGAAGACGTTGTACTCCAGCCCCCAGCCTTCACACAGGTCGATCATCGCCTGTTCCTCGGTGGCGTTGTCCTCGGTGACGATGATGCTCATCCGCAGCGGCAGCTTGGCCCGGCGGCCGGCATTCATGCCCTGGATGAACAGGTCCCAGGCGCCCTGCCGCTGGGTCAGCTCGTCGTAGCTGGCCTTGGTCGCCCCGTACATCGACACCGTGACCCGGTAGGGCGGGCACTCGCGGAACATCTCCAGCAGGTTCTCCCGCCACAGCAACGAGGCATTGGTGGAGACGGTGATCATCATGCCCAGCTCGAACGCGCGGCGATACGAGGGCATGAAGTCCCGGTCCACGGTGGGCTCGCCCCCGGTGATCTGGAGCCAGAGGACACCGGCCTCGGCCATGATGCCCAGGCAGGTGAGCTTGTCCGCGAGCGGCATGCCCGAGTTGACCTTGAGCCCGAGATAGCAGTGCTTGCACTTGTAGTTGCGGCCGAGGTTGATCTCCCAACTGGCCCGCGAATAGCCCCAGGCGGAGGGCTCGCGGACCAGCAGGACGTCACCCGCAGGACGACCGGTCAGGTCCAGGTCGGCCCACTGGGCGCGCACCGCGTCCGCGAGCCACGAGGGAGCGGCCTGAGCGGGGTTGTGGGCGCGCAGATCCTCGTAGCTGGCCTGCGGGAGCCGGAGACCACCCCGGCCACCGGGGCGCACCAACAGGTATTCGTCCAGGAACGGACTGGCGATCAGGTCATGCACGTGTTCCCTCCTTCGCTGAGCGGTATTCGGTAGCTGTGATGCCGTGCTGGCCCACCTGCCGCAGTGCGTTTGGTGGGGTCAACCGATCTCGGCCCAAACCCATTTGCCGAATGGGGCTTCGTCGACGCCCCAGCGGTTGGCGGTGCTGTCGACGAGGCCCATGCCGCGCCCGGACGTCTCGGTGAGCCCGGTCTTGATGACCACGGGCAGGGTGCGTGACGAATCGCGGACCGCCAGTCGAAGCCGGTCACCGTCCAGGCCGAGTGCGACACACAGCCGGGTGCAACCGGTATGCCGGGCTGCGTTGCCGACCAGTTCCGAGACGATCAGCCGAGCATCTTCCAGCAGATCGAGACGGCCCCAATCGGTCAGCTTCTCCTGGACCAGGCGTCGGGCACTCCTCGCCGACTCGGGGGCGCAGGGCATGTGCCGCATGCAGCGGCGGCGCTGCATGGCGGGCGCGTCAAGTGCGGTGGCCACCAAGGCGGTGTCGGCCTGGGTCGGGCCGTGCTTTGTGCGCAGCAGCGTCATCCTCGTCGTCACGGCGGCCTCCGGTAGTCAGGGGCCGCCCGGCGCTCTTCCATGGAGCCGAGGGGGATCGGTGATTCCTCGCGCCGGGCGGCTGTTAGTTATTGAACGGCGCGGGCATGCCGTAGGAGAGGGGCCACGAAGGGGTGCATTTTCCAGCAGGGGCCGCCAGCGGGGCCAGAATTGATGCTCTGTCAGCTTCGATCGAGAGGCCACTTGTGAGCAGTGTCAGCCCGGACGGGATCGGCCGACTGCTGCGGGAGATCCGCGAGGCGTATCCGAAGAAGACACGCGCCGAGCAGGCAGAGTTAGTCGCCGCCGCAAGTGGCGAGTGGTGCGATTGGGAGACCATCAAGCGGTGGGAAACCGAGAAGCGAATTCCGCAGAAACCCTCGTACCAGGGGATCGCCGACGCCTACGGTCTGACCGTGGGCCAGGTGGCCGAGGCCGCCGCCGCCTCCCGGCGGTACCGGAGTGAGCGCAGCACGAAGGGCAACAGCGTGGACAGGCGGAAGTTCATTGGAGCAGGGATAGGAGCAGCCACCGGCCTCGTCGCGCTGCCCGGCATCGCACAGGCCCACGAGGGGATCACCGCAGCGCTCAGGCCATCCGGAGAGGGTGATCTCGCCTACCTGGAGTCGGCGTTCGAGCGGCACCGGGGCGGCTACCGTGGCCGGGCACCGGAGGCGGTGCTGGCCGAGATGATGGGTGATCTCGATCTGCTGGGAGAGGTGCTGAACCGACCTCACCCGGCGCGCACCCGTGAGGACCTCGCCCGGACGGCGGCAGGCATCGCGGGCTTGGTGGCCATCGTCCAGCACGACCGCGGTGACCAGCGCGACGCCTACCGCTGGTTCGGCACCGCCGAGCAGGCCGCGCGGGAGTCCGGTGATCAGCGGATGATCGCGTGGGTGCTGGCCCGGCGCGCCATGGTCCCGCTCAACTACGGCGCTCCTGGGGCGGCCGCTCGGATCGCCGAGCAGGCCCGGCGGGAGGCGGGGAACGGCCCGACGGCGGCCGGAGCGCTCGCTGCGGCCGTCACCGCGAGGGCTCTGGCAGCCTCCGGCGACCTCGAAGGGGCCCGGCGGGCGGTGGACGACACGCGGAATCTGGCGGAGCGCCTGGACGGCGCCGAGGCGGCCGACACCTGGTTCGGCTACCCCGAGCAGAAGCACCACCTGCACCTGTCGCAGGCGTACACACTGCTGGGCGACACGGGCAGCGCTTTCCAGGCACAGGAGGACGCCCTGGCGCTCACGGACTCTCCGTCGGTAATGGCGCGAGCCCTCCTGGCAGTGGACACCGCCGCATGCCTCCGCGTCGACGGCGACCCGACCGGTGCGGCCGAGATGGCGTCCGGGGTGTGGGAGCGGCTGCCGGCCGCCTACCGTGAGGGTCTGATCCGATCCCGCACCGAGACGCTGCATCGCCAGCTCACCGGTCGGCCGTACGCGCTGCTCGGGGAGGCGCTGGCCAGCTAGCTACAACGAGGTCACCGGGGGCTCTTGGACGGCTGCTTCGACCGTTCCCGCCGCCACACGATCGCCCACACAGCACCCAGAAACACAGGCCGCAATAGGCACGAAGAGTCAGCAAGCGGCTACAGCTCTTCGAGACATGAAAAGGCCCCCTGACCTGTGAAGTTGCAGATCAGGGGGCCCTTCTCAAACCGGCGACGGAAGAGTCGGCCTGTACGCCGGGTTCTGTCTCCCGGGTTGCTTGCGCGGCCCGGGGAGGCGGCCATCCATCTAGGGCTGCCGTTGCCGACAGCCTCGTGCGGTCTACCCGCGGACTCGGGCGAGCAGCCTTCAATCGTCCGCGCACGGCGCCCGAGGGCGCCGATCCTGACCTTGCTCCAGGTGGGGTTTACCTAGCCGGCCGGGTCACCCCGGTCGCTGGTGGTCTCTTACACCACCGTTTCACCCTTACCCACCACGAAAGCGGTGGGCGGTCTGTTTTCTGTGGCACTGTCCCGCGGGTCACCCCGGGTGGGCGTTACCCACCACCCTGCTCTGTGGAGCCCGGACGTTCCTCGGCGGGTCTGGTGACCCGTCGCGACCGCCCGGCCGACTCTTCCGCCGTAGTGGTCATCGTAGCCGCTCGGGCGGCGCCTCCCGTACATCGGACCGGACGGCCGGGGGCTCGCCGCCGAGGCGTGCGGCCACCCGGGCGGCCGTCGCGCTCGCCCAGGCGGTGGTGGTGGCCAGGCCGAGGAGGAGGATCGCGCCGCCGAGGCCGACCAGGATCCACCAGCCGGCGTGGCTGGCCGGGGCGAAGCCGGTCGCGACCGGGCCGACCACGGCCGAGGTGACGACCGTGCCGATCACCGCGACGCCCAGGGACTGGCCGATCTGACGGCTGGTCGAGGCGACCGCGGCCGCCACGCCCGCCTGGGCGCGCGGCATGCCGGAGACGGCGGCGTTGGTGATCGGCGCGTTGACCATGCCGAAGCCGAAGCCGAACAGCGCGTAGGCGACCAGCAGCAGCGCCGCCGGGGAGTCGGCGGAGAGCCGGGTGAGCAGCACCCCGCTCGCGGCGAGGCCGAGCCCGGCCGCGACCAGCGGCAGCCGCGGGCCCCGGCTGCCGACGATCCGTCCGGACAGCGGCGCGCAGACCAGCATCAGCCCGGCCATCGGCAGCGTCCACAGGCCGGCCTCGACCGGGCCGTAGTGCCGGACGTTCTGCAGGTAGAGGGTGTTGAGGAAGAGGAAGCCGCCGAGGGCGGCGAAGGCGCAGACCGCGGTGACGGTCGCCCCGGCGAACGGCGCGCTGGCGAAGAACCGCGGGTCCACCAGCGGCTCGGCCACCCGCCGCTCCCACAGCGGGAAGGCGACCAGCGCGGCCACGGCGGCCGCGGCGAGCGCGAGGATCAGCGGGGAGGTCCAGCCGTTGCCCGGGCCCTCGATGATCGCGGCGGTGCCGCAGCCGAGCAGCACGACCATCAGCAGCTGCCCCACCGGGTCGAGTCGGCGCGGCCGGGGCGAGCGGGACTCCGGGACGTAGCGGGCCGTCAGCACGATGGCGGCCAGCGCGACCGGGACGTTGATCAGGAAGATCGACGGCCAGCCCGCGCCGTCCACCAGGAAGCCGCCGAGCAGCGGGCCGAGCGCCATCGAGATCCCGACCACGCCGCCCCAGACGCCGATCGCCTGGGCCCGCTCCTTCGGATCGGTGAAGGTGTTGGTGATGATCGACATCGCCACCGGGTTGAGCATCGAGCCGCCCACCGCCTGCAGCGCCCGGAACGCCACCAGCCACTCCAGGCTCGGCGCCAGGCTGCACAGCAGCGAGCCGAGCGCGAAGCACACCAGCCCGGTCTGGAACACCCGGCGGCGGCCGAACCGGTCGGCCACCGAGCCGAACAGCATCAGCAGCGAGGCCAGCACCAGGGTGTAGGCGTCGATGATCCACTGCAGCCCGGACGCCGGGGCGTTCAGGTCCCGCTGGATCGCGGGCAGGGCGATGTTCACCACCGTGTTGTCCAGGCCCACGATGAACAGGCTCAGACAGCAGATCGCCAGGACGAGCAGACGGCGGCGGCGCCCGGACGCGGGCGCGGGCGCGAGGGTGGAGGACTGGGGGGCATCAAGCACGCACCGATCCTCCCACCCCGACCCGGGGGCGGGGTGGCGGGACGGACCGTACGGGTGGCGGACAACAACCCGGTCATACCGCTGCGAAGCGGACGGTCCGGGTGGTCGGGTCGGCCTTCGTCAGCCGGACGTCGATCACCCGGCCGAGCGGCAGCCGGCCGACGGCGCCGTGCGGGCCCTCGGCTGTGCCCGGGCCCGCCTCCGCGCCCGGGGCGTCGCAGCGGGCCCGGACGGCGGGGTCACGCAGCTGCACGGTGCCGACGGCGGGCCGCTTCTCGTCCACGTCGATGACCACCGCGGAGAAGTCCTCGCCCTCCCGGCCCGCCAGCAGCTCCGCCTCCACCAGGTCCACGCAGGCGCGTTCGACCTCGCCCGCGCGGCGGTCCCCGCTCGCCATCAGCGCCGGCACGGACGGCAGCGCCTCTCGCGTCCACTCCGGCACGTCCTCCCCCGCTGCCACCGCCGCGCACACCTCCTGCGCGAAGCGGTCGCCGAGCCGGCGCAGCGGCGCGGTGCAGTGCGCGTACGGGGCGGCGAGCGCGGCGTGGCCCGGCTCGGCGGGCGCGGGCAGGCCGCGGGACTCGTCGAAGGCGTGGTAGCCGGCGCCGCGCAGCAGGCTCGTACAGGCGTTCAGGAAGGCGGCGTTCAGCGGCACGTCCTGGTCCAGGGAGCGGATCAGCTCCGGGTACGGGAGCGCCTGCGGCCAGTCCACGTCCAGCGCGGCGGCGATCCGGCGCAGCCGCTCGTACCCGGCGGCGGGCGCGGCGGGCAGGGTGCGCAGCAGGCCGACGCCCGCGTCCAGCATCAGCTCGGCCGCAGCCATGCCGGTGAGCAGCGAGATCTGGGCGTTCCAGCCGTCGGCGGGGCCGGGCGCGCGGTAGCCGAGGACGTAGCCGTGCAGGGTCTCCTCGACCTCCTGTTCGGGCACCGGCAGGCTGATCCCGCCCCGGGCGCGTTCCTGTTCCTCGCGCAGCCGGCCGACGGTGGCGAGCAGGGCGAGCTGCTCGTCGGCTCCGCCGAGGTCCACCGCGCGCTCGACGGCGGCGTAGTCCAGGCGGCGGTGCGAGCGGACCAGGGCGCGGCGCAGGTCGGCGAGGACGACGGCGCCGTCGGCGTCCAGGTCCAGTTGCCAGAGCAGGGCGGGCCGGGGCTCGCCGGGCAGCAGGCTGGCGGCGTCCTCGGAGATCCGGGTGGGGTGCAGGGGGATCCGGTGGTCGGGGAAGTAGAGCGTCTCGACCCGGCGACGGGCCTCGGCGTCGATCGCGCCGCCGGGGCGCACGAAGGCGGAGACGTCGGCGATCGCGTAGTACACCCGGTAGCCGCCGCCGGCGCGGTGGGTGAGGTGCATGGCCTGGTCGAGGTCGCGGGAGCCGGGCGGGTCGACGGTGAACAGCGGCAGGTCGGTGGCGTCGTACTCGGGCAGCCGGGGGCGCTCGGCCGCCTCCTCCGCCTCGGCCAGCACCGCCTCCGGCCACTCGGTGTGGATCTCCAGGCGGGTGCGGAGTTCGGTCAGCTCGGTGTTGATCCGGGCGGAGTCGGCGGCCTTGACGCGCAGTTTTCGGCGAGGCATGGAGGCAGCGTAGGGCGAATCGGGTGATTCCGGACGGAGGCTCAGCGTCCCAGCAGGGACTTCAGGTCCTTCGCCGCGAGCGCGACCGCGTCGTCGTACCCGCCGGTGGCCAGCCGCAGCATGAACGCCACGGCGTCGTCCGGGTGCGGGTCCGTGTACGGCTCGCCGTTGTAGTCCAGGAACAGCAGCATCGCCTCGAAGGCGGTGCGCTTGTTGCGGTCGATCAGGGGGTGGTTGCGGGCCAGGCTCTGCCCGAGGGCGGCCGCCTTGGACCACAGGTCCGGGTAGGCGTCGCCGCCGAACAGGCTCGCCTGGGGACGGGCGATCGCCGAGAGCAGGCCGCCGAGGTCGCGAATGTTCTCCGGACCGCCGGCGAGGTAGGTGACGTCCTCCGGGTCCAGGTACTCGGTGTGCGTCGTCACAGGTCCCTGAGCCTCTCCAGCGTCTCCGCGTTGGCGGCGCGGATCCGGGCCACCATGGCCGCCCGGCGCTCGTCCTTGCTCGGCCGGGCCTGCTCGGTGAGCGCCTCCGGCACCTCGGACTGGCGGACCTCGAAGGCCAGCTCGGCGGTGTCCGACCCGCCCGGCGCCTCCGTCACCCGCACCCGCCCGGCCATCACCGCCTGCGCCGTCGCCCGCAGCGCGAACTCCAGCGCCCGCCGCGTCTCCTCCGGCAGGCCCGCGGGCAGCCGCACGGACAGGGACTCCTCCACGGCATCGCCGTCGTCGGGTACCAGGTCCAGGGGTCGCAGGGTCATCTCGATCACTCTCCTCGCTGCTCACGGTAGTGGCGGGCGCGGGATGTTCCCACCGGTTTGCCCCGCCGCCACCGTCTCCTTCAGGGGTGGCGGCGGGGCGGGTGGGGCCCGGTGTAAAGGCTCGTACGGTGGGCGCACAGGGAATTGCGCGAAGGGGGTTCGGGCGATGAGCGGTGTGGTGAGAGCGACCGGGGTCGCGGTGTCGGGGGCGTTGGCGGTGACGGGGGCGTTGCACGCGGTGTGGGCGGTCACGCCGTGGCCGTTGCGGACGCCGGAGGAGTTCGCGGACACCGTGGTGGGCGCGGGTGAGGGGGTGCCGCCGGCGGCGGCCTGTGTCGCGGTGGCGGGGCTGCTGGGGGCGGCCGCGTACCTGGTGGGGGCGGAGGCCGGGGTGCTGCCGGAGGCGGGGTCGCGGCGGTTGCGGCGGGCCGGGGTGCGGACGGTGGCCGGGGTGATGCTGGCGCGCGGGATCGGCGGGGTGGCGCTGTTCGGCACCGTGATCGAGCGCTCGGAGCGGTTCACGCGGCTGAACCGCCGGTACTACTCGCCCCTGTGCGTGGCCTTGGGAGCCGGAGCGGCCGCAGTAGGGTGGCGGGGTTCGTCCGCCACAAACTGTTGAGGAGTCCGCTGTGCTGGTGCTGTTGCCGCCCTCGGAGGGCAAGGCCGGGTCCGGGGACGGCGGGCCGGTGGCGCTGGACCGGCTGTCGCTGCCCGGGCTGACGGCGGCGCGCGGGGCCGTGCTGGACGCGCTGGTGGAGCTCTGCCGGGGTGACGAGTCCACCGCCGCCGAGGTGCTGGGCCTCTCCCCCGGCCTGCGCGGCGAGATCGCCAAGAACGCCGGCCTGCCGACGGCGGGGGCCCGCCCGGCGGGCGAGGTGTACACCGGGGTGCTGTTCGACAACCTCGGCCTGGCCACCCTGGACTCCGCCGCGTACGACCGGGCCGAGCGCTCGCTGCTGGTCTTCTCCGGCCTCTGGGGCGCGGTGCGGATCTCCGACCGGATCCCGTCCTACCGCTGCTCGATGGGCGTGAAACTCCCCGGGCCGGGGGCGCTCGGGGCGCACTGGCGGGGCCCGATGGCCGCCGCGCTCCCGGAGGTGGCGGACGGGCTGGTGCTGGACCTGCGCAGCTCCGCGTACGCGGCGGCCTGGAAGCCGGCCGGCGAGGTGGCCGCCCGGACCGCGACCGTCCGGGTGCTGCAGGAGCGGGGCGGCAAGCGCACCGTGGTCAGCCACTTCAACAAGGCGACCAAGGGCCGACTCGTCCGGGACCTGCTGGTCGCCGGGGCCGAGCCGAAGACGCCCGGCGAGCTGATGGACGCGCTGCAGGAGCTGGGCCACCGGGTGGAGCTCGCGGCGGAGGGCACGGTCCGCAAGCCGTGGCAGCTGGACGTGGTGGTCACCGAGGTGCACTGAGCGGCGCCGACCCGGTGCACCCCGGGCCGACGCGGGTGCGCGGCCAGCCGGGGCAGGAGCGCGGCGGTCAGCGCAGGTGCGCGGTGATCAGCGCAGGTGCGAGGTGTCGTTGAGCAGCCGCAGCGAGGCGTTGCCGTCCGCGTAGTACTGGACGGCGCAGAGCGAGGCGGCACTCAGCTCCATCCGGTACATCGAGTCCGGCGGTGCGCCGAGCGCCAGCCGGACCAGCGTCTTGATCGGGCTGACGTGCGAGACCACCAGCACGGTCTTCCCCGCGTACCGGGCGATGATCTTGTCCCGGGCGACGCCGGCCCGGTGGGTGAGGGTGGTGAAGCTCTCGGTGCTGCCGGTCGGCTTGGCCTTGGCGGAGCCGAGCCAGGCCGCCAGGTCCTCCGGGTGGCGCTCCTGCACCTCGGCGAAGGTCAGGCCCTCCCAGTCGCCGAAGTCGACCTCGCGCAGCCCGTCCTCGTACCGGACCTCCAGGCCGAGCCGGGCGGCGACGGTCTCGGCGGTCTGCCGGGTGCGGCGCATCGGGGAGGCGACGACGGCCTGGATGCTGCCGCGCGCGGCGAGCGCCTCGGCGGCCCGCTCGGCCTGCCAGCGGCCCTTGTCGGAGAGCTCCGGGTCGCTGCCGCCGCTGCCGGAGAAGCGCTTCTCCGGGGTGAGCGGGGTCTCGCCGTGGCGCAGCAGGACGAAGGTGGTCGGGGTGCCGAGGTCGGCGGGGGCGGCCCAGCCGGCCTTGGGGGCGGCGGTCTCCAGGGGCGGCTCGTCGGCGACGGCCGGGGCCTTCGGCCTGGGCTCCCACTGGCGCCCGGCCTTGCCCGCGTCCATCGCCTCGTTGGCCAGCCGGTCGGCGTCCTTGTTCCGCTCGCGGGGGATCCAGGTGTACGTGACCCGGCCGCGCGGGAGGACGGTCCGGGCCTCGGCGGCCAGCGGCTGCATGTCGGGGTGCTTGATCTTCCAGCGCCCGGACATCTGCTCGACGACGAGCTTGGAGTCCATCCGGACGTCCACCGAGGCGTCCGGGTCGAGCTCGCGGGCCGTCTTGAGCCCGGCGATCAGGCCCTTGTACTCGGCCACGTTGTTGGTGGCGTGGCCGATGAACTCGGCGGCCTCCGCGACGATCTGCCCGGTGTCCCCGTCACGGACCACCGCGCCGTAGCCGGCCGGCCCCGGGTTGCCCCGGGACCCGCCGTCCGCCTCGACGATGAAGCGCGCCGCCACCGAATCAGACGCCCGAGTCGGCGGTGCGGACCAGGATCCGCGAGCAGTTCTCGCAGCGGACGACCTTGTCGGCCGGCTCGGCCTTGATGGCGTTCAGCTCGGTGATCGAGAACTCGGTGCGGCAGCCCTCGCAGCGGCGCTGGTAGAGGCGGGCCGCGCCGACGCCGCCCTGCGTCTCGCGCAGCTTGGTGTACAGCTTGAGCAGGTCGGCCGGGATGACGGCAGCGATGGTCTCGCGGTCGCGCTTGACCTTGTCGGCCTCGGCGTCGATCTCGGCGAAGGAGGCGTCGCGGCGGCCCTCGGCCTCGGTGAGGACGACGGTGGAGTGCTCCAGGCGGGCGGACAGCTCCTCGACCCGGGTCTGGGCACTCTCCTGGCGCTCCATGATCTCCAGCACGACCTCCTCGAGGTCGCCCTGGCGCTTGGCGAGCGAGCCGATCTCGTGCTGGAGGTTCTCCAGGTCCCTCGGCGAGGTGATCGCGCCGGAGTCCAGGCGCTGCTGGTTGCGGGCGGCGCGGGTGCGGACCTGCTCGACGTCCTGCTCGGCCTTGGTCAGCTCGCGGGCGGTGTCGCCCTTCTGGGCCTCGGCGGCGACGACGAGGTCCTTGAGCGCGGTGTGGTCGGCGGAGGCCTTGTCGATCTCGGCGTGCTCGGGCAGCGTCCGGCGCCGGTGGGCCAGCTGGTCGAGCTTCGAGTCGAAGGCCTGGAGGTCGAGCAGGCGGGTCTGGTCGGCGGGCGCGGCGTTCAAGCGGAGAGCTCCTGTGAATCGGGTCAGGCGGTGAAGGACATGGGGGCGTGCGCGGTCCACGGGTCGGTGACCCGGTGGGAGACCTTGGTCTCCACGGCCCAGCCGCCCTTGTCGGCGGCGGACTGCAGGGCGCGCTCGGCCAGGCCGAGCCAGGGCCACTCGGTGGCCCAGTGGGCGGCGTCGACCAGCGCGACGGGCGCCGCCTCGGCGGCCTCGGAGGCCGGGTGGTGGCGCAGGTCGGCGGTCACGTAGGCGTCGACACCGGCCGCCCGTACGTCGGCGAAGAGGCTGTCGCCCGAGCCGCCGCACACCGCGACCCGGCTGACCAGCCGGTTCGGGTCGCCCGCGACGCGGACGCCGGCGGCGGTGGCGGGCAGGCCCTTGGCGACCTGCGCGGCGAACGCGGACAGGGGCAGCGGGGGCTCCAGCAGGCCGATCCGGCCGGTGCCGCGACGGCCCAGCGGGTCGGTCGGGTCCGGCACCAGCGGGCCGGTCACCCGCAGGCCCACCGCCTCGGCGAGTGCGTCCGAGACGCCCGGGTCGGCGTGGTCGGCGTTGGTGTGGGCGACGTGCAGGGCGATGCCGTTGGTGATCAGCGTGTGCACCACCCGGCCCTTGAAGGTGGTGGCGGCGACGCTGGTGGTGCCGCGCAGGTAGAGGGGGTGGTGGGTGACCACCAGGTCGGCGCCCCACTCCACGGCCTCGTCGACGACCGCCTGGACGGGGTCGACGGCGAACAGGACGCGGTTGACCTCGGCCTGAGGGTCTCCGCAGACCAGGCCGACGGCGTCCCAGGACTCCGCCCACTGCGGCGGGTAGACCTCTTCGAGCGCGGTGATGACGTCGGACAGTTTCGGCACCTGTCGAGACTACCGTGCGCGCGGGGGCGGTCGGGCCTCGGCCGTTCGCCGCACCGGTCGGCGCGCCCTGTCGCGGCTGTTCGGACGGGGGTGCCGCCGGCGTACGGATGCGCGTCAACCTGCGGCGGAGGCGCGCGGGCCGCCCCGCGCGGGCCGTGCGCGCCGGTGCGCCCGGCGCCCACTGCTCACATCGGGGCTCTCGTACGAATTCGAAACCGCCTTTGGACCACCCTTACGAGTGAAGTGACCGGCTCGGCGTTGAACCGCCGGTTTTCTCGAAACTAACTTCAGTCCTGCGAACGGGAGTTGCCCCAGTCACCCCGGCTGACGGGCGGGGCGGGCACCCCGGCGGCGCGGGCCTGGGCCCCGCCGATCAAGAGGCGCGGCCTCATCGCCCCCGGAGGGGCGGCAACAGACGAAGGGATGTGGTGGCGAATGAGCGCGGGCACATCGCTGCGTACTGCCGGGGGCCAGGGGTCGGCGGGGCGCGGACCGGATGCGGCCGGTTCGTGGCCGGAGACGACGCGGACGGCGCTGGCCGGTGCCGGCGGCCGGGGAGGCGACGGCGGCTGGAACGTCACCGTCGGCGGCTTCTGGTGCACGGCCAGGCCGTCCGCGTCCTCACCCCTGCCCGAACAGGGGTGGAAGCTCCATGTGAGCGCGGCGTCGGTGGTGGGCGAGGAGGTGCTCTCGGCGGTCGTCCGGGTGCTCGCCGAGGACCCGTGCAGCTTCAAGTTCGCCGCCGCGCAGGAGCGGCTGAGCCAGCTCAACTCCCGTAACAGCGACCGGGGTTCGGCGGGAAAGTTCATCACCGTCTATCCGGCGGACGACGCGCAGTTCCAACGGCTGGCGGCCGAGCTCGACCGGGCCACCGCCGGGCTGCCGGGGCCGGTGGTGCTCTCCGACCGCCCGTACCGGCCCGGGAGCCGGGTGCACTACCGGTACGGCGCGTTCGCGCTGCCGGCGGAGCTGGGCAACGACGGGGAGTACCGGTCGGTGCTGCGCGGGCCGGGCGGGGAGCGGACCGAGGACGTGCGCGGGGGGTCGTACCGGGCGCCGGGGTGGGCGCGGGATCCGCTGCGCGCCGAGGCCGGTTCGGCCGGGGCTTCGGGTGCGGGTGCGGCTTCGGGCAGGCGGAAGGGCGGCGTGCTGCTGGCCGGGCGGTACGCGGTGACCGCCGCCGTGCGGCACGGTGCCAAGGGCGGGGTGTTCCTCGGCCGGGAGGCGTCGAGCGGCGCCGAGGTCGTGGTGAAGCAGGCCCGGGCGCACATCGAGGTCGACCGCGCGGGCACCGACGCCCGCGACGCGCTGCGTCACGAGGCCGCGCTGCTCGACCGCCTGGACGGGCAGGACCTGGCGCCGCGCGCGGTCGAACTGATCGAGCAGGACGACTCCGTCTTCCTGGTGCAGGAACGAATCGCCGGACAGCCGCTGGGCAGCTGGGTCACCGCCCGGCTGCGACGCGACGGCAGCCCCGACGTCGACTGGGCCGAGGCCGGGCCGGTCGCGCACGCCCTCCTCGACCTCGTCGAGCGGGTGCACGCCCAGGGCCTGGTGCTGCGCGACCTCTCCCCCGGCAACGTCATGGTCCGCCCGGACGGCACGCTGCGGCTGGTCGACCTCGAACTGGCCGCCGAGGCCGGCCGGGCCGCCGGATCGGCCGGCACCCCCGGCTACCGCGCCCCCGAGCACGGGCCCGGCCGGCTCGCCCCCGCCGGCAGCTGCGTCGCCGACCCGGCCGTCGACCTGTACGCCCTCGGCGGGCTGCTCTTCCTCCTGGCCACCGGCCACGACCCGCTCCTGCCGGACGACCTCCCGCAGGCCCGCCCGGTCGCCGAACGCCTCGGCCGCTGGCTCGCCCTCGCGGCGCGGACGGGAACGACCGCGCGCCGCCTGGCTCCGGCGATCCTCGGGCTGCGGGCCGAGGAACCGGAGCAGCGGTGGAGTGTCGCGCGGGTGCGGGAGTCGCTGCGCGAGGACGCGGGCCCGGGGGGCCGCGCCGCGCGACCCGCCGCCGTCACACCGCTGTGGCACGCCTCCACCCGGCACGCGTCCGCCCGGCAGGGCGCCGCTCGGGCCGCCGCCGCTCCCGGGGCCACCGCTGACGACGCCCCGCCGCCCGACCGCCTCCTGCTCGACCGCCTCCTGCACGACGGCCTGCGGCACCTCGCCGCCACCGCCACGCCGGAGCGGCGGGACCGGCTGTGGCCCGTGGTGCCCGCCGGTGAACGCACCGATCCGTGCAATGTGCAGCACGGCGCCGCCGGGGTGCTGGCCGTGCTGGCGCGGGCGGTCGCCGCCGAAGCGCTGCCGGGCGCGGTACGGGCGGAGGCGGCGCGGACGGCCCGGACCGCCGTGAGCTGGATCGAGCGGCGCATCGCGGCCGAGCCGGTGGTACTGCCAGGGCTGCACTTCGGGCGGTCGGGGACGGCCTGGGCGCTGCTGGACGCCGCCCGCGTGCTGGGCGACACCGCGCTGGCCGACCGCGCCGCCGGGCTCGTTCGCCGGATCGCCGTCGAGTGGCCCAACCCCGATGTCTGTCACGGCGCTGCCGGCGCCGGATTCACCCAACTACGGTTCGCCGCAGAAGACTTCGATACTCCGGACTTCCTCGACCGGGCTACTCGCGGCGCCCGCGCCCTGCTCGCCGCCGCCCGCCGCGAGCCGTACGGGACGGTCTGGCCGGTACCGAGGGACTTCGACTCGGCGCTCGCCGGGATCACCCATCTCGGCTTCGCCCACGGCGTGGCCGGCGTGGGCGCCTTCCTCCTGGCCGCCGCCGAGGCGACCGGCGACCAGGCCCTGCTCACCGGTGCCGCCGAGGCCGGGCGGACGCTCGCCGCGACCGTACGGTGGAGCGATCGGCAGAACGGCGAGCAGCAGAACAGCGAGCGGGGCACCGCGCAGGTCGACGGGCAGGGGACCGCCTGGTGGCCGCAGAGCGCGGCCGATCCGGAGCACATCCGGCTCGCGCACTGGTGCAGCGGCTCCTCCGGCGCGGGCAGCTTCCTGCTGCGGCTCTGGCGCGCCACCGGCGACGCCGAAGCGCTCGGCCTGGCCCGCGCCGCCGGCCGTGCCGTGCTGGCCGCCCGCTGGCACAGCGGGGTGAGCGCCTGCCACGGGCTGGCCGGTGACGGCGAGTTCCTGCTGGACCTCGCCGAGGCCACCGGCGAGCCCGGATTCCGTACCGGCGCCGAGCAGTTGGCCACCCTTGTCGCCGCCAGGGCGGCCCTGCGCGACGGTCTGCTGGTCCTCCCGGACGAGACCGGCACCGGCTGCGCCACCGCCTACGGGACCGGCACGGCAGGCCCGTTGGCCTTCCTGCTGCGACTGCGCCACGGCGGCCCCCGGCTCTGGCTGGACCCGGTGCCGCCCGCCATACACCAACTCCCGTCCGCTGGATGCGAGGTGAGTGGAGCATGAACGTGGCCATCCGGACCATGACACAGGCCCTGCGCCGGCTGAGCTTCACCTTCGCCGCCGACGGCAGTCACGCCGCCTGCCTGGCCGCTTCCGCCGACAGCGGCTGGTACGTGGAGAGTTGGCGACTGCCACAGGACGGCACGCCGGCCGCGCCGCTCGCGCTGCCGCTGTCCGGCAACCGCTCGGAGAGCCTGCGCTCGCAGCTGGTCGCGCTGCCGGACGGCTCGGTGCTGGTCTGCCGGCACGACGGCGAGCGGCACGACCTGGTCCGCCTTCACTACGGCGAAACCGCCACCGTGGAGCAGCCGTTGGCCTCCCTCCGGATGGCCGGGCTGCGTCTGCTGCCGCTCCCCGTGACGGCCGGCGCCGACCCCCGGACGCCGGTGGCGGTCGCCCTCGGCACCGACACCCGACCGGCGACCACCGCCTGGCTGGTCCGGACGGACGGCAGCGAGCCCGAACGGGTCGCCGAGATCCCGGGATTGCACGGCGGCGGCGCCTGGCTGGACCACACCGGCGCGATGCTCGCGCTGGACCGGGTGAACGGCGGCCTGGTCCGCAGCGTGGTGCTCGACCTGCGCAGCGGCACCACCACCCCGCTGCTGGAGATCGGCGAGCGCAGCAACGACCGCCTGGTGCTGTTCGACCCGGACAGCCGGTTCGCGATCGTGCGCAGCGACGCCCCCGGCACCGACCGGCTCGGCTGGGGCGTCCTCGGCGGCGGCGCGCCGCTGCGGTTCCCGGAGTGCCTGCACGTCGCGGGCATGTTCCTGCGGCCGGTGGCACTGCGGCGGGGGGCGGACGGCCCCCGGGTCGCGGTGCAGATCGACCACGGTGCCGGGTCGGCGCTCGCCCTGTGGCGGCCGTCCGCCGGGCGGCTGGACCCGTTGCCGGTGCCGCCCGGGCGGCTCGGCGCGGTCGGGCACTGGGACGCGGCGGGGCTGCGGCTGCCGTACTCCTCCCCCGACCACCCGGCGGCGCTGGCCACCCTGGACGTGGACGCGCTGCTGGCGCACGGCCCGGCGCCGACCAGTGGCCCGATGCCGCTGCCCCTGCAACTCGCGCCGCTGACCTCGGGATTGCCGGGCCCGTGGCGGGGCACCGTTCTGCCCTGGCAGCCCGGCGTGGCGCCCGGCGTCCGGACCCCACCGCCCGGCTGGCGGCTGGACGGCAGCACCCCGCCCGGCGAGGGCGGCCGCTGGCATCCCGCGCAGAGCCTCGAACTGGCGGGCCCGGCCGGTCCGTTGGAGGCCGTGGTGTACGGCGGCGACACCTGGCTGAGCAGCCCGCACCTGGTGCTGGCGCTGCACGGCGGCCCGGCCGACGCCTGGCGGCTGGAGTTCGACCCGGCACTGCAGCGGATGGCCGCCGAGGGCCTGGCGGTGGTCGCACCCAACCAGCGCGGTTCCACGGGCTACGGCGTCGCGCACGCGCTGGCCATCCGGGGCGCCTGGGGCGGGTCCGACCTGGACGACGTGCTGTACCTGCTGGACGGCATCGCCGGGCAGCGCGCGGCACTCGGCCTGGAGCCGCCCGCGCTGTTCGGGGTCAGCTACGGCGCGTTCCTGGCGCTGCTGGCGGCCGCGCACGCCCCGGCCGGGCAGGTCTCCCGCTGCGCGGTGGTCGCCCCGTTCCTGTCCGGCGCCCGACTGCTGGCCGAAGCGGCGCCCCCCGTACGGGCGTTGACCACTCGACTGGGCGGCGGCGAGCCGATCGCCGACGCCCGCGGCCCGCGCGACGTGCTGCAGCTCGCGCACCGGCTGAGCGCACCGCTGCTGGTGGTGCACGGCAGCCGGGACGAGGTGGTACCGGTCAGCCAATCGCGGTCACTGCGGCACGAGTTGCTGCGGATCGGCCGGGTCGAGGGCGAGGACTTCCGGTACGTCGAGGCGGCTGGGTCCGGGCACGAGGTGCTCGCCGAGGAGGGCGCCGCCGTCCTGCACGAGCTGCTGGCCGCGTTCCTGCGGACCGGCAGACCGGGCTGAGCCGCCCGCATCCCACAGACTCCCGGGCCCGCCGAGGCCCGGGCACACCCCGACGCGGTGGATGGAGACCGCCCGGGGTGCGACACCCGACGCCCGCACGCAGAGCGCGGCGGGCGTGACCTCAAGGGGAGGAACCGATCATGGAGAACATGGTGGACTTCGAGACCGACCTCGCGGCGCTGCAGGATCTGCCGGAGACCGAGTCCGTCGAGCTGACCGGCCACGGCAACGGCTGCCAGTACACCTGCCTCGTCCTGACCTGTCTGCTCTTCACCGTCAGCTGAGCCACCGGCTCGGCCGACCGCTGATCGGGCGGTAGTCACCGGGTGCCGTCCCTGCCTGTCCGGACAGGCAGGGACGGCACCCGTCTTCTCCTTCCCTCTGCGTTCCGACACGTCCCCGTACGTTCCGACTCTCCGACGGGAGCTCCCGGTTGCCCCGCCGCCCCACCGGGCTGCGCAGCATCCACGCGGCGGGCGCCCAACCGCGCGAGGCGGCACGGGTGTTGGCACCACTGCCGGAGCTTTCGATGGCCGGACACGCACTCTGGGCGGCGCAGCGGCGCACCGCCTGGCAGGCGACCCTGCTGATCGCCCTGGTCGAGGTCGCGGTGCTCACCACCGCCGGCGCCCTGCTCGCCGACGGCGCCCTCGCCCCCGGCGCGCTCGCCGCGGCGGCCGGCTGGGCGGCACTGGGCGCGGGACTGTTCGAGCAGGTCGAGGCGCTGGTCGGGGTCGCGCACGCGGGCGCCGGACGGGCCCGGGTGGACGAGGTGCTGGCGTTCACGCCCGCCTCCTCCGGTACGGCCGCACTCCCGGCGGGCGGCCCCGGGCAGGTCGAACTGCGGGGCGTGGTGGTGCGCGACGGCGACCGGGTGCTGCTCGGCCCACTCGACCTCACCATCCCCGGCGGCCGTACGGTCGCCCTGGTCGGACGCTCCGGCTCCGGCAAGTCCCTGCTGGCCGCGCTGCCGGGCCGACTGTGCGACCCCGACGAGGGCACCGTACTGATCGACGGCGTCCCGGTCGGCGCGCTCGCGCCGAGCGAACTGCGGCACGCGGTCGGCTACGCCTTCGCCCGGCCCGCGCTGGTCGGCCGTACCGTCCGCGACGCGCTGGCCGGCGCGGGCCCGGCCGAGGCGGCGGCCGCCCGCGCGGACGGCTTCCTGCGGCGACTGCCGCACGGCTGGGACACCCCGCTCGACGAACTCCACCTATCCGGCGGGGAGTTGCAGCGCCTCGGCCTCGCCCGGCCGCTGGCCCGGCCGGCCCGGATCGTGATCCTGGACGACGCCACCTCGGGCCTGGACCTCGCCACCGAGTACCTGGTCACCGAAGCCCTCGACCGTGCCACCCACGGCCGCACCCGCCTGGTCGTCGCCCACCGAGCCGCCGTCGCCGCCCGCGCCGACCTCGTCGCCTGGCTCGACACCGGCCGGCTCCGCGCCCTGGCCCCCCACACCACCCTCCTCGCCCACCCCGACTACCGCGCCACCCTCGCCGACGCCGCCCTCCAGGCCGCTGCCACCGGATGACGGCCCGCGCAGGAAGTCGGCGGGGTCGACTTCCTGCGCGGCAGAGCCCTCCGCCGTCCGATCCCGCCCGCGCCCGAAGGGCGGCCACCCCTCACAGAAAGCCGGCCCAGCCGACCCCTCATGCAGCCCACACCACCGCCGACCGACGGCCCCGCTCCGCCGAACCGCGCAGGAAGTCGGCGACATCGACTTCCCGCGCGGGGGCCCTAGACCGCGCCGCACAGGCGCCGCCGCACGCACGGCCCGGCCCCGAAGGCGCCCGCCCGCCCCCGCGCGGGAAGTCGACGGGGCCGACGTTCCGCGTTCGGCGCTGCGCCCGGGTGGGGCTTGCTGTTCCGGCAGTTGGCGGTCACCCGGGGGCCGCTGGTGCGGATGCTCGCGTGGTCCGGGGTGGAGGCGCTGCCGCCGCTGGTGTCCGGGTTGTTCGTCGCGGCCGCCGTCGACCAGGGGTTCCTGGCCGGGCGGCCTGGACGGCGGGCGGGGGTTGTCGGCCCGGCACGGCGATCTTCAGGTGCTGTCCCCGCTCTACCGCGAGCTGGTCGGTCACTGGCTCGGTTCCGGGCCCCGGACCAGGGCGGGTCTCGCGTCGTGATCTCGATAGGATCTCGCCCGTTCCGGCCGTTATGGTGGCCGGGCCGCGATCACCGGCTACGGGCGCGTACCGAGTGCCCGATCGGGGACCCGACCGCGCGCCACCGGCGTCGGCCGGGCGCCGATGACCAGCACCCTCCGCACGGAAGACGATTTCTCATGTCCGACACCCTCACCGACATCACCGGCCACGCGTTCAACGGGACCGACGCCGACGAGAAGACGGCCGGGGACTCCGCGCACGGCCGTCACCGCGGCCGCTCCGCCGCCGACGACAGCTCGGAGTCCGACCCGCACGGCCGCCACCGCGCGGCCGCGGCGCGGGGCTGATCCCACCCGCGTCACGCACCGGGCAGCACGCGACGCGCACCGGGCCCGCCGGGGGAGCAACGCTCCCCGGCGGGCCCTCGTCCGTCGGAGCATCAGTCCGTACGTCAGTCCATGCGTCAGGTCCGTGCGTCAGTTCCTGCGTCAGTCCACGTGCCAGTCCGCGCGGCGGGCCGTACGTCAGTCCATCGTCACGACGGTCCGCAGCGCCTCGCCGCTGCGCATCTGCGCGATCGCCTCGTTGACGTCCGCCAGGCCGACCCGGTGGGTGATCATGCCGTCGAGGTCGATCCGTCCGGCCCGCCAGAGGTCCACGACCAGCGCGATGGTGCGCCGGACCGTCGCCCCGCCGTAGAGCGAGGGCAGCAGGCGCTTCTCGTTGAAGAACAGCTCGCCCATGGTGAACTGCGCGAGGTCGTCCTGGGCGCCCGCGCCGATGACGACCACCGCGCCGCCGCGCCGGGCCGCGTCGTAGCCGGCCCGGACGGTGGCCGCGCGGCCGACCGCCTCGAAGACGTAGTCGAAGCCGCCGCCCGGCAGCTTCTTGGCCACCGCCTTCAGCTCCTCGGGGGCGATCGCCTCGGTGGCGCCGAAGGAGAGGGCGCGCTCGCGGCGGGAGGCGACCGGGTCGACGACGGTGATCCGGCCGGCGCCGCAGACCCGGGCGCCCTGCACGGTGGCCACGCCGACGCCGCCCGCCCCGATCACCGCGACGGACGCGCCGGGCTCGACCTTGGCGGTGTTCACCGCCGCGCCTATGCCGGTCGTCACCCCGCAGCCGATCAGCGCGGCGACCTCGTACGGGAGGTCGGCGGGCACCTTGATGAGGGCGTCGGCGGAGACCACGACCTCGTCGGCGAAGGCACCGGTGCCGTAGAAGCCGGAGGCGATCAGGCCGCCTTCCTCGATCCGGAAGCCCGGGGCGCCGAGCCGGCGCAGGCTGGTGACGCAGAGGTGGCCGCGATCCTGCGCGCAGTGGTCACAGCGGCCGCAGGGGGCCATCCAGCAGAGCACCACGCGGTCGCCGACGGCGAGGCCGGTCACGCCCTCGCCGACCTCCAGCACGTCTCCGGCGCCCTCGTGCCCGGGGACGAACGGCGCGGGCTGCGGCAGGACGCCGCTCATCGCGGAGAGGTCGGAGTGACACAGGCTGGCGGCACGCATCCGGACCCGGACGCTGCCTTTTCTGAAGCCGACCGCGGTCACGTCCTCGCGGACGTCGAGGGTGTCCTGGCCGGTCTTGTGCAGGACGGCTGCGCGCATGGGGCTGCTCCCTGTGTGCATCGCGTGACGCGGAGTGGATCCTGGGACGGGGCCGATTCTGACATGGCCTCCGCAATATCAGGAGAACAGGTTTCAAAAGGGCGGGCAAAGAGCCGAAAGCCCGGGCTCGCCGTTTCCGACCCCGCCAAGGCCCGCGTCCAGGCCTGCGCCCAGGCCCGCGTCCGGGCCCACACCCAGGCCCGCGTCCGGGCCCGCCGACACCGCCACCGCTACCGTCCAGTAGGGTCCGACCACGTCCGTCCCCGTCCCGACCCGAGGAGCATCGCATGTCCGACCTGCTGCAGAGCGCCCGCCCGGCGCCCGAGGTGCTGGCGGCGTTCGAGGCGGCCACCGGGTTCATGCCGGTGGACGAGGGGCTCGCGCTGTACGCGGCGGCGGTGGCGGTGGCCCGCGACACCGGCCTGCCCGTGCTGGAGATCGGCACCTACTGCGGCCGCTCGGCGATCCTGCTGGCGGCGGCGGCCCGGGAGGCCGGGACGGTGGCGCTGACCGTGGACCACCACCGCGGCTCGGAGGAGCAGCAGCCCGGCTGGGAGTACCACGACCCGACCCTGGTCGACCCCGAGGTCGGGCTGATGGACACCCTGCCCCGGTTCCGCCGCGCCCTGCACGCCGCCGGGCTGGAGGAGCACGTGGTGGCGCTGGTCGGCCGCTCGCCGCGGATCGCCGCGCTCTGGGGACGCCCGCTGGGCCTGGTGTTCATCGACGGCGGGCACACCGACGAGCACGCGACCGGTGACTACGAGGGCTGGGTGCCGCACCTGGCGCCGGAGGGCCTGCTGGTGGTGCACGACGTCTTCCCGGACCCGGCGGACGGCGGCCAGGCCCCGTACCGGGTGTACCTGCGGGCGCTCGCCGAGGGCTTCGAGGAGGTCTCGGTGACCGGTTCCCTGCGCGTCCTGCGCCGCTCCGCCCGCTGACCCGGGCCCCTCGACAGCCCGCAGACCCCCGCACACTCCCCTCGGATCCCCCGAGCCGCCCCACGGCCCCGCACCGATGCTCTAACGTCGTGCCGGGGCTGTCCGGCGCGGATTCGAACGGTACGGTGGCCGCGCAGCACCAGGCAGAGCATCGGCGGACGGTGGGGGCCAGCAGCGACATGACGGACCAGCAGAACACCGCTCCGGCGGTCTGGGACCCGACGGCGCGCGGCGGTGCCGGCGGCTGGGTACGCGGCCCGCAGCGCCCTGCCGGCACCGAGCCCGCCCCCGAGGCCCCCGCGCCGGGCACCGCGTACACCGCCGCACCCACCACCCCGCACACCACCGCACCCACCGCACCGCAGCCGGCGGCGACGCCGCAGTCCCCCGCCGACCCCCGCCTCGACCGGGCCGACCGGGCCGACCGGGCCGTCCCGCCGCCCGTGCCCGGCGCCGTCGGCGACCAGGGCCCGCCGCTGGGCGCCCGCCCGTACCTGGCCACCGCGCCCGGCTACGACCCGCCGACCGCCCCGATCCCCCGCGCCGCCGCCGCGCCGCCCCCGGCCGCCCCTCCCGCGGCCTCGCCGTTCCCCTCCCACGCGACCGCGCAGCAGCAGCCCCCGCAGGGCTACGGCTACCCCCAGCCCCCCGCCGCCCCGCCGCAGCCCCCGTACGGCGCCCAGCCCGGCTACCCGGCCCCTCACGAGGCCGACTACCCGACCGCCTACCCGGACGACGACGGGGACCGCCCGGCCAACCGCAAGGCCCCGCTGCTGATCGGCTTCGCCCTGCTCCTGGTGCTGGCCATCGGCGGCGGCCTGCTGTTCGCCGCCCGGGGCAGCGACAAGGACGGCCAGGCCGCACCGGCCCCGACGGCCGCCCCCACGGCCGGCTCCGGCAATCCGCCGCCCGCCTCCGCGCCCACCGGCACGGACGCCGCGCCGAGCGGCGCCGCGAGCACCCCGGCCTCGCCGACCGCCGCGCCGTCCCCGACCGCGACCGGCGCCGGGCCCAACGCCCAGGCCCAGGCGCAGGCGCTGGACGGCCTGCTCAGCGAGGGCGAGAGCGCCAAGGCCCCGATCGGCAGCGCCGTCGCCAAGGTGATCAGCTGCCCGTCGAAGGCCGACATCGAGAGCGCGGCCCAGGTCTTCGACGGCGGCGCCAACCAGCGCACCGCCCTGCTGACCAAGCTCGGCAAGCTGACCCTCACGGACGTGCCGGGCGGCACGGACGCGCTGAACTCGCTGAAGTCCGCCTGGCAGTTGTCCGCCGACATCGACAAGGCGTACGCGACCTGGGCGCGCGCCGTCGCCGCCCAGGGCTGCTCCGGCAGGGCCCCGACCACCCAGGACAAGAAGCACGCGGACGAGCTCAACCCGCAGGCCACCCAGGCGAAGACGGACTTCATGACCAAGTGGAACCCGATCGCGATCAGCTACGGCCTGACCCCGCGAACCCAGGACAGGATCTGACCGACCCGTGACCGGCACCGCCCCCCGACCGCCCCGCCGTTCCACCCTGCTGCGCGTCACCACCGTGGTGGCCGCGGCCGTTCCGCTCTGCACGGCGGGCTGGCTGGGCTGGCAGGCCCTCGACCACTCCGGCCCGGCGGGCGCCACAGCCGCCGCCTCCGCCCCGGCCGACCCGGCCGACCCGCAGGGCACCGGCGCGCCGGCGGGCGCCGCCGACCCCGCCACGGCGCCCCTCACCCCACCCGTGGCGCCGCCGCCGACCTCCGACGCCCCGACCTCCGACGCCCCGGCGGCCGACGCGCCCGCCGCGACGCCGTCGCAGCCGCCGGCCGCCGCGCCGACCGGCACCCCTGCCGAGGCGAACAGCCTCGCCGGTCGCACCGTCCTCCTCGACCCCGGTCACAACCCCGGCAACGTCGCGCACTCCGCCGAGATCAACCGTCAGGTGGACATCGGCAACGCCCGCAAGGAGTGCGACACCACCGGGACCGAGACCAACGCCGGCTACACCGAGGCCGAGTACACCCTGGACGTCTCCCGCCGGGCCCGCGCGATCCTGACCGCCCGGGGCGCCAAGGTGGTGCTGGTGCAGGACGGCGACCGCCCCTGGGGCCCGTGCATCGACGAGCGCGCCCGGGCCGGCGCCGACGCGCACGCCGACGTCGCGGTCTCGGTGCACGGGGACGGCGGCCCGGCGAGCGGCAGCGGCTTCCACGTGATCATGCCCGCCAAGGTGGTGGCCGGGAAAGCGGACAACTCGTCGATCGTCGAACCCTCGCACCGGCTCGGGCTGCTGTTGCGCGACCACTTCCACACCGCGACCGGCGAGCCGTACGCCGACTACATCGCGAGCCAGGGCCTGGACACCCGCTCCGACCTGGGCGGCCTCAACCTGTCCACCGTCCCCAAGGTGTTCATCGAGTGCGGTAACATGCGCAACTCGACGGACGCGAAGCGGATGACGGACCCTCAGTGGCGCCAGCAGGCCGCCCAGGGTATCGCCGACGCGCTGACCGCGTTCCTGACGACTCAATAGAAGACTCGAAGTCCCAGTAGGGAAGTTGAGCCGCACACCCCGGCGGACGGTGCTCCGCCCGGCCCGCGTGGTTTGCAACGACTTCGCCCCATTCCCGGTCCCGCCGTGCACCGGCAGGACGGTTGGGCCTAGGCTTCTGGTCCGTTCGGGAGTTTCGGCCGGTCAGCCTGACCGCACGAACCACCGTCCACGACACGTCAACGAGGGGAACGTTAGTGAATCTGCGCGCTCTCACCAGGGGAGACGCCGCCGTCGCAGGCGCGGCCGTCCTGCTCTTCATCGCCTCCTTCCTGCCTTACTGGACCGTGAGCTGCGCCGGCCGGTACTGCGGACCCGACGCCTCGCAGAACGCGTGGAGCACGGAGCTGTTCCCCATCCTGCCCTCGATCTACCTGCTGGGCATCGCCGCCGCAGTGCTGATCCTGGTGCAGCGCTTCCAGGGCAAGGACGCGGCCAACCGTCAGGTGCTCGGCCTGCGGCTGGACCAGTGGGGCATCGCGTTCGCCGTCGCGGCGCTGTGGACCTCGATCTGGTCGCTCGGCGGCGGCCCGTCCGGCGGCAGCATCAGCCACGGCTTCGGCGCCTGGCTCGGCTTCATCGCGCTGATCGTGCTCGCCGGCGCGGCCGCGGCGAGCCCGCTGGTGCCCGCGCTGAAGGCCCCGCTGGTCTCCGACCGCCCGGCCGTCCCGTACCAGGGCGGCTACCCGGCCCCGGGCCAGCCCGGCCACCCGGGTGCGCCCGGTCAGCCCGGCCAGTACGGCTACCCGGCCCAGGGCCACGACCCGGCGTTCGGCGCCCAGGGCGGCTACGGCTTCCCGGCCGCCGGCCAGCCGCAGCCCGGTCAGCTCGGTCAGCCGCAGGACGCCGGCGTGCCGGCCCCGCAGCCGACCCCGGCCGCGCAGGCCGCCCCGGCGGCGGACTTCCAGCCGTTCTGGTTCGCCGTCCCGTCCCCGCGCCAGCTGGCCCCGAAGGACAACCCGGCCGGCGCCCCGATCGGCGAGGTCGTGCCCGGTACCTGGTACCTGGCCGTCGAGCAGCGCGGTGCCGCGCTGGTCGCGCAGCTGGCGGACGGCACCCAGGGTGTGCTGACCGACACCACGGGCCTCCAGCGCGGCTGACGTCCTCGGACGCGCACACGGAAGGGGCGGGACCGGTTCTCCGGTCCCGCCCCTTCCGTGTGCGTGCGCTGAGCCGCGGCTTGCGTGCCTGCGTGCGCTCAGCAGCAGTCCTGGACCACCAGCCCGGCGGGCAGTTGGTCCCCGCCGAAGACCGCGACCGTCGCCGGGTCCCCGCCGAGCGCGGCCACCGCGAGCAGCAGCGCCCCGGCCGTCCAGGTGGTGCGCTCCTCCGGCCAGATCGCGTCGTCCTCGAACACGTACCCGGTCCAGTACGAGCCGTCCTCGTGCCGCAGGTGCTGCTGGATCCAGCGCAGGATGTCCACCGCGCGGTCGGACTGCCCGATCGCCCAGAGCGCGAGGGCCAGTTCGGCGCTCTCGCCGCCGGTCACCCAGGGGCGGTCGCTGACGCAGCGCACGCCGAGGCCGGGGACGACGAAGCGCTCCCAGTCCCGCTCGATCCGGGCCAGCGCCGCGTCGCCGCGCAGGCCGGTGCCGAGCACCGGGTAGTACCAGTCCATCGAGTAGCGGCCCTTGTCCAGGAACCGCTCCGGGTGGTGGGCGATGGCGTGCCGCAGCCGGCCGGCCGCGAGCTCCCAGTCGGGCTGCGGCTCCTCCAGGTAGTCGGCGATGGCCAGGCCGCAGCGCAGCGCGTGCAGGATGCTGGACGAGCCGGTGAGCAGCGCCTCGTCGGTGGCGGTGCCGTCGTCGTCGACCCGCCAGGCGATCGGGCCGCCGGGCAGCCGCAGCGAGACGATGAAGTCCAGGGCGCGCCGGACGACCGGCCAGATCCACTCCAGGAAGGCGTCGTCGCCGCTGCTGAGGTGGTGGTGCCAGACCCCGACCGCCACGTAGGCGCAGAAGTTGCTCTCCTTGGCCCGGTCGGTGACCACGCCGTCGGTGTAGGCGGCGTACCAGGAGCCGTCCGGGTTCTGGCTGGCGGCGAGCCAGCGGTAGGCGGCCTCGGCGGCGGCGTGCTCGCCGGCCGTGTCGAGGGCCATCGCGGCCTCGGTGTGGTCCCAGGGGTCCAGGTGGTGGCCGGCGAACCACGGTATGGCGCCGTCGGGGCGCTGCTCGGCGAGGATGCTGCGCACGGTGTCGGCGGCCTGCTCGGCGTCGAGCACCCCGTCCAGGAGCAGCACCTCGGGGACGGCGGCGGTCACGCCGTGCCGCCCGGGGTGCGGTTGGGCTTGGAGGCGTAAGCGACGAAGCTCTTGCCGATGACCGGGTTGAGCGCCCGCTCGGCGGCCTTGGTGAGGCTGCTGATGACCGGGGTGCCGACGATGTCCCAGACCAGCAGCTGGTGGTAGGCCTTGACCGGCAGCGCCTTGTCGTTGTTCACGCCGACCGCGCACTTGATCCACCAGTACGGCGAGTGCAGCGCGTGCGCGTGGTGGGTGCCGTACGGCTCCAGGCCGGCGTCCTTGAGCTTGCCGAGCAGCTCGTCGCCCCGGTAGATGCGGATGTGGCCGCCCTCGACCTCGTGGTACTCGTCGGACAGCGCCCAGCAGATCTTCTCGGGCAGCCAGCGCGGCACCGTGACGGCGAGCAGGCCGCCCGGCTTGAGGACGCGGAACATCTCGTTGAGCACACCCTTGTCGTCGGGGATGTGCTCCATCACCTCGGAGATGATGATCTTGTCGAAGTACTCGTCCTCGAACGGCAGCGCCAGCGCGTTGCCCTCCATCGCGACCGCCGACGCGCCCTCGGGAGCCTCACCGGCCTGCTCCATCGCCGCGAACCACTTCGTGACCTCGGCGATCTCCTCGGTGTTCTGGTCGAGGGCGATCACATTGGCGCCGCGGCGGTAGCACTCGAACGCGTGCCGGCCCCCGCCGCAGCCCAGGTCGAGCACCCGGTCGCCGGGGGCGAGCGGGAAGCGCGAGAAATCGACGGTCAGCACTGCAGGACTCCCATTCCTATTGCTACCAAGCGTCCTTGACGCTTCGTCATGCTTCATCACGCTCGGGCGGGCGACGCGCGCACCGCCTCGGGGCGGCGGCCCGGCTGGGTATCGGGCGGCCGCGCACCGCCGGGCTGGGCCAGGTACCGCCGAGCTAGGCCACGTACCGCCAGCCGGGCCCGGAGCGGGCCCGGGCGCCGACACCGGTGGCGATCGCCGCGCGGTAGGCCTCGGCGGTCAGCTCGGCGGCCCGCTCCCAGGTGAACCGGGCCAGCACCCGCTCGCGACCGGCCGCGCCCAACTCGGCGCGCAGCTCCGGGTCGTCCAGCAGTCGGCCGAGCGCGGCGGCCAGCGAGTCCGCCTCGCCCGGCGGCACGGCCAGGCAGGTCTCCCCGTCCGGTCCGGCGACCTCGGGGATCGCCCCGCCCGTGGTGGCGACCAGCGGGGTGCCGGTGGCCATCGCCTCCGCGGCGGGCAGCGAGAAGCCCTCGTACAGCGACGGGACGCAGGCCACCTCGGCCGAGCGGTACAGGTCGACCAGCTCGCCGTCGGTCAGGCCGCTGCGGAACTCGATGCACTCCTCCAGCCCGAAGCGGCGCACCGCCTCGGCCACCGGCCCGTCCTCCTTCTGCGGCTTGCCGACGACCACCAGGTGGGCGTCCCGCTCGGTACGGACCTTGGCGAGCGCCTCGACCAGGAAGACCAGGCCCTTCAGCGGCACGTCGGCGCTGGAGGTGGTGACGATCCGGCCAGGCACCTGCTCGACCGCGTCCGAGGGCGACCAGAGCCGGGTGTCGGCGCCGATCGGCACCACCGAGATCGCGCCGGGCGCGGCGCCCAGGTGCTCGGCGATCTCGCGCTGCGAGGTGCCGGAGACGGTGATCACGCGGTCCAGCCGGGCGGCGACCCGGCGCTGCATCCGGGTGAAGGCGTACCAGCGGCGCAGCGACAGCCGCTTGAGCCGGGTGCCGGCCGCGTCCAGCTCCAGCTGCCGGTCCACGGTGATCGGGTGGTGGATCGTGGTGACCAGCGGGAAGCCGTACCGGGCCAGGCCCAGCAGGCCGTAGCCGAGGGTCTGGTTGTCGTGCACCACGTCGTAGCGGCCCTTGTGGGCGGCCAGGTACCGGCGGGCGCGCAGCGAGAAGGTCAGCGGCTCGGGGAAGCCGCCGGTGCGCATGGTGGCGAACTCCAGGGCGTCCACCGGGCCGCGGAACTCGCCGCGGGCGGGGGTGCGGAACGGGTCGTCGGCCCGGTAGAGGTCCAGGCTGGGCAGCTCCACCAGACGCACCGAACCGGGGCCCTCGACCTCGTCCAGCACCGGGTAGGGCTGGGCGCCGATCACGTCCACGTGGTGGCCGAGCCTGGCCAGCTCACGGGAGAGGTGCCGTACGTACACGCCCTGACCGCCGCAGAAGGGGTCCCCGCGGTACGACAGCAGGGCAATCCGCAGCGGCTGCGCGGTCATCCTGGGCCCTCATCTCTAGCTGCTATCTGTGCTGCCGGTCGCTAAAGTAGATCAGGTTTCAGTGGCTGGGGAACTCGTCGTCGACCACGTGAACAATGAGAGACCTCGAAGATACCGGCCCGTAGCTTTTCCTCAGGAGCCAGGGCTGGTGATTCCCGCCACGCCGACGCCCGCCGAACCCTGCCGATGACCCTGCCGACGAACCCTGCCGACGACCCTGTCGGCGCCCTTTGCCGAACTCTTGCCGACCAGTGGAGCACACCGCCACTCTCGCCCGCCCGGGAGCACCCTTGCCGCCGTCGACCGAGCACCTCACCCCGAGCCCCGTGGCGCCCCGGCCCGGTGAGCTGCCGCTGACCACCCGGCAGGCCGAGCGCCGCCGGCGGATCCTGCGGGCCGCCACCGCGCTGGCCGCCCGCGGCGGGTACGAGGCGGTGCAGATGCGGGAGGTCGCGGAGAGCGCCCAGGTCGCGCTGGGCACGCTGTACCGGTACTTCCCGTCCAAGGTGCACCTGCTGGTCGCGGTGATGCTGGAGCAGTTGCAAGGCCTGCGCGAACACATCCGGCGGCACCCGCCGATCGAGGCGGAGCCCGCCCTGCGGGTCGCCGACACCCTCACCCGGGCCTTCCACGCGTTGCAGCGCGAGCCGCTGCTCGCCGAGGCGATGGTCCGGGCCCTGTCCTTCGCGGACCGCTCGGTCGGCGCCGAGGTGGACCAGGTCAGCGTGGCCACCGGACAGCTCATCCTGGACGCCATCGGCCAGTCCGGCCCGCCCAGCGAGAGCCAGCGCGCGGCGGTGCGGGTGATCGAGCACACCTGGCACTCGGCGCTCGTCGCCTGGCTCTCCGGACGCGCCTCGATCGCCGAGGTCCGGGCCGACCTGCACACCGCGGCCCGACTGCTCACTCTCCCGTGAACAGTCCCTGACCGCCCTGGGATCGCCTTCGATCGCCCTTCGATCGCCCGGCCGTGAACGGCCCCCGACTGGAACCTGTTCCTGCCACGGAGGGGACACCCGGCGCGGCCCGGCGGCTAGAGTCGACGGGCAGCACAACTCCATCCCGCTCCTCCCCCGGGGAAAGCCGGTGCGAATCCGGCGCTGACCCCGCAACCGTGAGCCCGGTCCCCCTTGGTCACCGGACGAGTCGGAGCGCCCGGGGCGGGGCGAGCGGCCGGCCCGGACGCACGCGCCCGGCACCGTCGAGGACTACGGAACGGCCCCCGCCAGGGCCACCACCGCTCACCGAAAGGCACACCAGCACCATGCTCACCGCCGCCCGCCTGGGCGCCGCCGCCCTGTCCGCCGCGCTGCTCGCCGGCGTCGCCGCCGGACCGGCCCTGGCCGACAGCCCCTCGCCGACCCCGGTCGCCGTCCCCGACGGCCTGTACGGGAAGAGCGACCCGACGTACGACGGTGTGTGGCGGCAGTCGCTGGCGCTCACCGCGCTGACCACGGCCAAGGTCACCCCGGCCGACTCGGCGGTCGGCTGGCTCACCGGCCAGCAGTGCGAGGACGGCGGCTGGCCCTCCTACCGCGCGGCCGGCGCGGCCTGCGACCCCAAGACCGAGGACAGCAACGCCACCGCCGTCGCCATCCAGGCCCTCGTCGCCCTCGGCGGACACCAGCCGGCCGTCGACAAGGGCGTCGCCTGGCTCAAGGCCAACCAGAACGCCGACGGCAGCTGGGCCTACAACCCGGGCAGCCCGGGCGACGCCAACTCCACCGGACTCGCCGTCAACGCGCTGTTCGCCGCCCGGACCGACCCGGCGAGCGTCGCCAAGCCCGGCTCCGGTGCGGGGAAGAACGCGTTCGACGGCCTCGCCGCCTTCCAGCTCGGCTGCAGCGCCCCCGCCGACCAGCGCGGCGCCTTCGCCTACCAGCCGGACGCCGCCACCGGCGCCCTCGCCCCCAACGCCCTGGCCAGCGGCCAGGCCTCCCTCGCCGCCGCGGGCGGACACCTGCCGGTCGCCGGCTCGGTGCGCGCCGACACCGAGCCCAAGCCCCTCGCGTGCTCCGACGGCTCCGCGCCCGCCACCGTCCCGCACGCCGAGTCGGGCGAGGCCGCCGGCGCCTACCTCTCCGCCCAGCTCACGGCCGGCGGCAACCACCTCACCCTCACCACCCCGGGCGCCGCCCCGACCCCCGACTACACCGCGACCGCCTGGGCCGCCCTCGCCCTCATCCAGAGCGGCCACCCCGACCAGGCCTCCGACGCCGCCGACTGGCTCGAGCAGCAGGAAGCCACCTGGACCAAGAACGGCACCGACGCCGGCGCCACCGCCACCCTCCTCCTGGTCGCCCAGGCCGACCACCGCGCTACCTCCGACCTCACCGGCAAGCTCACCGCCCTCGGCCCCGCCCCCAAGGCCACCGCCGCCACCTCGGACGAGGCCACCCCGGCGAAGAAGAAGCACGACGGCATCGGTCAGTACTGGGTCATCGGCGTCGGCCTCCTCATCGGCCTCGGCGGCGGCCTCCTCCTCAGCCTCCAGCGCAAGCGCAACCCGAACCTCTGATGCGCCGCGCACCCCGCCGCCGCGCCGTCCGCCCCGCCGTCCGCGCCGCCCGTCCATCCGGGCGGGGCCTCGCCGCGCTGCTGCTGCCGCTGGTCGGGGCGCTGCTGTTCGCCGGTGCCGCGCCCGCGGAGGCGGCGGGGTACCGGTACTGGTCGTTCTGGCGCGGCGCCGAGGGCGGAGGCTGGGCGTACCAGCAGCAGGGCCCGGCGATCGCGGTGCCGCCGGACGCCTCCGTGGACGGGTGGCGGTTCGCGGTGAGTCCGGACAGCGGGCAGGACGCCGCGAAGCCGCGCACGGCCGGGAGCTTCGCGGACATCTGTGCGCAGACGCCCGCGCAGGAGGGGCGCAAGCGGGTGGCCGTCGTGCTGGACTTCGGGACCGCCGAGGACGTCGGATCACCTGCTGGATCGGGCACCGGATCAGCTGCCGGATCGGTGCCCGAGCCGCGCACGGTGTGCGCCAGTGTCGCGCCGCGCGCCACCTCCGCCGAAGTGCTGGCCGCCGTCGCTCCGCCGCTGCGGTACGACACCAACGGCCTGCTGTGCGCCATCGCCGGGTACCCGACGGCGGGCTGCGCCGACCAGGTCGGCGCGGCGGGCGCCGCGCAGCCGGGCAGCGGCGGCACGTCCGCCGGCCACGGCGGCGCCAGTGGCGGCGACAGCGACAGCGGCCCGGACATCGGGCTGATCGCCGGTGGCGTGCTGGTCGCCGGCCTCGTCGGCGACGCCGTCCGGCAGGCGCGCCGCCGCCGCCGTCAGTCCTGACCCGAGCCACCCCGCCAGGAAGACCGCACCCCTCCAGGAAGTCCCCGTGAGCAGCACCCCCCGCAGCACCCGACCGCCCACCGGCCCCCGCCAACTGCACCCCGGGGCCTGGTGGTTGTGGGCGCTCGGACTGGGCGCGGCGGCGACCCGCACCACCAACCCGGCGATCCTTCTGCTGCTCGCCACCGTCGCCGGGTACGTGGTCGCGGCCCGGCGCGGCGACGCGCCCTGGTCGCGGTCGTACGGGGCCTTCCTGCGGCTGGGCCTGCTGGTGCTCGGCATCCGGCTGGTGTTCGCCGTCTTCCTCGGCTCGCCGATCCCCGGCACCCATGTGCTGTTCACGCTGCCCGAAGTGCCGCTGCCCACCTGGGCGCAGGGTGTGCGGATCGGCGGCCCGGTGACCGTCGAGGGCCTGCTCGCGGCGCTGTACGACGGGCTGCGCCTGGCCACCATGCTGGTCTGCGTCGGCGCCGCCAACTCCCTGGCCAGCCCGGCCCGGCTGCTGCGCACCCTGCCCGGCGCGCTCTACGAGGCGGGCGTGGCGGTGGTGGTGGCGATGACCTTCGCGCCGAACCTGGTCGCGGACGTCCGCCGCCTGCGCGCCGCGCGGCGGCTGCGCGGCCGTACGGACCGGGGCGTCGCGGCCGTGCTGAGTGTCGGACTGCCGGTGCTGGAGGGCGCGTTGGAGCGGTCCGTCGCGCTGGCAGCCGCGATGGACACCCGGGGGTTCGGCCGCACCGCCGACGTCCCGCGCCGGCTCGCCCGGACCACGGCGGCGCTCACCCTCGCCGGGCTGCTCGGGATCTGCCTGGCCGCGTACGGGCTGCTGACCGCCGGAGGTGCCGGCTGGGCGCCGCCCGTGCTGCTGCTCGGCCTGGCCGCCGCCTTCGCCGGGTTGCTGCTCGGTAGCCGACGATCTGTCAGAACCCGTTACCGGCCGGACCCTTGGGCGCTGCCCGAGTGGCTGACCGCCGGTTCGGGCGCCGCCGTGGCCGCCCTCACCACCTACCTGGCCGCGCATGACCCCGTCGCCTTCACCCCCATCGTCGTCCCGCCGACCGTTCCCCCACTGCCGCTGGCCGCCGTCCTGGCCGTCCTGCTCGGCCTGGTGCCGGCGTTCGCCGCCCCGACCCCGCCCCGGAGGGCATCGTGATCACCTTCGAGCAGGTCTCCGTCCGGTACGAGGACTCCGCCGCGCCCGCCCTGGACGGCGTCGACCTCACCGTCCCCGAGGGCGAACTCTGCCTGCTGGTGGGCCCGTCGGGCTCCGGCAAGTCCACCCTGCTGGGGACGGTCAGCGGCCTGGTGCCGCACTTCACCGGCGGTGTCCTGCACGGCCGGGTCACCGTCGGCGGCCGGGACACCCGCGAGCACCGGCCGCGCGAACTCGCCGACCTGGTCGGCACGGTGGGGCAGGACCCGCTGGCGCACTTCGTCACCGACACCGTGGAGGACGAACTCGCCTACGGCATGGAGTCGTTGGGCCTGCCGGGCGACGTGATGCGCCGCCGGGTCGAGGAGACCCTCGACCTGCTCGGCCTCGCCGACCTGCGCGACCGGGCGCTGGGCTCCCTCTCCGGCGGCCAGCAGCAGCGCGTCGCGATCGGCTCCGTACTCACCGTGCACCCGCGGGTGCTGGTCCTGGACGAGCCCACCTCGGCCCTCGACCCCGGCGCGGCCGAGGAAGTCCTGGCCGTCCTGCAGCGGCTGGTCCACGACCTCGGCACCACCGTCCTGATGGCCGAACACCGGCTGGAACGGGTCGTCCAGTACGCCGACCAGGTACTGCTGCTGACCCCGGGCGCGCCCCCGGTACTGGGCGAGCCCGCCGAGGTGATGGCGCACTCGCCGGTGCACCCGCCCGTCGTCGGCCTCGGCCGGCTCGCCGGCTGGCGCCCACTGCCGCTGTCGGTGCGCGACGCACGGCGCAAGGCGGCGGCGCTGCGAGAGCGCCTCGACGGCCGCGCGCCGTCCGCTGCCGGTGTCACCACCGGCTCCCCCCTTGCCGTTTCGGACCGTCTCGCCGTGCGACGCGGCCCCGTCCAGGCCCTGCGCGGCGTGGACCTCTCCCTCCACCCCGGCGAGATCACCGCCCTGATGGGCCGCAACGGCGCCGGCAAGTCCACCCTGCTGGGCGCCCTGGTCGGCCTGCACGCCCCCGCCTCCGGCAGCGTCCGGGTCGGCGGCCGCACCCCGCACCGCACCCGGCCCGCCGAACTGATCCGCCAGGTCGGCCTCGTCCCGCAGGACCCGCGCGATCTGCTGTACGGCGAGTCGGTCGCCGCCGAGTGCGCGGCGGCCGACGCCGACGCGGGCGCCGAGCCCGGCACCTGCCGCGCCCTCGTCGAGCGCCTGCTGCCCGGCATCGCCGACGCCGCCCACCCGCGCGACCTCTCCGAGGGCCAGCGGCTCACCCTCGCCCTCGCCGTCGTCCTCACCGCCCGACCCCCGCTGCTACTCCTGGACGAGCCGACCCGCGGCCTCGACTACGCCGCCAAGGCCCGGCTGGTGGAGATCCTGCGCGGCCTCGCCGTCGAGGGCCACGCGGCCCTGCTGGCGACGCACGACGTCGAACTGGCCGCCGAACTAGCCCACCGCACGGTGATCCTGGCCGAGGGCGAGATCGTCGCCGACGGGCCGACGGCGGAGGTCGTGGTCTCCTCCCCCGCCTTCGCCCCGCAGGTCGCCAAGGTGCTGGCGCCGGGGCCGTGGCTCACCGTGGGGCAGGTCGCGGCGGCGATCGGCGCGGAGGCGATCGGCGCATGAACCGTCCGGTCCCTCTCGGCCGCCGGTCCGTCGCGGCACTGTCGTTGACCTCGCTGGTCGGCGTCGCCGCCTTCGGCTGGCCGCTGCTCGCCTCCACCAAGTCGGCGCTGGTCGGCCACTCCACCGACGCGCCATGGCTGTTCGCGCTGCTCCTGCCCCTGCTGCTCGCCGTCGTCATCGCGCAGATCTCCGAGGGCCGCTCGGCGGGCGGCGGCGCGCCCGGGCTGGACGCCAAGTCCGTCGCGCTGCTCGGCGTCCTGGCCGCGGCGGGCGCGGCCCTGCGCCCGCTCGGCGCGGGCACGGCCGGGCTGGAGCCGATGTTCTTCCTGATGGTGCTCTCCGGGCGGGTGCTCGGCCCCGGATTCGGCTTCGTCCTGGGCTCGTTGTCGATGTTCGCCTCCGCGCTGCTGACGGGCGGGGTCGGGCCGTGGCTGCCGTTCCAGATGCTGGCGATGGGCTGGGTCTGCCTCGGCGCGGGGCTGCTGCCGGGCGCCGCTTCGTTGCGCGGCCGCCGCGAACTGCTGCTGCTCGCCGGGTACGGGGCGGTGTCGGCCGTGCTGTACGGCACCATCATGAACCTGCAGGGCTGGCCGTACATCGGCGGCCTGGCCGGCTCCATCTCCTTCGTCCCCGGCGACTCTCTGCCCGCCAACCTGGTCCGCTTCGCCGCCTACTGCCTCACCACCTCGCTGGGTTGGGACCTGCCGCGCGCCGTGCTGACCGTCGTCCTGTGCCTCGCCCTCGGCACCCCGGTGCTGCGCGCCCTGCGCCGGGCGACCCGGCGGGCCGCCTTCGACGCGCCCGTCGTGTTCCGGCCGCCGGAAGGGTGAACCGCCGCTCCCCTGGCGTGCCGTGCGCCCGTGGCGCCCCCGTTCGTCCACGATCATCGCGAGCGTGATCCGAACCCTCGCCCGTACGACGACCATCGCCGCGACGACCCTCACCCTCGCCGCCGCCCTCGCCTCCCCCGCCGCGGCCGTCACCTTCATCGGCCGCGACGTCCCCACCACCGCCACCATCGCGCCCGGCCGGACCGGCGCCGTGCCGTGGACGTACCAGAACACCGGCGGCGCGGGGCTGCTCCCGCCGTCCGGCATGACCGCCGTCTTCACCGCCCCGGGGAACACCACCTTCCCGGCGCAGTCCACCGTCCCCACGCAGTACAGCAGCGACGGGTCCTCGTGGGCCTCCAACAACGTCGGCCTGCGGGGATGCGCGCAGAGCAACGGCAACCGCACCCTCACCTGCGAGGGCTACGGCCTCAACGGCGGCAACAGCGGCTGGCCGTCCAACGGCTACTTCCGCTTCTCCCCGCTGGTGACCGTCAACCCGTCCGCGCCGTCGGACACCACGCTCCCGCGCGGCAACGGCACCTTCCGCTATACCAACCCCGGCAGCACCACCGAGTACACCATCACCGACGGCACCCTCACCGTCGCCACCCCACCCCGGGTGACGACCGGCAAGTGCCTGGACGTCGGCAGCACCCGCTACAACGCCGACAACGTCCGGGTGTGGGACTGCCTCGACCACACCAACCAGCGCTTCGTCCTGGACGACGGGAGGGTGAAGGTCGCCGACACCGTCGGTACGGCGCAGGAGATGTGCCTCGACGCCGACTACACCGGTGTGAACGGCGACGTCGTCCGCATCTGGGCGTGCGAGTACAGCCAGGCCGCCAGCGCCAACCAGACCTGGCTGCTGCGTCGCGGCGCGCTCGTCCTGCAGCGGACGGTCGGCAGCGGCGAGGAGATGTGCGTCGACGTCGGGTCGTCCCGCACCAACGGCGACAACGTCTTCCTGTACGGCTGCGACGTCACCAACCCCAACCAGAGGTTCGTGGTGGACCGCGGCTCCATCGAGGTCCGCGACACGCTCTGAGTAGGGTGAACGCCTGTACGCCACCGCAGAACGGAGTCCCCCGCGTGTCCGACGAGGAAGAGTCGCCCTGGACCGTCGCAGTCTGCCCGGTCACGCTCGAACTGGCCGAGCAGATCGCCGAGATGGTGGAACTCGACTGGGAGGACCCCGAGATCACCGAGAAGGCCATGGTGAGCGCCGGCTGGCGCTCGACCGGCGACTACCTCGGCGAGTTCAACGAGAAGGCGTACACGCCCGCCGGACACCTCGTGTACGGCGACGACCGCCTCGCCATGCCGTTCGCGTACGAGTACTGGATTCACCCCGACGGGGCGTGGACGGAGGACTTCTGGGCGGAGCAGCCCGGCTGGCGGAGCCTCGTCGATCCGCCGGCCGGTACGTTTGGCACCCGACTGGACGCCGTGGCCGAGCAGTTCACCGCACTGCTCGGCCCGCCCGATGAGGACGTGACGCACGAAGGCTACCGCTGGCGATACCGGATCTGGCGCCGGGGAGGCAGCATCCTGGTCGTCGCGCCGGGCCTCGACGGCTTCTCCTACTCACAGTTCGAGCACGCCTACGTCCAGATCCGCCCGCTACCGGCGGACGCACCGCTCCCGCCCGTCACCGAGCTGCCGGGCTTCCTGACCTGGTGAACACCGGCCGCACCTCTGCCCGGCACTCGCGACGGGCCGCCCGCACATCCCGCCCCGCCCGGAGCACTCGTGTCGGCGCGGCCCGTCCGCCGTCATCGGTGCCGCCGGAACAGCCGGCACTTTCGCCAACCGCCCCGCCAGGATCGCCCCCACGCTGTGCGTGACCGTCTGCGGCAGGGGCGCGGCCAGAATCCCCGCCAGCGCTTCTCTCGTCCAGCCACCCGCGAGCAGCCCCTCCACCCGCGCGGCCTGGTCGGACAGCGGCTTCCCCGCCAACGCCATCCGGGGCTCCCGGCGCCCGAGGTCCAGCAGCAGCGCCATGCCGGCTGTCAACTTCTCGGAGGGACGGACGGAAGGTTCTTTCACGTCCTTGACCTTCGGTTCCTTGGAAGGGCTTCCCGCGTTCCCGCCGCCTGCCGCCCCAGCTCCAGGCACCCCGGCGGCCGGGGGAACGGGAAGCGGCGGCACGGCGTGAACCGCCTTCCCCACCACCGGCTGCTCGTGGACCGAAACGTCCGTCCGCACCTGCCCGGTGACGGGATCCCGCTGCGTCCGCCGGACGTAGTGCCCGGCCGCCTCCAGCTCCCGCAGCGCCCGGGCCACGGTCGCCCGCCCCTCCAGGCTCTTCGCCGCGAGCGTGCGAACGTCCTCCCGCGCCCCATCCGGCAGGCTGAGGAGGTAAACGAGCAGCCCGCGCGCCGCCCAACTCAGCGAGTGCTTACGGACGACGTGGCCGTTGTCGAGGATCGTGTACCCGGGGTCATGCTTGGGGATACGATGAATCTGCATTCGGGAGTCTCCTGCTCCTGGTGCCATACCCCGGGGTGTTGGTAGCACCGCCGGGGCTTTCTCTTGCGCAGTGTTCACCGTATCGCCCTGACAGAACGTCAATCCTTGACTCGCGTCACTCATTCGGGCGGCGCAGGCGCACACCACCCGGCGCGAACATCCAGAGCCCCAAGCCGACGCTCGGTCAGCCCGCGAGAGCGCCATCCAGATACCGCTGCACCGGCTCGAAGAGCCTGGTGGGCTGATGAGAACGGGCCCTCCTCCTGGGCCGTGCGCCTCATGACATGGTGGTGACCATGAGCAAGGACCAGGGTGCCCTGATGCGGCAGTACCTGGAAGCCGAGATCGCCCGACTGAGCGCGGTCATCGGAATCAAGGGCTCCGATGTGCCTGACGTCGTGCAGCGTGACGGTGCCCGGCCGTTCATGGTCGTCGCCGAGGACGGCGCACTGCGCTACCTCGCCGTCGAGCGGGGGCAACTGGTCCATGAACAGGCGACCCGCGACCCCGCCGAACTGCTGTACTGGGCATTCAGCAGCGCCACATACAGGCTCGCCAGCCGATGGGCGCTAAAGCACCCCCGAGAGGACGAAGAGCAGAGGGTGACCCGGTGGGGGCGCGCGGAACACAGTCCCGCCGACCGGGCCCGCGCTGCCCGGCGCGGACCTGGGCCCGGTCAGAGCGAGTACGTCACCGTGACCAGCCGCCGCACCTTCGGCCGGATCAGCGACACCCTGCCCGATCTCGCCGGCGGCCATCTCTCCAATGTCGCGCCCCTGGCGGACAACGGGGCGCTGTCCAGGAGTTCAACTGCTTCGTGCCGGACAGGGAGTTCCCCGCCTCGCTGAACAGGTCCTGGAGCCCTCCGCCGAGCGGCGTAGGGCCGGTGGGTCCTACGCCTGATCCTTGACTGGGCGGCACCGGCCTACCGTGATCCGCATGGAGATTCCCGAGCAGTACAAGTACGGCGTCATCCCGCACATCTTGGTCGACGGGGCTGCCGAGGCGATCGACTTCTACGGCGCCGCGTTCGGGGCGTCCGAGCTGTTCCGGCTCGAGGGTGAGGGTGGGCGGATCGTGCACGCCGAGATCAAGGTGCAGGGCGCCACGCTCATGCTCGGTGACGCGGAGGCCCCGTTCGCACCGCCCGGCGCCGGCGCTCCGTCCGTCATCCTGCACGTCTACGTCCCGGACGTGGACGGGCTGACCGCCCAGGCCGTTGCGGCGGGCGCCGAACTCCTCACTCCCCCGGCCGACATGCCGTACGGTGCCCGGCAGTCGATGCTCCGCGACCCGTTCGGCCACGTGTGGATCTTCCTCACGCCTCTCGCGTGATTCCTGGTCAGCCGCCAGTGCATCGGTCACCGGCGGCTGCGCAGCACCGTGAGCGCCGCCGCCGCGCACACCGCCGCCGGGAGCAGCATCGCTGCCGCGAGCGCGCCGCCACCGCCGACGGCAGCTCCGCCACCGACGAACGCGCCCGTCACCGCCACCCCCAGCGTCGCGCCGACCTGCCGTACGGCGTTGAGCAGGCCGCCCGCCGTACCCGCGCTGCCCTCGGGCGCGGTGGTGACGACGGCGGTGACCAGCGCGGGCAGCGCGAAGGAGACCCCGAATCCGGCCGCCAGCAGGCCCACGGCGAGCAGCCAGTACGGCGTGCCGAGCAGCACCGCCCCCGCGAACACCGCGCAGCCCGTCGACAGCAGCGCCAGCCCGCCGAGCACCGGCCGCCACGGGCCGACCTTGGCGACGATCCGTCCGGTGAGCAGTGGGTTGAAGCCCGGCGGCAGCGTCATCGGCAGGAACGCCACCCCGGCCAGCGTCGGCGACAGCCTCAGCTCCCCTTGCAGCAGTAGCGGCAGCACGAACAGCACGCCCAGCATGGCGAAGTTCACGGCCCCGCCCGCCAGCAGCACCGCACCCATGCCGCGTGCCCGCAGCACGTCGGTCGGGATGGCGGGCGCGGGGCTGCGCCGCTCGCGCCGGGCGAAGGCGATGCCGGCCGCCGCCGCGCCCGCCCCCGACCAGGCCGCGTGCGACCACGCGGTGTCGCCGAGCGCGATCAGCGCGTCGGTGAACAGTGCGAGGGTCGCGCAGGCGGCCAGCTGGGCCGGCCAGTCGATGCGCCGCTCGCCGCGCGGGCAGTGCACCGCCCGTCCGGCGACCAGGGCGAGGACCAGCGCCGCCAGCGGGACGTTGACCAGGAACACCGCCCGCCACCCGGCGAGGTCGACCAGCGCGCCGCCGACCATCGGCCCGAAGGCCATCGCGCAGCCGCTGACCGCCGCCCACACGGCGACTGCCCGGGCCCGTGCCCCCGGCTCCGGGTGGAGGCGGGTGATCAGCGCCATGCTCGCCGGGACGCAGGCCGCCGCCGCGACGCCCAGCACGGCGCGCAGCAGCACCAGTGTCCGGATGTCCGGCGCGAGCGCGCTGAGCAGCGAGCCCACTCCGAAGGCGGCGATGCCGAAGCGGAAGGCCCGGTGGGCGCCGTAGCGGTCGGCGGCGGCACCGGCCGACAGCAGCAGCGCCCCGAAGGTGACGCTGTAGCCGGTGACGGCCCACTGCAGTCCGGCGGTCGAACTGCCCAGTGAGGCCGCCAGATCGGGTTCGGCGACGGAGAGCACGGTGGTGTCGAGCAGCACCATGAAGTAGCCGAGGGCGATGCCGAGCAGGGCCCGCGATCGGGCGGGTGCGGGTGGGGCGGTCAGGGCTGGTAGGACGGGCGGGACGGCGGGCGGGACGGCGGGGGCAGTCATCGAGAGGTCTCCTGATCGACGGGTGGAACGGCCGCCCACTCTGGCCGCGCCACCGCCGTCCGTTCGACCGCCGGAGCCTCACGCACCGTTCGGATTTTCCGAACGCCCCGGTACGGCTCCGTGCCCGCACCCGTACGCTGTCCCGCAACACGGACGGGACACGCGAGGACGTTCGGGAGTCGGGGATACCAGTGGAACTACGTCAGTTGCGCGTCTTCGAGGCCGTCGTCGCCCACCGCACCGTCACCGGCGCGGCCGTGGCGCTCGGCCTCGCCCCGTCCTCCGTCTCGGAGCAGATCCGCACGCTGGAGCGCAGTCTCGGCACCGACCTGTTCGAGCGGGCCCCGCGTGGCATGACCCTCACCCCGGCCGGGGAGCGGCTGCTGCCGTGGTCCCGGCGGCTGCTCGACCAGGCCGAGCAGGCGCGCCGGGAGGTGGTCACCGCCCGAGCCCGGCTGCGGCTCGGCGCGCTGGAGACCATCGCGGCCACCCACGTGCCCACCGTTCTGGCCCGCCTCGCCGAGCGCCGGCCCGACCTGGAGATATCCCTGCACACCGACAGCGCCCGGGACGGCCTGCTCGGCGGGGTCGCGGCCGGTGCGCTGGAGGCGGCGCTGATCCTGGACACGGCCGGCGCGCTCGGCGAACTCGGTTTCTACCTGCCGCCGGCCCCGCTCGACCACGTCGACCTGCAGGACGTCCCGCTCGTCCTGGTCGCCGCCCCCACCGACCCGCTGGCCGGCGCCACCGCTCTCACCCGGGAGAACCTGCGCGGCCGGCGCCTCCTCGTCAACACCCCGGCCTGCTCCTTCTTCCTCGCCGGGGAACGCCTGCTCGGCCACGACGTCGACCGCGTCCGCACCGGCGGCGTCGCCGTCACCCGCGCCTGCGCCGAACAGGGCCTCGGCATCGCCCTCCTGCCCGAGTTCGCCGTCCACGAGCAACTCGCCGCCGGCACCCTGATCCGCCTCCCCCTCGATCCCCCGCCACTCCACCTCCGCCTCGTCTGGCGCGCCGACCGCGAATCCGTCCCGGGCCTGCGCGAAGTCCTCTACGCCGCCTCGGCGTGAACCCGCCTCAGCAGCGCCCGGGGTCGCCGAGGTCGCCCGGACAGCCTCGCGCCCCGGGGCCCGTCGAGCCCCCGGGGCGCGCAACTGCCGTACGAATGTCAGCCCTTGGGCCCGGCCGACTGGACGACCTCGAAGGACCACAGGGTGGAGCCGGAGGCGGCGGGGCGCTTGGGGGCCTCGCCCTCGCCACCGCCCTGGTGGGCCGACTTCATCGGGCCCTCCATCCAGGCCTGGAAGTCCTCCTCGCTGCGCCAGCGGGTGTAGACGAGGTACTCGTCGGTGCCCTCGACCGGGCGGAGGAGTTCGAACCACTCGAAGCCGTCCGAGTTCTCCACTGCGCCGGCGCGGGAGGCGAAGCGCTGTTCCAGCACCTCGCGCTGCTCGGCGGGCACCGTCAGAACGTTGATCTTGACGACGGACATGCCGCTCCTTACTGGTCCGCCGGGGCCTCGGGTGCGGCCGCCGGCTCGGTCACTGCCAGCAGTCTGCTACACCTCACGCCGGGCGGGCCCGTGTGCCGTGGTTCAGGCGATCCACGCCGGGAGGATGCGTTCGGCGTCGCGGGGGGCGGCGGCGCAGGCGCCTTCGGGGGTGATGGCGTCGGGGTTGTAGGCGCGGGAGGGGGAGGTGGAGGCGACGATGGCGGTGAAGCCCTCGGTGGTGGTGATGCGGCGGGCGGTGTCGGCGGGGAGGACGAGGGTGTCGCCGGCGGTGAGGGTGTGGTGCTCGCCCGCCAGGTCCGCCGTGGCGGAGCCGGCGAGGAAGGTCCAGATCTGTTCGGCTTCCATGGCGTGCAGCGGGCCCTGGCTGTCGGGCCGCATCTCGACCTGCCACAGGGCCAGGGTGGTCGAGCCCTGGGTGGGTGAGGCGAAGGTGGTCATGGCGGCGTTCGGGGTCTCGGTCTGGCGGGCATCGGTTCGGCGGATCACGGACATGGTGATGGACTCCCCTAAGATGGTCAATGACATTGTCTATATGGTCAATGAGGTTGTCTATCGTGTCAAGTGAACCGGCCCCGCCCGGCTTCGAGCTGCCGCTGCGGCTGCTCCTCGCCTTCCGGACGATCATCGACGAACTGCACGAGCGCATCGCCCGCGAAGGGCACCCGGACCTGCGGCCGATGCACGGCTTCGTCTTCCAGGCGATCGGCCCGCACGGCACCACCGCCGTCGAACTCGGCCGCCGCCTCGGCGTCTCCAAGCAGGCGGCGGGCAAGACCATCGACAACCTGGAGCAGCTCGGCTACGTCGAGCGCGGCAGCGACCCGGCCGACGCCCGCCGCAAGGTGGTCCGGCTCACCGACCGGGGCGTGGACTGCCTGGTCCGCTCGGCCCGGATCTTCGAAGAGCTGCGCACCGAGTGGTCCGCCACCCTGGGTGAGGAGCAGCTCCGCCAGGTCGAGGACGGCCTGCGCCGGCTCGCCCCCGGCGACCCGTTCCGCCTCGACACCCCCCGCTGGTTCGGCGCGCCATGAGATCGCGGGTACGCGCAACAACCGGCCCACGGTGGCGTACGTCCGCTGGCTGGCCGGGCTGGGCGGCGAGGTGCGCACGGCCCGCCGGTCGGCGACGGAGCTGATGGAGCGGCTGGGCGCCCGCAGCCGGTTCGAGTTCGGCGTGCGGGCGGTCCAGCGTGGCCGGCTGCCCTCGGAGGCCTGACCGGCCTCCCGGATAGAGCGGTCAGGCCTCCGAGGGCAGCCCGCGCGTCGCGAGGGTCTGGTTCTTGTACGCCTTGACGCCCGTGATCTCGGCGCCGAACCAGTCCGGCGGGCTGAAGGCCTCCGCCTCGGCCTCCGAGCCGAACTCCACCTCGGCGGTCCGCAGCCCGGCCAACTCGCCCTGGTAGACGTCGGCGTGAACCGTGACGCCGGCCGACTCGAAGGTGTACCGGTCCTTGACCAGCTGGGCACCGGCGGTGGCCGGCCAGAGCTCGGTGAACTCCTCCTCTCCGAGCTCGCGTTCCACCTCGACCCGCACCGGAGAGCCGGCCTTCCCGCGCTTGACGCCGAGGACGCAGCTGCCGCCGATCCGGCGCAGCCGCACCTCCGTCCCGTCGTCCTTGATCGCGATGTAGCCCTGCTCGATGTGCTGCCGCACCGCGGTCTCCGGCGGCTCGAAGGAGCCCAGCAGGAACTTGCGCTCGATCTCGAGTGGCATGCCGCACCCTCTCGACGGAATTCCCCCGGCAGCCGACACGACCGGGACCGGTAGGCGACGATACGTCACCCGATCACGCCTCGCCGCTCCACCGGACCACCTCCACGGCCCCACGGACCCACAGGCCGCACGGCCACACACCGCACGACCGCATGACCCCACGACCGCACGGCCACACGACCGCACGACCGCACGGCCACACGGCCACACGGCCACACGGCCACACGACCGCACTCAGAACGATCTCCCCTCGCCCCGGTACGGCGGCTCCGGTCCGACCGGGTCGGGCCGGTCCCGCAGGTCGGCGCACAGGGTGGAGCTGAGCCTGGTCAGCAGCTCGGCGAGGTCGGCGTACTGCTGCTCGTCCCAGTCCCCCAGCAGGTCGGCGAGTTGGGCGCGCCGGGCGGCGACCAGCCGCAGTGCCGCTTGCTCCCCCGGCTCGGTGAGCCGCAGCGGCAGCCCGCCGGCCCGCGCGGCCAGGCCCCGGCCCTCCACTTCCCGGGCGGCCTCCTCGATGACGGCGACCGGGACGATCCGCCGTTCGGCCAGCTCCGCCGGCTCGACCGAGCCGTGCTGGTACATCTGCAGGAGCAGCCAGCTGGAGGCGGGCAGCAGGTCCAGCCCGGCGGTGGCGGTGATCCGCCGGAAGAGGTCGCGCCGGGCCTCGCGGGTGCTCAGTACCGACAGAGCGCGGGCGATTTCGTCCAGGGAGGTGCGTTCCACCGGGTTGAGCCCGATGGACTCGCTCAGGTCCGGCGCGGTGACGGTGGAGCGCAGCTTCTGCTCGCGCAGGAAGAGCGACAGGACGAAGGCGACCGCCGCGACGGGCACCGCGTACAGGAAGACGCGGGTGATCGACTCCGCGTACGCGTGGTAGACGTCCGCCTGGACGGCGGCCGGCAGCCGGGGGATGACCCTCGGGTCGGCGGTGATGGCCTCGGGCCGGAACCCGGGTGGCAGCGGCACCCCCGCCAGGGCGTCGGCGAGCCGGTCCCGCAGCCCGCTGGCGAAGATCGTCCCGAAGATGGAGACACCGAAAGAGGCCCCGATGGAACGGAAGAAGGTCGCGCCCGCGGTGGCCACGCCGAGGTCCTCGTAGCCGACCGAGTTCTGCACGATCAGCACCAGCACCTGCATCACCAGGCCCAGCCCGAGCCCGAAGACCAGGAAGTAGCCGCTCATCTCGGCGGTGCTGCTGTGCTCGTCCAGCCGGGAGAGCAGCAGCAGCCCGACGGTCGTCACGGCGGTCCCGGCGATCGGGAAGATCCGGTAGCGGCCGGTGCGGGCGACGATCTGGCCGGAGCCGATCGAGGTGACGAGCATCCCCAGCACCATCGGCAGCATGTGGATGCCGGACATGGTGGGCGAGACCCGCATGACCACCTGGAGGAAGGTCGGCAGGTAGGTGAGCGCGCCGAACATCGCGAAGCCGATGACGAAGGAGATCACGGCGACCAGGCTGAAGGTCCGCGAGCGGAACAGCCGCAGCGGCAGGACCGGTTCCGCCGCCGTCCGCTCGACCAGGACGAACGCGAGCAGCAGCACCACCCCGAGCACGCCGAGGCCGGTGATCTGCCAGGAGTTCCAGTCCCAGGTGGTGCCGCCGAGCGAGGTCATCAGCACCAGGCAGGTGGCGACGGCGGCGATCAGGACAGTGCCGAGGTAGTCGATCCGGTGCTCGCGCCGCACCTCCCGCCCGTGCAGCACCGCGGCGATCACGACCAGGGCGACGACGCCGACCGGCAGGTTGATGTAGAAGACCCAGCGCCAGCTGAGGTGGTCGACGAACAGCCCGCCGAGCAGTGGCCCGAGCACGCTGGTGACGCCGAACACGGCGCCGAACAGGCCCTGGTAGCGGCCCCGGTCCCGGGGCGGGACGAGGTCGCCGACGATCGCCTGGGAGAGCACCATCAGCCCGCCGCCGCCCAGGCCCTGCAGGGCACGGAAGGCGATCAGCTCGCCCATGTTCTGGGCGATCCCGCACAGCACCGAGCCGAGCAGGAAGATCACGATGGAGGCCTGGAAGAAGCGCTTCCGGCCGTACATGTCGCCGAGCTTGCCCCAGAGCGGGGTCGCGGCGGTGGCGGCCAGCATGTAGGCGGTGACCACCCAGGAGAGGTGTTCGAGGCCGCCGAGGTCGCTGACGATGGTGGGCAGCGCGGTGGAGACGATGGTCTGGTCGAGGGCGGCGAGCAGCATCGCGAGCAGCAGGGCGCCGATCGGCACCCAGAGGTTGGGGACGGCGGCCTCCGGCGGGCCGGGCTCGCTCGCCGGGCTCCGGTCGGGCGCGGCGAGCGGATCCGTCATGGCGTCTCCGTGGGCAAGGCGTCTCCGTAGGGTCGCGGGCCCCGGCTGCCGGGCCCGTGCGGATGATCACTCCCAGCTCACCATGCTGGCAGATTCGTCCCGGTTTGTTCCGCCGGGTTGAGCCGAACGTAAGCACCGGGGACTTCCGCGGCCTTCGGGGCGTTCTCGGAGGAGCCAACCGGCACCAACCGGCACAACACCCCCGCCGGAGGCCGGACGCCCCTGTCCACCCTCCGGGCCGTCCTGCATAATCAGGCGCGATCGTGCGCCCGGGCCCCGCCCCGGAGCCGCCGAAACCGCTCCGAGAACGCCCCGAAACCGAGGAGGACCGGCCGATGCCGGACCAGCACTGCCCGACGTGCGGCACCGCACGCTCAACCGGGTGCGGCTGCGTCCCGGACCCGAGCCTCACCGAGACCGCCGTCCTCCCCCACCTCGAGGGCCCGCCGCTGGTCCGCCCGTACGTCCCGCAGACCGCCGACCAGGTGGCCGAGGAGTCGTCGGCGCACGCCCCGGTCGTCGACCCGTTCGCGACCACCGTGCTGCCGCCGGTCGCCCCGGGGCAGCCGTTCGCTGCGGGGCAGTCGTTCGCTCCGGGCGGGCCGGTCACTCCCCCGCTCGGACCGGACGCGGACGCCTACGCCACCACCGTGCTGCCGCCCGTCCTCCCGGGCCGGCCCCCGCTCGGACCGGACGCCGACGCCTCCGCCACCACCGTGATGCCGCCGGTGCCGCCCTCCGGGCCGGGGGCGTACGCGCCGGGGCCGCCGCGGCCCCCCGCCGGGACCGGGTACGGGTACGGGAGCGGCACTGGCAACGGCGGCGGCAACAGCGGCGGCCACGGCGGCCACGGCGGCCACGGCAACGAGATCGGCCTCTTCCCCTTCGACAACGCCTCGGCCTCCCCCGAGCCCGGGCCTGAGCCGGAGGCCGTCGGCAGCGGCCGGGCCGCACGCCGGGCGGCCGAGCAGGCCGCCAGGAACCCGCTGGCCGAGCGCAAGGGGCTGCTCGTCGGGATCGGCGCCGCGCTGGTGGCGCTCACCATCGGCGTCGCGTACGCGGTGACGCCCTCCGCCGAGCCGGGCGCCAAGCAGGCGCAGCCGCTGCCGACCACCACCCTGGCGCCCGCGCCGGTGGAGCCGACTCCGGCTGCGGTGCCGACCACGCCGGCGCCGACCAGCGAGACGCCGAGCCCGTCGGCGACGCCCACCCGCAAGCCGACGCCGACGAAGACGGCCACCCCGACGCCGACCCCCACCCCGACACCGACGCCCACCCCGACCCCCACGCCGACGCCCACCCCGACACCGACGCCCACCCCCACCCCCACGCCCACGGCGCGTGTGCTGAAGATGGGGATGAGCGGGTCCGACGTCATGGACATGCAGCGGCGCCTCTACGCCGCCGAGTGCGGATACGTCGACAAGTCGATCATCACCGGCACCTTCGACTCCTGGACCCGAACGGTGCTCAACGACTACCAGCGCGAGAACCGCATCAAGGGCGAGAACGACGTCTACGGCCCGAAGACCCAGGCCGTCCTCACTGCCGACCCGGGCTGCTGACCCCCAGCCACCTGGCTACTGCTCCCCGACTGCCGCGCCCCGGGCACGCGAACGGGCGGCGCCTGCCGATCAGCAGACGCCGCCCGTCGGTCACGCCGGGGGTGCCCCGGTCAGCCGGTGATCGCCCCAAAGATGCTGACGCCCGCCAGCACCACCATGATCGCCGCCGCCACGCGGATGATCAGCTTCATCGGCACGTACTTGAGCAGCTTCTGCCCGCCCACGATCGCTACCCCGCCGACCGCGCACAGCGCCAGCCAGGAGCCGACGCCCACGGCCAGCGGATCGGCGTACTTGGCGGCCAGGTTGGCGGTCATGATCTGGGTCAGGTCGCCGAACTCGGCGATCGCGACGACCACAAAACTGGCCCCGGCCACCCGCCAGAAGCTGTCCGAGGACGGCTCCTTGGCCGCGTGCTCGTCCTCGTCCCCGCCGCCGTGGAACAGCAGCATCGCCGCGCCGGCCAGGAACAGCGCGCCGGTGACGCCCTCCACCCAGCGGTGCGGCAGCAGCGACAGCAGGTGCCCTGCGACGAGCGCGATGCCCACCTGGAGGGCGAAGGCGGCGGCGATGCCCGCGAAGACGTAGCTCGCGCGGTACTTGGTGCCGAGCACCAGACTGGCCAGCGCGGTCTTGTCCGGCAGTTCGGCCAGGAAGATGATGCCGAAGGTCAACGCGGCAACGGTCAGACTCATGCGCCCGCCTCGCTGCGCTCGGCAGGGGCATTCGCCCAGACGCGCCTTTTGATGGCTCGTTCGCTTCGCTCACTCATCAGGGAGTTCCTCGGTCGGGCTGCCCGGCCTCCGCAGCTCCGTCAGGGGACGCCTCGGCCCGACAGCACTGGTCATGGTCACAGCACTGCGGCCGAAGGTCTCGCCGGCAACGCTCTGCGAGCGGTGCCCCGGGCGCCGGGCCCCTGGGGGCCAGTATGTCGACGGTCCGGTGGAGGGCTACTCCCCTTCAACGCGCCCAAGCCTACCGGACGGCGTCGACCGGCCCGACCGCCACCAGGCCTCGGCCGACCAGTTCCAGCACCACCACGATCGCCACCGACTCCACCGCCAGCAACCCGACCAGGACGAACAGCTGCACCGTCCCCGCCTGGGCGGGCGAGGCCCCGCCGAGCAGCATCCCGACGAAGGCCCCGGGCAGGGTGACCAGGCCGACCGTGCGGGTCTGGTCCAGCGCCGGGACGAGCGAGGTCGCCGCGGCCGTACGACAGATCTCCAGCCGCGCCTCGCGCTCCTCGAAGCCGAGCGCCAGTGCCGCCTCCACCTCGCCGCGCCGCTGCCGCAGCTCGTCCAGGGCGCGCCGCCCGGCCAGCGAGGTCGCGGTGAGCGCGCCGCCGATCAGGATGCCCGCGACCGGGATGACGGACAGGCCCTTGGCCGGCAGCAGCCCGACGCCCAGCAGCAGGGCGAGCACCGGCAGCACCCCGGCCCCGATCGGGGCGGCCGCCCAGACCCAGTCCGGCCCGGGGGTCATCCGTCGCCCGGCGGTGCGCACCGCGACCGTGAACATCAGCAGCACGAACAGCGCCGACCACCAGAGCGAGCCGACCACCCAGGTGATCACCACGGCGACGGCCGCCAGCTGCACCACCGCCCGCAGCCCGGCCCGCAGCACCGCGTGCCCGTGGCCGAGCAGCCCCCGCCCGGCCACCGCGACGGCGGCCAGCAGCAGGACGGCGGTGACCACCCCGAGCACCGGGGTGACCGGCAGCAGCTGGCCGCCGGACGCCGCGAGGCCCGAACCATCCGGCTCGCCGCCGGACGCCGCAAGGGGCATCAGATCCAGCTGGTGAACCACATCCGGTCCTGCCAGGACGACATCGGGATCACCTCCGCCGTGTACAGCGGGTAGAAGAAGGCGAAGCAGCCGACGATCGCCAGCACGACCGCCCCGGCCCCGATCGCGCCGATCCGGCGGCGCTCGCGGCTGCAGCCGGCCGGGCCGAGGATCGCGCCGAGCATCTGGGCGACGGCCAGGCACAGGAACGGCACCAGCACGACCATGTAGAAGGAGAAGATCGTCCGCTCCTGGTACCGGAACCAGGGCAGGTAGATCCCGGCGACCGCGCACAGCACCGCGCCCGAGCGCCAGTCCCGCCGGAAGAACCAGCGCCACAGCAGGTAGACCAGCGCGAGGCAGGCCGCCCACCACAGGAACGGCGTGCCCAGGCCCAGGATCTGCGCCGCGCAGCCGCCGGAGGAGGTGCAGCCGCGGGTGCCGTTCGGGACCTGCTCCCAGTACATGGAGACCGGACGGCCGTCGACCAGCCAGGCGAAGGGGTTGGACTGGTAGGTGTGCGGGGTGCTCAGGCCGGTGTTGAAGTCGTACATCTGCGAGTGGTAGTGCCACAGGCTGCGCAGGGGCGCGGGCACCCAGCTCATCGACACCTGCGGCAGCGGGATGCCGAGGAAGCTGTCCGGGGAGAGCCCGGCGCGGCCGTCGGCCCAGTGCCGGTCGTACCCGCCCTCGCCGTTGCCTCCGCTCGCCAGCCAGCCGCCCCAGGCGCCGACGTAGACCACCAGGGCGGAGCCGACCATGGCGAGGACGGCGGGTCCGGAGTCCCGGCGGAGCATGGAGCGCCAGGGGTGGCGGGCTCCCGCCCCGCGGCGGCCGGACTGGTCCCACAGGACGGTCAGGACGCCGAAGGCGGCGAGGATCGGGGCGCCGTTCCACTTGACCGCGCAGGCGGCGCCGACGAACACCCCGGCGGCGATCCGCCAGGGGCGCCACCCGAGCCGCACCAGGTCGCCGTCGGAGGCCGCCGCCAGCCGGGCGCGGGCGTGGTCGCGGTCGATCAGCAGGCTGCCGAAGGAGGCGAGCACGAAGAACATCTGGATGCCGTCGAGCAGGCCGACCCGGCTCATCACCAGTTGCAGGCCGTCCACCGACATCAGCAGCGCGGCGGTGCAGCCGACCAGCGTGGAGCCGAAGAGGCGGCGGCCGATCCGGGCGAGCATCAGCACGGTGACGGTGCCGAGCAGGGCGGTCATGAACCGCCAGCCGAAGGGGTGCAGACCGAACAGCTGCTCGCCGATCGCCATCACCCATTTGCCGAGCGGAGGGTGTGCGATGAACTCGGGCGCGGAGCCGAGCGGGATGGACTGCGGGACGGCCAGGATGTCGGCGTTGGCGTGGTCGGGCCAGGTGCCCTCGTAGCCCTGTCGGAGCAGCGACCAGGCGTCCTTGGGGTAGTACGTCTCGTCGAAGACGAAGGAGTTGGGGTAGCCGAGGTGCCAGAACCGCAGCAGGCCGGCGAAGAGCGCGACAGCGATCGGCCCGAGCCAGCCGGAGCGGTCGGCCGCCCAGCGGACCAGGCCCCCGCGCGGGGCCGGTGCTGGGGCGGCTGGGGCCGGGGCCGCCGGGGGGTGCGTGAGCGCCGCTTGCGTCATAGCCTCGCCGATTCGCCTGTCTGCTCTGCCCGGACCCCGGCGCAGTGGCCGGATCCGGGCGGTCAACAGCCACTGACACTATGTGGCGGTGGTCGCGAAGCCAAGCGCGACGGGCGCCGACCAGGTGACCTGGTCGGCGCCCGTTTCGAACGCTCGTGCGCGCCCTTCCGCTACGCGGCGGTCTGCAGCTCCCGGACCGGGACGGTGCGGACCACGGCCGGGGCGGCGTTGTCCTGCTCCGGCGTGAGGTACGGGCGCAGCCGCAGCGCCAGGGCCACGATCAGCAGCGTCGAACCCGCCATCGCCGCCAGGTAGAGCGGCCAGGTGCCGGAGCCGACCAGCAGCACGCCGACGGCCGGGCCGACCGCGATCGCGATCTGCTTCACCAGGGAGTACCCGGCGTTGTAGGTGCCCAGCAGCCGGGCCGGGGCGAGGTCGGCCACGATCGGGCCCATGGTGGGCGCGAGCAGCGACTCGCCGACGCCGAAGAGGGCGTAGATCGAGACGATGGCGACCGTGGCGGCCATGGTCTCGGTCCGGATCAGACCGGCCACCAGGGCCATCGCCCAGGCACCGAGCCAGACCAGGCCGGCCGCGGCCATCGCGGTGGTGCGGCGGCGGCGCGCGGTGATCCGCACCATGAACATCTGCAGCACCACGATGGTCAGCGCGTTGGCGCCGATCGCGAAGCCCAGCGTGGAGGGCGCGGTGCCGACGGTGTCGGTGGCGAAGGCCGCGACGCCGGACTCGAACTGGCCGTAGCAGGTGAAGAAGATCAGCCCGGCGAGCACGCAGAGCCGCAGCATCGCCTTGTCGGCGACCAGCGCGCGCAGGCCGGTCGGGCCGTCGTTCTTCCCGTGGACGGCGGTCAGCTGGATCCGCGGCATCCGGGCGGTGCCGGTGACCAGGGCCAGGCCGAGGAACGTCACCGCCTCGATGGTGAACAGCCGGGTGAGGCTGGCCGGGTCGGCCACGTTCACGATCTGCCCGCCGACCAGCGCGCCGATGCCCATGCCCAGGTTGACCAGGGTGAACTGCAGCGCGAAGGCGTGCGAGCGCGTCGCCGGCGTCGAGCAGCGGACGATCATCGTGGCGAGCGCCGGCTGGCAGGTGGTGACACCCGCGCCGAACAGGAAGGAGGAGACCAGCAGGGCCGGGGTGCCGGTGGCGTGGCCGAAGGCGAACGCGCCGGTGGCGGCGAGGGCCGTACCGGCCAGCAGCACCGGACGGGGGCCGTACCTGTCGATGCCGCGCCCGGTGAACGGCAGGACGGCGAGGGCCGCCAGCGCGAAGACGGTGAACACCATCCCGGCCGCCAGCGAGCCCAGCCCGCGCACCTGGTCCACGTACACGAACATGTAGGGCATCGTGAATCCGCTGCCGAACGCACTGAGCGCGTTGCCGATCTGGACGCGGCGCAGCGGGCCGCCCGCCCCGCCTCGCTGCTGCCTCTGCTGCTTCACCGTGCCGACCACCGTGCACATCCCTTCCTGGCTTCAACTGGATACTCTTAAGTCCAGAAGATTTCAGAGCTAAAGTTTGACGAGATAAAGTCTTAGCACCAGAAGGCTGCGGAGTCAAAGGCTTAAGGAGTGCACGCTCGTGCGACACTGGTCCGCATGACTACGGACAAGCCGGCGCCGGCTGCCGACAAGCCCGCCCCGGCCACCCCCCTGGAGTTCGGCATCGCCGAGCAGGTCGCCCTCTACCAGCGGGAATTCCCCACCGTGGACCCCCAGGTGGAGACCATCGTGCAGACCCTCAACCGGGTCTCCCGGCGGATGGGCGTGGCGTACGACCGGCAGCTGACTGTGCTCGGAATCACCTCCGCGGAGTGGGAGGTGCTCAAGGCCCTGGTGGTCTCCGGCAGCCCGTACCGGCTGGGACCGGGCGAGCTGGCCAAGCGGCTCGGGCTCACCCCGGCGGCGATGACGCACCGGATCGACCGGATGGTCGCCGACGGCCTGGTCACCCGGGAGCGGGACGAGTCCAACCGGGTGCGGGTGATCATCGAGCTGACCGAGACCGGCCGCGACAAGTGGCTGGAGTCGATGCGGATGGCGGCGGTGTTCGAGGAGGAGCTGCTCCAGGACGTCGTGGGCGAGGAGCGCACCGCGCTCTCCGGCCTGCTGGCCCGGATGCTGCGCCGGATCGAGGAGAGCCAGCCGGACGCCCTCGGCCGCACCGCCGACCTGGGCTAGCGGGCAAGGGGGCCGGCGGGTGAGAGGGCCGCCGGACGAGAGGGCCGGGCCGGCGGATTTTCGTTGGCATTCGGCGCTCGAGGCGGCCGGCTTCGAGGTGACCTCCACGGGCGACGGTTCGGGCCTCGCCGAGAAGGGCGAGAACAACCTGCTGATCACCGGCTCGTCGACCACGATCACGGTCACCTACGCCAAGATCTGAGCGGCCGGACACGACGGGCGGCCCCGGACGAGTTCATGCTCGTCCGGGGCCGCCCGCGTTCGCCGCGAGGGTCCGTCAGGCCCCTCGCCCGCTCGGTGGTGCGTGCGTGCGTGTGTCAGCAGGGGCCGTTGTCGGCCCAGACGCCCCACTGGCCGCTCAGGCTCGGGTCCTCGCCCTTGGTCCACCACTTGTTGGTGTAGTAGTGGCCCTTCCACGAGACCTTGGTGCCGCCGGCCGCGTAGGTGGCGTTCGGGTCCCAGCTCGGGGCGGCCGCGCAGGTGGCCGGCGGGGTCGGGGTGCCGGTGGGGGTGCCCGTCGGCGTGCCGGTGGGGGTGCCGGTCGGGGTCGGCGTCTGGGTCGGGGTCGGCGTGCCGGTCGGCGGGGCCGGGCAGCCGGCGGCGGAGCCGTTGGTGGCGCTCACCATCTTGTCGAACAGGGCGGTCTTGGTGCCCAGGTCGTACAGCGAGAAGGCGAAGGAGCCGCCGAGGCCGCTGCAGTGCGCGTAGTCGATCTTGGCCTGGATCGACCGGGCGTCCTCACCGCTCCAGAAGGTGGTGCCGTCGTAGAAGTACGTGGACTTGGCGTCGTCGTCCCAGAAGGTCTTGGACGGGTTGTCGACGAAGCCCGCGAGCTCCTTGAACATCTGGATGCCGGGGACGTTGCCGGACATCGCCGCACCGGCCGCCGGGCTGGTGGCGGGCTGGAAGAGGCCGTTCTTGCCGTTGTTCTGGACGCCGGTCCAGCCCCGGTAGTAGAACGGCACACCCATGTTGATCTTGTTGGCCGGGAAGCCGCCGGGGATGCCGTACTGCGCGTCGCCGACCGTCCACGCCTTGATGGCGTTGTCGATCGAGTACTTGCCGTTGCCCGGCTTGGCCGGGGTCGACGGGTCGTTCGGGCCGGAGTAGAGCGGCGCCTGGTGGTTGGTCGGACCCTGCGGGTCCCAACCGCCGTGCATGTCGTAGGTCATGACGTCGAGGAAGGTCAGGTACTGACCGATCTTGTCGGTCTCGACGTTCATGATCTTGTCCTGGCCGGCGCCGACCGCCGCCGACAGGGCGTAGGTCTTGCCGTCGGCCTTGCCCTGCGCGTCCAGCTGGGTGCGGAACTCCTTCAGCAGCGCCGTGAAGTTCTGCTTGTCGGCCGGGCTGGAGATGTTGCCGGCGTGACCGCCGCCGCCCGGGTACTCCCAGTCGATGTCGACGCCGTCGAAGATGCCGGCCGCCGAGCCCGCGCCGCCGTAGCCGGCGTCGGTCGGGAGGTTGCCCTTGACGAACATGTCGAGGCAGGACGACACCAGGTGCTTGCGCGAGGCGTCCGTGGCGGCCGCCGACGAGAAGTACTTGGAGTAGGTCCAACCGCCCAGCGAGATCAGGATCTTGAGGTTGGGGTTCTTCGCCTTCAGCTTCTTCAGCTGGTTGAAGTTGCCGGCGATCGGCTGGTTCCAGACGTCACCGACGCCGTCGACCGAGATGTCCGCGCCGAAGCTCTTCTGGTAGTCGGCGAACGCGTCGCCCGCACCGTCGCCCGCGTTGGGGTTGTTGTCGTTCGTGTCGGCGGCCTTGGTGGCCTCGAAACACCCGAGGTCGCTCGGGTGGATGTTGGCGAAGTCGTAGATCAGGTAGTCCAGCTTCCCGGCCACGCCGGTGTCCTGGATCGTCTTGGGGTAGTAGCCGTTCGCGTAGATCGACCACTGGTCGAAGTAGGCGACCTTGATGCCGCCGCTGGTGGCGGGCGCGCCGCTGCTGTTGGTGGTCGCGGCGTTGGCCGCGCCGCCGCCGGACAGCGCGAGGCCCGCGCCGAGCAGGAGGGAGGCGGTGGTGCCGGCCGCGATGGCGGCCAGGCTCTTCGGGCGGCGTCGGCGACCGCCCTGCGGAGCCGGGGTCCCGGCCCTTTCGATGTGTGAGCGCAGCATGGGTGCGTGACTCCTGGTTGTGGGGGTTCCCGCCGCGCCGGGGGCGCGCGTCCGGGGTGGGGCCGGACGACCGGGACATGACAGGAATGGGTGGGGAATCGTGCGGGATCAGGCCATGACGGACGCCGGGATGCGCCGAACCGGCGCCGACGGCACAAGGCCGTCGGCGCCGGTTCAGGGGCTCCCTGCACCTGGGCAATAAAAATGGACTAGACCAACTCGCCCGTCAAGGGGTCCCGTTGGGCCTTGAGTCCCGCTTAAGGTTCCACCGCCCGCGCGCCGAGCCGAGCGTCAGCGCCAGGCGCCATTACCAGGCGTCACTACCGGGCGTCAGTACCGGACGGCGTTGGCCACCTCGGCCTTGACCGTGCCGGAGAGGTCCCGGTTGCTGCGCCCGGTGGCCTGGGCGCTCTGCCCGGCGGCCACCTCCTGGACGGTCACCGCGGTCGCGTCGAGCACCTTGCCGGACCCGTCGGTGAAGTTCAGCTGGATCACGTACCGGTACGACTGCTGGCCGTGGTTGGTGACGGTCAGCTGCACCTGCGCCTTGCCGTCCGAGCCGGTGGTCACCTCCCCGGCGGTCACGTCCGCCTTGGCGTCCAGCCCGCCCTTGATCCCGGCCACCGCCGAGGAGGCGGCCGACACCGCCGCCGAGGCCTGCGCCTCCGCCGAGGCGATCACCGCGCCGGCCCCGCCGGCCGCCGAGGCCAGCGCCGAGGCGGCGGAGGCGGCGGCGCTCGCGCCCTTCTCCACCGCGGACGCCGCCTCGGAGGCCACACTGCTCGCGCTCTTGCTCGAGGAGCAGCCCGCCAACGCCGCCGCACCGAGCACGGCGGCGGCCAACATCCCGGCCACCGCCAGCCGTTGACGGCGCAGCGGGGGAGCATCCAGGTCCTGCACGGTGACCCTCGGGCTCGGGGAGGCGGCCCGGGTGAGCGGCCGGCGGCCCAGGTGGTCCAGGTGGTCGATGCGATCGATGCGGTCCATGCGGTCCCTCGTTTCCGGTGGGCCGGTTCCGGTCTGCCGGTTCCGGTCGGTTCCGGTCACCGTCCGGTTCCGGTCGGCGCCGGGCTGCCCGGCACGCCTCCCCGCCCACCATCCGAGGGCCCGGAGGCAGCCGCCAGCAGGGCTGCTGCCTCCGGGTGACCGCGCGTGGAGCACCGGACGGGCCGCGCGGCCCGTCAGGACAGCCCGGAGCCCTCCTGCTCGTCCGCCTCCACCGCGGCCCGCTCCTCGCGCAGCCGCACCACGTGCCGGCGCCGCGCCACCACGCCGTACGCGCCGGCCGCGCTCGCCACGAAGGACAGCACGCCGACCCCGGGCCGGTCGAAGACGTGCCCGGTCAGGTGGTCCAGCGAGTACCGCCCGGCGCCGGACAGGCCGATCGCCAGCCCGGTCGCGCCGAGGAAGGCCGGGTACTCGTAGCCGCCGGACATGGCGAAGAAGCCGGCCGGGGCGTGCACCGCCACCGCGCCCGCCATCGTCCCGGCCACCACCGCGCCGGCCGCCGGCGTGGCCAGTCCGGCCACCAGCAGCGCCCCGCCGCCCGCCTCGCCGAGGCCGGCCGCGATCGCGCTCTCCCGAGCCGGATGGAAGCCCATGTGGTCCATCGCCTGGGTGGTGCCCTCCAGGCCGCCACCCCCGAACCAGCCGAACAGCTTCTGGGTGCCGTGCGCGATCAGCACCCCGCCGACCGCGCTGCGCAGGGCCAGCAGGCCCAGGTCCTTACGGTTCAGGCACATGTCGCATCCTCGATTCCGCGGCGGAGTGGTCCCGGCCGGTGGTCGTCCCGGCGGGACCCGCCGGCATGGCGGTCCTGCCTCCATAGCAACCGAGAGCGCCCACGCGTTCGAGCTGGGGCCGCCATCCGGGCGAATTCACCGCCGACCGGGAATGAACCGCGGACAGGGAATGGACCGCCGGCCGGGGAGACCCACGCCACGCCCGGTCGCGGGGCGTGGCGGACCGGCCGCCCCGGACGCCACGGTCATGCTGGGCGCATGTTCGTCTTCAACCTGAGCAGCGCGTTCATCACCTTCTTCGCCGTGGTCGGCCCGCCGAAGACCCTGCTGTCCTTCGCCCGGCTGGCCACCACCCGCAGCACCCGGGAGCTGCGGCGGCTGGCGGCGTGGAGCACGGTCATCTCGGCGGTGATCGGCCTGGTGCTCGGATTCACGGCGGACGAGGTCAGCACCCTGTTCCACATCAGCGACCAGTCGCTGCAGCTCGCGGGCGGGCTGATCTTCTTCATCTACGCGGTCGCGCTGGTCTTCGGCGTCCACCTCGGCGGCGACGGCGAGGAAGGCGATCACCTGCCGAACCCGCTGGTGGACGGCATCCGCGAGCTGCTCCTGCCGTACATCGCCAGCCCGCTCGCGGTGACCGCCGTCCTGGTCGCCTCGCTCAACCACGACGACTGGGGCTGGAAGACCGCCGTCGCCGGGGCGTACGTGGCCGTCACCATGATCAACTACGTCTGCGTGGCCCTGCTCGCGCCGCTGCTGCAGCGCTCCCACCGGACCTCGCTGGAGGTGCTCTCCCGGCTGCTCGGGCTGCTGCTGGCGGCGGTCGGCGTGGAGCTCTTCCTGGAGGGCCTGTCCGGGCTCGGGGTGCACCTGCCCGAGGCGCGTTGAGCCCGGACCCACACAGGGCCGGGCATCGGGTCAGGCCGCGGCCAGCCTCGCCAGCACCTCGCCGATCCGCTCGCGCACCAGCGGGTCGGCGATCAGCCCGTCCGGGCCGACCGCCCCGCGCTCCAGCGGGATCCGGACGCAGGCCTCGTCCACCACGGCCGCGCCGGTGTAGCCGAGGACGGTGCGCAGGGTGGCCTCGGCGCCGCTGCCGCGGCCCGGTCCGGCGGCGTTGATCCAGGCGGTGGGCTTGTCCGAGATCTCGACCCCGCCGACCGTCCAGTCCAGGAGGTTCTTGAAGGAGCCCGGGAGCGTCCCCGCGTACTCGGGCGTGCAGACCAGCAGCGCGTCGGCCGCCTCGATCGCGGCCCGCAGCGCGACCACCGGCTCCGGCAGCGGGTCGGTGTCGTGGTCCGGGTTGAAGTGCGGCAGCCCGGCCAGCCCGGCGTAGTACGTGGTCCGCAGGCCCGGGGCGGCGGCGGCCACGGCAGCCGCGGTGCGCAGCACGGTCTCGTTGGTGGACCCGGCCCGCAGGCTCCCCGGCAGCAGCAGGATGTGGCGCTCGTTCGACATGCGGGGGAACCTACTCCTTGACGTCCACGTCAAGGCCAACGGCCTCGGCCTGCGCTCCCGGCCCGCGCTCCCAGCCGGCGCTTGCGGCCCGTGCTCCGGGCCCGCGCTCCCGGTCAGCGCGGCGCCAGCGGCCGCCACGGCACCGGGCTGGAGAGGATCATCGAGCTGGACGGCTGGCCGTAGCCGCCGAGCCGGTCGCAGAGCGCCTCGAACTCGGCCATCGTCGGCACCGCGACCAGCAGCACGCAGCAGGCCCCGCCGGTGACCCGGTGCAGTTGGAGCACCTCCGGCCAGGTCGGCACGTCGGGGTCGCGCAGTACGCAGCGCGGGCCGTAGCACTGGATCTGCACCAGGGCGGTGATCGGCAGCCCGGCCCGGGTCGGGTCCACATGGGCGTGGTAGCCGCTGATCACCCCCTCGGACTCCAGGCGGCGGACCCGTTCGGCCACCGCGGGTGCGGACAGGCTCACCCGGCGGGAGAGTTCGTTGTACGAGAGCCGGGCATCGGCCTGCAGCTCGGCCAGCAGGCGGCGGTCGACGGCGTCCATGGCGGCTCCCCGGGTGGTCGGGATCAGTGGTCGGGATCAAGGGAATTTCATTCGTAAAGCGAATCGGCTGAACGCCTCGCGAATGACAGCTGCAACGGCGGTTGCGGTGTCCGTCGACCATTCAAGCGGGAGCCACCACCGCCGCACAATGGGCATCCCGGTGGAACCAGGCAGTCCGTCTGGTTCACGGGAGCGGGCGACGTGGCCCGGACGGAGCAGGAGGCATCGGGATGGGGCACGACACGGTGGAGACACCCAACCTGTCGTTCGGTCGGGGCGGGGCGCCGGTTCGGAGCACCCCGTACGCCCAGTACGCCCGCCTGGACGAGCTGCACAGCCTGCAGCACCCGCGCAGCAAGGAACCCGCCGAGCTGTCGTTCATCGTCACCACCCAGGTGATGGAGCTGCTCTTCGACCTGCTGCGGCACGAGTGGACGATCGCCCGGCAGGCACTGCGCGAGGACGACCTCCCCACCGCGCTCGCGGCGCTGCGCCGGGGCACCCACGCACAGAACGTGCTGGTGGACTCCTGGGACCTGCTGGCCACCATGACGCCGCACGAGTTCAACTCCTTCCGCTCGCTGTTCGGCGAGGCCTCCGGCTTCCAGTCCGCGGCCTTCCTGCACCTGGAGTTCCTGCTCGGCAACAAGAACGCCGCGCTGCTGAAGATGTACGACGGCATGCCGCACACCCAGGACGAGCTGGTCGAGGCGCTGCGCTCCCCCGGCCTGTACGACGAGGTGCTGGCGCTGCTGGCGCGGCGCGGCCTGGAGCTGCACCCGGAGTCGTCCGAGCAGCGCTACCACCCGTCCGAGGAGGTCGCGGCGGCCTGGCGCCGGGTGTACACCGAGCCGGAGTTCGCCGCGCTGCAGCCGCTCGGCGAGGCCCTGCTGGACGTCGCCGAGCGGGTCACCCGCTGGCGCCAGCGGCACCTCTCGGCGGTGAAGCGGACCATGGGCGGCAAGCCCGGCTCGGGCGGCTCGAGCGGGCTGACCTGGCTGCGCAAGTCGGCCGAGCAGGACGTGTTCCCGGAGCTGTGGACGATCCGGAACGAGCTGTGACGGGACGGTCCGTCACGGCGCGAGAAGTGACGGGAAGTGCAGTGACGGGAAGAGCAGTGACGGGAAGAGCAGTGAGCGAGGGGAACGAGGGAATGGGCATGACCACGCGCGAGGACTGCGCGGCGCTGGACGCCGTCGACCCGCTGGCGGCGTTCCGCAAGGAGTTCGCCCTGCCGGACGGGGTGATCTACCTGGACGGCAACTCGCTGGGCGCACTGCCCGTGCGCACGCCCGAGCGGGTGCGCCAGGTCGTCGAGGAGGAGTGGGGCCGGGAGCTGATCCGCAGCTGGAACGACGCCGGCTGGTTCGAGCAGCCGTACCGGCTGGGCCGGCGGATCGCGCCGCTGATCGGGGCCGATCCGGCGGAGGTGGTCGTCTGCGACACCACCTCGGTGAACCTGTTCAAGGTGCTGTCGGCCGCGCTGCGGCTGCGCCCGGGCCGGGGCACGGTGCTCGGCGACGCCGAGGCCTTCCCGACCGACCTGTACATCGCCGAGGGCGTGACCGGCCTGGTCGACGGCGCGCGCAGCGTGCTGATCCGGCCGGAGGACCTGGACCGGCACCTGGACGGGGACGTCGCCGCGGTCGTCCTGTCGCACGTCGACTACCGCACCGGCGAGCTGCTGGACATGCCCGGGATCACCGCCCGGGTGCAGGCCGCGGGCGCACTGATGATCTGGGACGTGTGCCACGCGGTGGGCGCGCTGCCGGTCGAACTCGGCGCCGCGAACGTGGACTTCGCGATCGGCTGCACCTACAAGTACCTGAACGGCGGCCCCGGTTCGCCGGCCTTCCTGTACGTCGCCGAGCGGCACCTGGCGGCCGGTCCGCTGCAGCCGCTGAGCGGCTGGTTCGGACACGCCCGCCCGTTCGCCTTCGAGCCCGGGTACGACCCCAAACCGGGCATCGGCCGTTTCCTGACCAGCTCGCCCTCGCTGCTCGGCCAGGCGGCCCTCGAAGCCTCCCTGGACATCTGGGAGCGGGCCGACCTCGCGGCGGTTCGGGCGAAGAGCCTGGCGCTGACCGATCTGTTCATCTCACTGACCGAGGGCCTGGACGGGATCGAGGTGGTGACCCCGCGCGAGCACGCCCGGCGCGGCAGCCAGGTCGCCCTGCGGCACGCCGACGGCTACCCGGTGGTGCAGGCGCTGATCGAGCGCGGGGTGATCGGCGACTTCCGCGCGCCGGACCTGATGCGCTTCGGCTTCACCCCGCTCTACCTCTCGTACACCGAGGTCTGGGACGCCGCCCGCCAGCTGGCGGAGGTACTGGAGAGCGGCGAGTGGCGGGCAGAGCGCTTCTCCCGCCGGGGCGAGGTGACGTAGCGGTCGACCCGGCGTACCCGAGCGGCTTCCGAACCACCGGACTGATCGTCAAGTTCCGGACAGGGCAATGCCGTTCGGGGCATCGGCACCGTGACGGACGTCATGTCCGGGTGGAGTTCCAGCGCGATCGGCCCCGGGGAGACCCCTGATTGACGGAACGTCGGACTCAGGGGGGTCGCGTGAACCTCGAACTCAAGCCCGAACCGGTCGTGCTCCTCGGCCTGGCTCAGTTCTTCCTGATCCTGTGGATACTCGGCCGGCACCTGCTCCCCCGCATCGAGCGGGTGCAGGCCGAGCGTCGGGAGATCACCGAAAGCCGGACGGGACGCGCCGAGACCCTGCACGCCGAGGCCGCGGCCGTCCGGGACGCCCACCTGCGGGAACTGGCCGAGGCCCGGCACGAGGCAGCCCGGATCCGGGAGGACTACGCCGAGCGCGGCGCGGCGGCGATCGCCGCGGCCCGCGCGGAGGGCCTCCGCGACCGGGACGAACTGCTCGCCACCGCCCACCCGCGGATCGCCGCCGACCGGGCCGCGGCCACCGACCGGCTCCGCCGGGACGTCGGCGAACTGGCCGTCGCCCTGGCCGGGCGGGTGATCGGCGAGCCGGTGCACGCCGTCGCCGCCCGGCGCCGCACGGTGGACCGCTTCTTCGAGGCGAACTAGCCTTTTCAGCCGGTCAGTTCGGCCACCAGCTTCCGGTAGGTGTCGAAGGCCGGCTTGCGCGAGTAGTCGTCGCGCAGCAGGCCGAAGTGGTGGAACAGCCCCGCACCCGCGCTGTCGGCGTCCCGCAGGGCGAAGAACGCGTAACCGGTGACGGTGAGTTCGGCGGCCAGCCCGGCGACCGTCCGGACCAGCTCCTCGACCACCTCGGCCTGCCGCGCCTCGCTCCGCCCGGGGCCGGTGGGCCACCCGTTCTCGCAGATCCGCACCGGTACGGCGGACCCGATACCGGCCCTGGGCAGCAAGTCGCGACGGAATCCGGTGACCACCGCCCGTACCGCGTCGGCGAGTCCGCCGGGCGGGACGGGCCCGAAGACGTCCGGGTAGAAGTCCAGGCCGACGTAGTCCAGGGCGCGGTGGAAGCGCTCGTCGGCGAGCTTTCCGAGCTCGGGCCAGAAGGTGTCCGCGGGATCGAAGGACGGCACCGCGTTGAAGCCGACGGCCAGGTGGTCGTAACCGCGGGCCAACGCCTCCTCCTTGGCCGCGACCACGCCGGCCACCAGCGCCCGGCGGACGTTCGGGATGCTGCCGTCCACGGGCGGCAGGTCGAGGTTGGGCTCCTCGCAGATCTGGAGCAGGGCGACGCGGTGGCCCTCGGCCCGGACCGTGCTCCGGACGAAGTCCAGCCAGCCCGCCAATTCCCCGCTGCGGTCACGGTACTGGAGCACCAGGTCGAGCCTCCGGCCGTCCACGGCGTACTGCTCGGGCCGATCGGGGGCGTGCGCCGAGTCCGCGTACGAGCGGTAGGCGCGGACCAGGAACTCTGGTGCGTCGCCCTGGAGTTCGCGCAGCGCCGCAGTGATCAGCGCCGGGTCGTCGGGGCGGACGGGAGCGAGCACGCCGGTGTCGTCACCGAGCAGTCCGCCGGGATAGATGCCGAAGGTGAAGGTCATGCCGCGACCATACCCGATATTTTTGGTGTCACTGCAAGTTTGCTGCGACACCATGATTCTGGCATAGGATCCCGCCATGGGACTTCGCGAACTCAAGAAGCAACAGACCCGGGAGCTCCTCGCCGACACCGCCATGGGCCTGTTCGCCGAGCGCGGGTTCGACCAGGTCACGGTGGTCGAGGTGGCCCGGGCCGCCGGGGTCTCGCCCAACACGGTCTTCAACTACTTCCCGACCAAGGAAGACCTGTTCTTCGACCGGCAGGACGCCGTGGTCGCCCACTTGGCCGAGGTGGTCCGGCGCCGCCCGGCCGGCAGCTCCGCCGTGGCCGCCGTCCGGGCCGACCTGCTGGCCGCCCTCGAGGACGGGGAACCGACGGTCGGACTGAACCCTGGGATGGCGGCGTTCTGGCGGATCGTCGCGGACAGCCCGGCACTCCGGGCCCGGCTGCTGGAACTCGGCGAGCAGGCCGAGGCGGCACTGGCAGCCGTCCTGGCCGAGCAGTCGGGAGCCGCCGAGGACGACCCGCTCCCCCACGTGGTGGCCGGAGCCATCGCGGGGGCCCACCGCGCGGTGCTCGGCGAGATCCGGCGGGCCATGGTGGCCGGCGAACCGGCCGCCGCCGTCCGGACGCGAGTCCGGGCGGCGGCGGAGCAGGCATTCGACCTGCTCGCCTCGGGGCTCGCGGACTACCCGGCGCAGCGGTAGACCCCGCCTTCGGCCTCCCGTCGGCCCGCCCCCGGCTGCTCCGCGCCGGAGCCCGGGACGGCGCAGGCCGCCCGGTCGGATCGACGCGGGCGACCTGGGCCGATGGTCAGCTCTTCAGGTGTTCAGCCGTTCTGCTCTTCGGCCGGTCAGCCGTTCTGCTCTTCAGGTGCTCAGCCGTTCAGCCGTCCCGTACGGGCCGTCAGCCGTGGCGGCCACGGCGGCGGGCGGCCATCACGGCCAGACCGCCGAGGCCGAGCAGGCCGACGCCCGCCAGGCCGAAGACCACCGGGGCGTTGCCCGCACCGGTGGAGGGCAGCTCACCGCCCCCACCGGGGTGGTGGCTGGTCGGGTGACCGGTCGGGTGGTGGCCGGTCGGATGGTGGCTGGTCGGGGCCGGGTGCGCGCTCGATGTCGAAGCGCTGGCCGACGGCGAGTGGTGACTCGGGCTCGGGGAGGTGGGCATCGGCGAGGTCGGGCTCGGAGACGTCGGCGAGGGAGGCGTCGGGGACGGGGACGTCGGCGACGGCGAGGTCGGTGACGGAGACGGCGAGGTCGGCGACGGGCTCGGCGTCACCGTGCACTCCGGCAGGTCCCCGTCGAACGGGTAGCTGTGGATCTCGTAGCCGCCGGTCCCCGTGTGGATCAGGTTGCCCGCCAGGTACACCCGACCGTTCATGCCCGGCTGGGCGATGATGGTGGTGCCGCCCGGGTTGCCGGCCAGGACCGAGCCCTGGAACTGGGCGCCACCGAGGATCTGGGCCGTGGTCGCGGTGGGGAAGTTGTACATCACCTTCGAGCGCAGCTCGGTGGTCTGGTCCCCTGCCAGGCCGGTGCCCGTGTAGGTGTTGATGATCGGGCTGTCGCCGAGCATGTTCACCACGACGGTGGCGCCGGCCGGGATGCGGTTGAAGACCAGGCCGATCTGCCGCCCGGCCGGCGAGGCGAGGTTCCGGGTGACGTTGAAGACCTGCTTCGCGCTGGTCCCGTCGCCGGTGAAGGTCGCCGTGCTGGAGGAGATGTCGACGGTGCCGGTCGCGGTGGCCCGCCCCACGCAGTCGGAGACCTCTTCGATCCGGGTGAGCACGGTCCGGTACGGCGCGGCGGCGTTGGAGTCCTGGATCGACTGGCCGGTGGGATCGATGTTGACGGTGCCGGTCACGCTGCCGGCGTGGCGCAGGTTGCCGAACGCCTGGCCGTGGGAGTCGCTGCCACCGATGAGGACGGTGTTGCCGGTCCTGACGTCGGCGTTCCCGCCGGTGGTGACGAAGTCGCTGCCGTTGGGCGGGACGACGCGTGAACCGACGCCGACGACGCCCATGTTGTAGACGCCGCCGCCGTTCTTGTCGACGGCCAGGTTTCCCAGCGTGACGATCTTGCCCTCGGCCTCGGCGGCGCGGCCGTTCACAATGTAGTTGCCGCCGGTGAAGACGTTGATGGTGGCGTCCCGTCCGGTGAAGTCGCCGTTGTTCGACGGCGGCCAGGTGCCGGGGCAGTCGGGTCCGGTGCAGGCGCCCAGCGGCGGGGCCAGCGGAGCGGCCGAACCGACCGTCAGCACGGCGGCCGGCGGCAGCGCGGCGACGGCTGTCGCCACCGCGACGCGGACGGCCCGGCGGCTGCGGGTGGCGGGTGTTCTCACGGCGGTCGTTCGGTGATCCGGCGAACCGGTGGCCTGCCCCATCGACTGTTCCTCCGCGCAGAGAAAAGGGCAGGTTCGGATGACCTGCCATGGTCCGTGTGATCTGCTGGCGGTCCCACAAATCCGGGATATCCAACCCTATATCGGACTATTCGCACCCTATGGACCCTCAGGTCCGATCCGGAATTCTTACGAACGGCCCAGCGATCTCCCGGGTGCGCTCCCCTGCCCGCGAAGCTCTAGGTTGGAGTCATGACCACCGAGGCCCAGGACCAGAGCGCGCCGCTCGTCGCCGTCGCGTCCGCCGACGCCGTGCTGCGGCACCCCGAGGCGGGCGAGCACCTGCTGACCGCTCTCGAACGGGAACGCGCCGCGCGTTTCCGGCACGAGTCGGGGCGGGTCGACTTCACCGCCGGGCACCTGCTGGTCCGGCTCTGCGCCGCGCGGCTGCTCGGTGTCCCGGCGGCGGGCCTGGTGCTCGCCCAGCAGTGCCCGGACTGCGGGCTCGCCGACCACGGCAAGCCGTACCTGCCGGACCACCCCGGGGTGCACGTGAGCCTGTCGCACACCCGGGGCGTGGTCGCGGCGGGCGCCGGCTACCGGCCGATCGGCGTGGACGTCGAACTGTCCGGCCGCGGCGGCTCGCTGCGGGCGGTCGCCCGCCGGGTACTGGCCCCGGCGGAGCTCGCCCTGGTCGAGGCGGACCCGGAGCCGGACCGGGCGTTCCTGCGGCTGTGGGTGCGCAAGGAGTCGCTGATCAAGATCGGGCGGGCCACCCTGGACACCCTCGGCCGGATCGACCTCTCCGCCCTGCCGTTGGCCGTACCGCCGGGGGCGCCGGTGCGCAGCCGGTACGAGGACCTGCACCTGATCGACTGGACCGACCCGGAGCACGGCGCCGCCGTCGCGGCGGTCAGCACCGCCGCACCGCGGATCGTGGAGCTGACGGCCGCGGGCTGAACCGCGGGCCCGGGCTCTCGCCACCGCCGACCCGAGCGGCGGGCCCGTGGATAAGCGGTGTTAGCGTGCCTGCTCGTGGGCGCGCCGACCGCGCGCGCCCGCTTCCCAGCTGCCCACCGGATCCAAAGGGTGCCCCGCCATGGCCAAGTTCCTGCTGAGCCTGCACGTCCTCGTGTCGGTCCTGTTCATAGGCCCGGTCGCGGTCGCCGTCAGCATGTTCCCGCGCCGGGCGAAGGCCGCGCTGGCCGGCGGGCCGGACCAGGCCTCCGACGCGGGCGGCGTGCTGCGCGTCCTGCACCGGATCACCCAGGTCTACGCGCTGCTGGGGGTCGCGGTGCCGGTGCTGGGCATCGGCCTGGCCCAGGTGATGGACGTGATGGGCCAGTCCTGGGTGATCGTCTCGATGGTGCTGACCGCGATCGCCGCGCTCTCGCTGCTGCTGTTCGTGCTGCCCGGCCAGCAGGCCGCCGTGGAGGCGCTCGGCCTCGACCCGGCGGACGAGCAGCGCGCCAAGGCCGTCAACGGCCTGCGCCTGCTGCCGATGACGGCCGGGGTGTTCAACCTGCTGTGGGCCGTGGTCGTGGTCCTCATGGTCATCCGGCCGGGCTCCAGCACCGGCGTCTGATCCCTCCGGATCCCCCGGATCCCCCGGATCCCCGCCGTCCCCCTGCCCCGCCCTGCCCACCCGGCCTCACCCGGCCCCGTCCGGTCCGTCCGTCCCCCCTCGCCCCTCGCCCCCTCCCGCCGACCGGGCTTGTTCGAGTACCGTCCTGGGCCATGACGATCATGGCGGGCATGGGCAGCCCGACGGGAACCGGCGTCGGCCCGCTGCTGCGCGGCTGGCGGGAACGACGACAGCTCAGCCAACTGCAACTGGCGCTGCGGGCGGACTCCTCGGCCCGGCACCTCAGCTTCGTGGAGAACGGCCGCTCCCGCCCGAGCCGGGAGCTCCTGCTGAGGCTGGCCGAGCAGTTGGACGTCCCGGTGCGTGAGCGCAACACCCTGCTGCTCGCGGCCGGCTACGCCCCGCACTACCCCGAGACACCGCTGGACGACCCCTCGATGGACGCGCTGCGCGGCGGCGTGGAGCGGCTGCTGGCCGCCCACGACCCGTACCCGGCGGTCGTCGTCGACGGGAGCTTCCGGGTACTGGCGGCCAACCGCTCGCTCGGACTGCTCCTGGACGGGGTCGCCCCGCACCTGCTGGAGCCGCCGCTCAACGCGATCCGGGTCACCCTGCACCCGGACGGGCTGGCGCCGCGCATCGTCAACCTGCGGCAGTGGCGCCACCACCTGCTGGAGCGGATGGAGCGCCAGCTGGAGCTGGTCCGCGCCGAACCGCTGCGGCGGCTGTACGAGGAGGTCCGCGGCTACCCCGAGCCGGCCGACGACCCGGCGCAGGACGCGGCCGGGGACGGCTTCCCGTTCGCGCTACCGGTCCGGATCCGCCACGACGGGCGGGTACTGTCCTTCCTCTCCACCGTCGCGACCTTCAACACCCCGCTGGACGTGACCGTCTCCGAGCTGGCCATGGAGACCTTCCTCCCGGCCGACGCGGCGACGGTGCGGTTCCTGCAGTCCGCGGTGGGGCCGGAGCGTCAGCTGTAGCGGGCGCTCCCACCGTTGCGGCTGTTCCCGCCCTTGCCGTCGTTCCCGCCCTTGCCGTCGTTCCCGCCGCTGCGCCCGCTCCGGCGCAGGGCGGTGAACTGCAGGACGGCGAACAGGCCGACCGCCGCGGCCTGCACCGGGATCCAGACGAAGCCGGCGGTGGTCGGCTCCAGCCACGCCTCCATCGCCACCAGGCTGAGCACCACCCAGGCCAGGTTGAGGTCGATCACCGTCCGCACGCCCAGCGGCGGCGGCTGCCGACGGGCCGCCAGCGCGCCGACCGCGACCGCGTAGACGGCGAGGAGGGCCCCGAGGCCGAACAGGGTGGCGCGGCCGAGGCCGAGCAGCTCACCGAGCGGGCCCGGGAAGGCCAGGTAGGCCAGGCCGTTGCCGCCGGTGACCAGGGCGTCCAGGGCGAGGACGCCGCGCACCGTCCACGGCGAGAACGCGGAACCCGGCCGGGCGGGGGTGAGGGTGTTCGCGTGGGCGGACATGACGGATCGCCTCCTGTCGGGGGTGGGATCCCGGGGCCTTGACGGCCTCACCGGGTTGCCCCCACCCTGCCCGGCCCGACGGCGGGCGTCGATTACCCCGCAGGTAACGGCCACTCCGGGCGCCGGGGCCGTACGGTCGCTACGGCCGCCGGGGCCGTACGGTCGCTACCGACTCCGGGGCGGGTACGGTCGCTACGGCCGCCGGGGCGGCTGCCGGAGCAGGACCCCCGCCCGCTTCACCGCGCGGGCGGTGATCGTGGTCTCGACGCGGGCGGCCCCGAGCGGGCCGAGGGTGTCGGTGAGGAAGCGGTACAGCTCGCCGTGGTCCGCGCAGAACAGCGTCGCCAGCAGGTTGGTCGGGCCGCTGGTGGCGAACACGCCGTGCACCTGCGGGTGGCGGGCCAGGGCCGCACCGACCTCGGCGAGCCGGCCGGGCGGCACGTCCAGCCAGAGGTTGGCGTCGACGGCCATGCCGAGCAGCCGCGGGTCGACGGTGGCGTGGGTGCGCAGCAGTCCGAGCTCGTCCAGCCGGTGCAGTCGGCGGCGCACGGTCGACTCGGGGGCGCCGACGGCCGCGGCCAGGACGGCGTGGGACTGCCGGGCGTCCTCGCCCAACCGATCCAGCAGCGCACGGTCGAGGCCGTCCAGCGGTGGGGGTGCGGCGGGGCGCGGGACGGCGGGACGGGCGAGCGCGGCGGCCTCCGCCTCGGTCAGGTGGCCGGCCCACCACTGCCCGGCGTCGGCGAAGGCGTGCAGCACGGCGTGGGTGGTGGTCTCGGTGACGGCGCCGGTCGCGGGCAACTGCCCGTACAGCAGCCGGTCGCGGGCGCCGGCGTCGGTCATCATGACGGCGCCGATCTCGTGGCCGCCGAGCATCACGTCGACGAAGGGGACGTCGGAGCGGTCGGCCAGCGCCTGCGCGATGGTGTCCACCCGGCCGCTGAGCACCCGGACCCGCAACAGCAGCGCACCCACGGCTGCGTCCTCGACGTCGGGCATCCGGACCACCCGCAGCACCCCGGCCTGCCGCATCCGGGCCAGGCGGCGGGTGACCGTACGGGCGGAGACGCCCAGCACCTCGGCGATCCGGCCGGGCTCGGCCCGTCCGTCCACCTGGAGGGCGCAGATCAGGCGGCGGTCGAGCGCGTCCAGTACGGCGTCCGGATCGGCAGCGGAGAGGTCCATGGTGTCCGATTCCCGTCATTCTCGGCGGCTTGAGCGTCCCGTTCGGCAACCCCGACGGTACTACTTGTCTCGGGAGGCCGGAGCGAACCGGCCGTGAGCAGGTGAGGAAGACCGTGATGAACGAGCTGTGGACGCTGGCGCAGGGTGTGGAGGCCGCGGTGCGCGAGGTCGGCGCGAAGCTGGCGGCCCGCCGGTCCACCGAACCCGTCACGGCGCGGACGCTCGAGGAGGCCGGGGCCCGCTTCGCCGAACTGGACGGGCCGGCCGCCGCCGAGCTGCAGCAGCGGCTGACCGCGCTGCGCCCGCAGGCCGGCTGGGTGCCGGAGGAGTCGGACGACTCGGTGCCCGCCGAGGGCGAGTGGTGGCTCTGCGACGCGACCGACGGCGCGGTGCAGTACCTGCTCGGCCAGCCGCACTGGGCGGTCACCGCCACGCTGGTCCGGGACGGCGCCGCCGTGCTCGCCGTGGTGCACGCCCCGGAGCTGAACGGCGGACGGACCTACCGTGCGGTGCTGGGCGGCGGAGCCGAGCTGGACGGTCGCGCCATCACCCCGCTGGAGCGCGAGCTGGCGGCCACCGTCGCCGCCACCAGCCAGCCGCCGCGGGTGGCCGGGGACCCGGTGGCACTGCGCCGGGCGGGCGCGTCGCTGTCCGCGATGGCGGGCGCGGTGCTGGCGGTGCGCAACCTCGGCCCGACCGCACTGCAGGTGGCGCAGGTCGGCTCCGGGCACCTGGCGCTGTTCTGGGAGTACGGCCTGGACGCGGGCAACCTGCTGCCCGGCGCGCTGATCGCGAGCGAGGCGGGCGCGGCGGTGACGGACGCCGCCGGGGCGGCCTGGACGGCCGACGCCGACAGCTTCCTCGCCGCCGCGCCCGGGCTGCACGCGGACGCGCTGGGGGTGCTGGGGGCGGTCAGCTGAGCTTGAGGTCGTCAGCTGAGCTTGAGGTCAGCTGAGCTTGAGGTCAGCTGAGCTTGAGGTCAGCTGAGCTTGAACAGGGCGGCCGCGTTGTCGTGGCAGACCGCCCGCAGCCACTCCTCCCCCAGCCCCAACCCGGCCAGCGCGTCCAGCTGGTGGACGTACCGGTACGGGATGTTGGGGAAGTCGCTGCCGAGCAGGATCCGGTCCTGCAGCCCGCGCAGGCGCGGCAGTTCGTCGCGCGGGAACGGGTCGTCGGCCTCGACGAAGTCGGTGAACGCCATGGTGGTGTCCAGCCGGACGGCCGGGTGGCGCTCGGCCAGGTCGAGGAATTCGCGGTAGTCGGACATGCCGAGGTGGGCGACCACCAGGACCAGCCCGGGGTGCCGGTCCAGCACCGCGCCGATCGGGCCGGGACCGGTGAACTTGCCCGCCACCGGCCCGGATCCGCAGTGACTGACCACCGGGGTGCCGGTCTCGGCGAGCAGTCCCCAGACCTCGTCCAGCGAACGGTCCGTCGGGTCGTAGCCGCCGACCTGCAGGTGTGCCTTGAACACCCGGGCGCCGTCCTCGAGCGCCCGGGCCACGTAGCCGGGCGCCTCGGGTTCGGCGAAGAAGGTCGCGGTGTGCAGGCAGTCCGGGGTGCGGGCGGCGAAGTCGGCGGACCAGGCGTTCAGCCAGGCGGCCATCCCGGGCTTGTGCGGGTACAGCATGGACGTGAACGCCCGTACGCCGAACTCCCTTAGCCGCCGGACGCGTTCGTCCTCGGCCTCGCGGTAGGTGATCGGCCAGGGGCGGTTGATGAGCGGCCCCGCCGCGTCGAAGTACGCCCACACCTTGTCGAGGACGTTCTTCGGCATGAAGTGGGTGTGCACGTCGATCAGGCCGGGCAGCCCGAGGGCCTGCCAGAACGCGCGGACCTCCGCCACCCCCTGGCAGCCCGCCTCTCGGGCGCTCACTTCCCGGCCGCTCACGCGGGCACCGGGCGGGCGCGGTCGATGATCGCCTCGGTGTCGACCCCCGCCGGCAGCGTGCCGAAGGCCGCGCCGTGGTCGCCGCCCAACCGGCCGGCGCAGAACGCGTCGGCCACCGCCGGGTCGCCGTACCGGACCAGCAGCGAGCCCTGGAAGGCCAGCGCCATCGACTCCACCAGCCGGCGGGTGCGGTACTCCAGGTCGGTCAGGTCGGTGAGTTCCTTGCGCAGCGCGGCGACGGCCGCGTCCAGCCGGCGGTCCGCGCCCGCGGCGGCGTCGAGTTCGCCGAGGAAGGCCTCCACGCTCTCCGGGCGCTTGGCCATGGCGCGCAGCGCGTCCAGGGCGGCGACGTTGCCGGAGCCCTCCCAGATCGACACCAGCGGCGCCTCGCGGTAGAGCCGGGGCATCCCGGACTCCTCCACGTAGCCGTTGCCGCCCAGGCACTCCAGCGCCTCGGCGGCGTGCGCCGGACCGCGCTTGCACACCCAGTACTTGGTCACCGCCAGGCCCAACCGCCGTACCAGCGACTCGGTTTCGTCCCCGGCCAGGGCGAGGTCGGTGGACTGGGCGAGCCGCATCGCGACCGTGGTGGCCGCCTCGGACTCCACCACCAGGTCGGCCAGCACGTTGCGCATCAGCGGCTGGTCGACCAGCGCCTTGCCGAACGCCCGCCGGTGCAGGGCGTGGTGGACGGCACGGGTGGCGCCGTAGCGCATGCCGGAGGCGGCGCCGATGGTGCAGTCCAGGCGGGTCATGTTGACCATCTCGATGATGGTCGGCACCCCGCGGCCCTCCTCGCCGACCAGCCAGCCGGCCGCGCCGTCGTACTCCAGCTCGGCGGAGGCGTTGGACTTGTTGCCGAGCTTGTCCTTGAGCCGCATCAGGTGCAGGCGGTTGCGGCTGCCGTCCGGCAGGACGCGCGGCAGCGCGAAGCAGCTGAGCCCGCCCGGGGCCTGGGCGAGCGTCAGGAACAGGTCGGACATCGGCGCCGAGGTGAACCACTTGTGGCCGGTGATCCGGTAGGTGCCGTCCGGCTGCGGGACCGCGGTGGTGGTGTTGGTGCGGACGTCCGAGCCGCCCTGCTTCTCGGTCATCGACATGCCGGCGATCAGCCCGCGCTTGGTGCGCGGCTCGCGCAGCCCGAAGTCGTACTCCTTCGCGGCCAGCAGGGGCTCCCACTCCTCGGCCAGGGCGGGGGTCGCACGCAGCGCCGGGACGGCGGCGTAGGTCATCGAGATCGGGCAGGTGTGGCCGGCCTCGACCTGACTCCAGACGAAGAACTTGGCGGCGCGGGCGGCGTGGGCGCCGGGGCGCTCGTCCCGCCAGGGCGCGGCGTGCAGGCCGTACGAGACGGCGGTGCGCATCAGTTCGTGCCAGTACGGGTGGAACTCGACCTCGTCGATCCGGTGACCGAAGCGGTCGTGGGTGCGCAGCACCGGCGGGTTCTCGTTGGCCAGCCGGCCCCACTCGGCGGCCTGCTCGGAGCCGGCCAGCCGGCCCAGCTCGCGCAGCTCGGGCTCGGCCCAGCCCGCGCCGGCCCGCCGCAGGGCGGCGAGCAGCGCGGGGTCGGCGGCGGTGTCGTGTCCGTACGGCAGGGGCACCTGGTTGGTGACCTCATGCGTCGCTGTCATCGCGTCCTCCCAGGGCACGCAGGGTGAAGGAGACCAGGGCGGGGACCACCTCGGCGGCGGCCCTCCGGGGATCGGTGGGCGTGGCGGGCCCGGTGGGCCGGGCAGGGCCGGCGGGATCGGTGGGCCCGGCAGGCTCGGCGGGATCGGTGGGCTCGGCGGGCGTGGGCCCGGTGGGCGTGGGCCCGGTGGGCCCCGCAGGCTCGGCGGATTCGCCGGCGAGCGGGCCGGCCAGCGCCTCGCCGACCGCGCCGACCAGGGCCGCGGCGGTCAGCACCGGATCCTGCTCGGGCAGTTCGCCGCTCGCCACGGCGGCGGCGATCTCGGTGGCGATCACATCGCGGAACGCCCGCCGGAACACCAGGCGCTCACCGTCCACCACCGCGTCGGCGGGTTCGACCAGCAACGCGTACGCCAGCCGGCGCGCGCGCAGGGCGCGGGTGGCGAAGGTCTCGACGACGGCGGCGATCCGCCGCTGCGGGGTGTCCCACTGGGCGGCGGCCGCGTTGACCGCGTCGATCTCGCGGGTGACCACCCGGCGGAACAGCTGCACCGACAGCTCGGCCTTGTTGGCGAAGTGCTGGTAGAGGCTGCCGGTGGCGATCCCGGCGCGGTCCGCCACGGCGGCCATCGTGCAGCCGCCGTAACCGCGTTCGGCGAGCAGGAGGACGGCCGACTGCAGCACCGCCTCGCGCTGGGCGTCCAGACGGGCTTGTACGGCGGGCGTGCGTCGGTAGGCCACGGAAGCATTGAAGCACTGATTCAGCGCTTCGGGGAGGGGCCGGGCCGCCGGGGTCCGGGTTGCCAGGGGCCGGGGGCCGGGCTTCCGGGGTCCGGGCTGCCGGGGTGGGGGCTCCCAGGGTCGGGTCTCCCCGGACGACGCGAGGAGGCCACCCCGGGCAGCGGGGCAGCCTCCTCAGTTCGTGGTGATCGCCGACGCGCTACAGCGGGCGGCGCTCCTGCTCCTGCCGCTGGCCCTCGACGTCCAGCGGGCCGAAGGCCGGGATCAGCTGCGGCGACTTGGCCAGGGAGCGGGCGGCGTCCTGGTCGCCCAGGCCGGCCCACTCCAGCACCTTGGCGGTGGCCTCCGCCGACTGCTCGGCGGGCAGCTTGCCGATGTTGGAGCCGTGGTTGCCGCCGGGCACGGTGTAGACGTAGCTGTCCTCACTGCCCCGGCCGAGGTGGAACGGCTTGGCGCCCCACGGGTCGTTGCCGCCGTAGACGTACATGATCCGCTCGCCCTCGCGCTTCACCCAGCGGTCGATGTCGGGCATCGCGTTCCGGTTGAAGACGGTCGGGATCTCCTTCGGCACGTAGGTGCGGGCCGAGTAGAGCTCCTTGTAGTCGTAGTGCAGCAGGTCCTTCAGGCGCGAGACGTCGAAGAACGGTGCGCCCAGCTCGGTGGCGGCCTGGTAGTAGTACGCGGTGTACTTCGCCAGCGACTGGTCGCTGTTGCCGGTGATGCCCGACTGCGCGTCGAACCAGGCGTACAGCTCGTCGTCGGTCGCGGTGGCGGCCACCGGGACCTTGGCGCAGTCCGCCTCCAGGCTGTACTGCCAGAACGCCCAGACCACGTCCAGCACGCCCGCCTCGTACGCGCGGTCCGGGGTGCCGAGGGTGTTGAAGGTGGAGCCGGCCGCCTTGTTGTCAGCGACGTAGCGGGTCTCCAGGCGGTCGCGGCGCACCAGCAGCTCGCGCTGGGCGGCGTTCAGCCGGTCCCGGCACTCGGGGGTGCCGACGGTGCGGAAGAACTCGCTGTAGGCCGCGTAGTCGTTGACGTCGGTGTTGTTCGGCGCGACGTAGGCGATCGTGCCGGCCACGTCGTCCGGGTAGAAGCGGCGGTAGAAGGTGGAGGACATGCCGCCCTTGCTGGCGCCGGTGGACAGCCACTCCTGCTGGTAGATCCGCTTGAGCGCGGTCACCAGCCGGTGCGAGTCGGCGGCCCCCTGGCGGATGCCGGCCTTGGACCAGTCCGCCGGGTCGGGGCGCGAGGGGGTGAAGAAGCGGTACTCGATGGAGACCTGGTTGCCGTCCACCAGCCGGGTCGGCTCGGTGCGGGACGGGGTGGTGCCCAGGGTGTAGCCGTTGGTGTAGAAGACGGTCGGGCGGTCGTAGCCGCGGTGCAGCAGGCTGAAGCGCTGCTGGAAGGTGCCCAGCCAGGGGCGGAACTGGTCGATCGGCTGGGTGTAGGTGGCGAGGAAGTAGCGGTGGTCCGCGTCGGTCGGCTTCTCCTCGGTGATGGTCACCCCGGGGATCGCAGCCAGCCGGTCCTTGATGTCGGCGTTCGGGTCGTCGGCGGGGCTCCGGCCGTGGGCCGACCCGGCCGTCCGGGCGCCCTGGGCGTCGGCGGCCAGCGCAGGGGACGCCAGCCCGCCGAACGCGAGCAGCGGTATCAGCAGGGTGGAAACCAACAGTCTTCTCAGCGTGGTGGTCATCAACTCTCCATCTGGTCAACGGACATGACTGCCGCCTTGTGGACACAACTCTGCGGTGCGGGTGGTACGGCGGCCGCCCGGTGGACGGCCGAATGGGCCATCCGCCGTCGGCGGGTGGCCCATCGGGGCAAGGGCGCTGGTCGTTGGGCCGTTGGGCCGTTGGGTCGCCGGGTCGCTGGGTCGCCCACGCGCGGGCGGTGCCTAAGGCAGGGCGGCCGCCTATGGGCGGGGCGGGTGCCCTACGGGCGGGGCAGGGCGCAGCCCGGGAGGGTGAGGTCGAACCGGTTTCCGGTGGCGAAGCAGGCCGGGATCCCGTACGTCTCCTGGGCGTAGCCGATGCCTTGGCGCACCGTCACGGTGCCGCTCTGGTCGACCTCGCAGGGGTTGTCCAGGGTGCAGCGCTCGCCGCTCTCGTTGATCGTGTTGTTGACGGCGACCAGCTGGCCGGACGAGGCGTCGACCACCGGCGAGCCGGAGGTGCCGCCGATCACGTCGCAGCTCGAGGTGTAGCGGACGGAGTCCTTGAAGGTCCAGTCGGCTTCCTTCAACCGGTAGGCGAAGCCGTCGACCGAGCAGGAGTAGATCTTCTTCCAGTAGCCGGAGACGACCCGGATCGAGGCGCCCTGGACGGGGTGGGTGGTGGCGACGGTCAGCGGGGCGATCCCGTACCGGGACTGGATCGAGGAGTAACTGGTGTTCAGCTGGTAGATCGACACGTCGGTGTCGGTCATCGCGCCGTAGACCACCTTGGTCGCGCGCAGCGTGGCGAGGCGTCCGCCGGTGGCGCTGAGCAGGGTGAAGCTCCGGCTGGAGGGCTGGTCGAGGACCACCTGGCCGGGGCCGGGCATGCCGGACTCCAGGCAGTGGCCGTTGGAGAGCACGAGCGCGGGGTCGCTCGCGGCCGAGCCGGGCATCCGTACCAGCGAGCCGGAGCAGTTGCTGAGTGCGACCGCTCCGGCGAAGTTGACGGTGGCCGAGGGGGCGGCCTGGACCTGGGAGGCTCCGGCGAGGGTGGCTCCGGCGGCCAGGAGCGTGGCGAGCATGCCTATGAGCGGCTTCTTCATGAGAGACCTCTCGGTGTGGGGGGTCCACGTGGGGGTCCACCAAAGCTGTCGCGGACATGACGTCCTGTCAAGAGTCAAAGCGCGACAAAGAGGCCATCCCGATCCGCCATGCCCGGTTGGCACCGCCGTCGGGGCCGGGGCGCCTTCGCGCCCCCTGCCCCGCGGGTCAACTTCCCTGCCAGTGGCGCCGACCCAGGCTGATCAGGCGCAGTTGCAGGCGCGCGGTGGCGGCGATCCGCCGCTCCCGGGCCGGGTCCGCCTCCTGCGCCTCCAGGAAGGCGGAGGCCGTGGACACCATGTGGTCCACGTACAACTCGGCGAGCATCCGCAGGTCCCGCTCGCTCCACCCCCGCGACACCGGCTGCAGCGCGAGCGCGGCACCCACCTCGGCGGCAAAGCGGCCGAGTTCGGCGTCGATCGCCTCGCGCACCTGCCGGACCCCGCCGTGCCGCTCGCGCGACAGGAAGCGGACGTGCGCGCGGTGTTCGCGGACGTGCCGCTCGATCACGTCCACCGCGCGGTCGATCAGCTCCTCGGCGCCGCCGGCCTCGGCGAGCACCGAGCGGATCATGACGTGCAGGCTGGCCAGCGACTCCTCGACCAGCGCGACCCCGAGTGCGGCGAGGTCCGGGAAGTGCCGATAGAACGCGGCCGGGGAGAGCCCGGCCTCCCGGGTGACCTCGCGAACGCCGAGGCTCGCCAGGTTCTGATCGGCCAGCAGGTGCAACCCCGCGTCCAGCAACGCCCGCCGACTCTGCTGCTTCTGGGCCTGTCTGGCCCCTACGGTGTGACTCACGTCATTCAGTAAACAGTTGTTTGCCGAACTTGGCCAGCCGGGGTACAGTGGTGCCGAAGTCAGTAAACACTTGTCAACCGAAACCGGCGCCACCACAGCCGCCGTCGAAGGAGTCAGCCGTGATCCTGTTCTCCGCCCTCGTCGCCATGGCCGTCCTGATCGGTACCGCCGCCCACACCTCGCTCCCGGTGTTCCTCGCCGCCTCCGCCGCCATCACCGCCTGGCTGCTCGCCTTCGGCGCCCGCGAGGGCATCGCCCGCCTGCGCCACCGCTGACCCGGACCCTCCCCGGACCACTCCCGCGTCCACTCCCGCGTCCACTCCCGCGACCACTCCCAGAGAGGACCCGCACAGCCATGAGCACCGTCACCACCCCGCAGAACGCCGGCCGCCGGGAGACCGCCGAGGCCGACAACCTGGCCGTCGCCTCCTTCCTGCTCGGCCTGCCGGGCCTGCTGCTCTTCAACATCGTCCTGGGCCCGATCGCCATCACCCTCGCCACCCTGGCCCTGCTCCGTGGCACCAGCCGCCGCGGCCGCGCCGTCCTCGGCCTCGCGTTCGGCACCGCCTCGCTGGCGATCCTCGCCGTCACCACCGCCACCTCCCACGGCGTGCTCATGGACTTCAGCTCCTGAGCCGTCCTCAGCTCCTCGGCCGATCCGCCGGACAGTCGACCCGTCGGGCCATCGAACCGCCAGACAGTCGATCCGTCCGACAGTCGAACAACTGATCCCTTCAATCCGCCCCGCTCCCCCGGCCCGGCACATAGGGTGGGCCACATCGGCCGGACGACCTCAGGGGGCAGGAGTGACCACGGAGAACCGCAGCGACGCACAGCCGGCGCGGCCCACCCCGACGGGCGGACGACTCCTCGCGGTGAGCGATCTGCACATCTCCTACCAGGAGAACCGCGACCTGGTGGAGAAGATCCAGCCCACCCACCCCGCCGACTGGCTGCTCGTCGCCGGCGACGTCGCCGAACTCACCACCAGCATCGAGTGGGCCCTCGGCCTGCTCGCCGAGCGCTTCGCCCGCGTGGTGTGGGTGCCCGGCAACCACGAGCTGTGGACCCACCCCGAGGACCCGGTCCAGCTGCGCGGTGTGGCCCGCTACGAACACCTGGTGGAACTCTGCCGCCGCCTCGGCGTGGTGACCCCCGAGGACCCCTACCCGGTCTGGGAGGGCGCGGGCGGGCCGGTCCGTATCGCCCCGCTCTTCCTCCTGTACGACTACTCCTTCCGTGCGCCGGGCACGACCACCAAGGAGGAGTCCCTGGCGGCCGCGTACGAGAGCGGCGTCGTCTGCGCGGACGAGCGGATGCTCCACCCCGACCCGTTCCCGGACCTCGACTCCTGGTGCCGAGAGCGCGTCCGGCTGACCGAGGCGCGGCTGGCGGCCTGCGACCCGGACGTCCCGCTCGTCTTCGTCAACCACTACCCGCTGGTCCGCCACCCCACCGAGATCCTCTGGTACCCCGAGTTCGCCCAGTGGTGCGGCACCGAGCTGACCGCCGACTGGCACCGCCGCTTCAACACCGCGGCGATGATCTACGGCCACCTGCACATCCCCCGTAAGACCAGCTACGACGGCGTGCCCTTCGAGGAGGTCTCGCTGGGCTACCCGCGTGAGTGGCGCAAGCGCGGCCTGCCGGACCCGCTGCTGCGCGAGGTGTTCCCGCAGACCGCGGACTGACTCCCTGCTCCGGCTCTTCCTCCTCGCGCCGTCACCCCACCGTTTCCTCCTCCGTCTCCTCCTTCTCTGCCTTCTCCTCCGTCGCGATCGGCTCCTACTCCGTGGCGATCGCCCGCAGGACGTCCAGCCGCGACGCCCGGCCCGCCGGGCGCAGGCCGGCCACCGCGCCCGCCAGCAGCCCGGCCGCCAGGACCACGGCCAACTGCTCGGGCGGTATCGCGAAGGACCCCGTCCCGGCGCTGTCCGAGGCCCGGACCAGGGCCCAGCCGAGGAAGGCGCCGAGCCCCAGCCCGCCGACCGTGCCGAACGCCGCCACCAGCACCGACTCCCAGCGCACCATGCCGCGCAGCTGCGCCCTGGTCTGGCCGACCGCCCGCAGCAGCCCCAGTTCCCTGGTCCGCTCGTGCACCGCCAGCGTCAGCGTGTTGGCGATGCCCAGCAGCGCGATCAGCACCGCCAGCGCCAGCAGCGCGTAGACCACCGAGAGCATCATGTCGACGCCGGAGGCCGCGCTCTTGGCGTACTCCGCCCGGTCCTGCACCTGCGGACTGCCGAACGGGACCAGCGCCTTCTCGACCGCCGCCTTGCCGGCGCCCGGTGAGACGCCGTCGCGCAGCCCGACCGCGACCATGGTGTCGGCGTCCTGCCCCCGGTGCGGGGCCCAGGCCTGCCTGGTCATCAGGTAGTCCCCGGCCAGCCCGCCGCCCTCGTAGAGCGCACGGACGGTGAACGGGCCGCTCGCGCCGTCGGTGAAACCCACGGTGACGGTCTGTCCGAGCCGCCAGCCGTGCTGCTGCGCCTCGGTGCGGGAGACCGCCAGCCCGTCCGTGCCGAGCGCGGCGAGCGAGCCGTCGACCCGGCCGAGGTCGACGATGCCGGACAGCCGGGCCGGGTCGGTGACGTCCAGCGTCCGCCCGTGCCCGTCGATCCGGGCGACGCCCCGGCCGAGCCCGACCGTCTGCCGCACCTCGGGCAGCCCGGCCAGGGCGTCCGCCACCTTGGGGCTGATCCCGCTGCCGCCGGCCCCGAACGAGGCGGTGGTGACGGCGAGATCGCCCGCGAAGGACTTGCTCACCGTGTCGTCCAGGGTGGCCTTGATCGACGCGCCGAAGACCGTGAACAGCGTGACCACCGCGACCCCGATCATCAGCGCGCTCGCCGTGGCCGCCGTCCGGCGCGGGTTGCGGGCCGCGTTGCGCCGGGCCAGCACCCCGGAGACGCCGCGCAGCCTGGGCAGCGGCGCGCCCAGCGTCCGGACCGCGAAGGCCGCGGCGACCGGCCCGAGCACCACCGTGCCCGCCAGCACCGCCAGTGCCCCGGCCGCCGTCAGCAGGACGGACGGACCGTCGGTGGCGCCGAGGACGGCCACCGGGACACCCCCGGCCAGCAGCAGTCCGCCGAGCGCCACCCGGACGGTACCCGAGCGCCCCTGCGCCGCCCGGTCGACACCGGTCTCCCGCAGCGCCGCCAGCGGAGCCGTCCGCCCGGCCCGGACGGCCGGCAGCAGCGCCGAACCCACCGCGACCAGCGTCCCGACCAGCAGCGGCAGCAGGACGGCGGCCGCGCTGATCACCATGCCGCCGGTCGGCAGGGCGAAGCCGAGCACCGAGAACAGCGCCTTGAGTCCGGTCGCCACCCCGATCCCGCCCAGCAGCCCGCCGAGCGAGGCCAGCAGGCCCACCGCCAGTGCCTCCGCCAGCGTCGCCCCGAGCACCTGGGCGCGCACCGCGCCGAGCGCCCGCAGCAGCGCGTTCTCCCGGCTCCGCTGGGCGACCACGATGGCGAAGGTGTTGTGGATGGTGAACGTCGCCACCAGCAGCGCGATCCCGGCGAAGACCAGCAGCAGCGTGGTGAACATGGTCAGGAACCGCCCGGACAGCAGCTGGGTGGACTCCTGGGTGGCCGCCGTACCGGTGATCGCCTCGACGCCGGAGGGCAGTTGCGGGGCGATCCGGTCGACCAGCTCCCGCTGGGACACCCCGCCGGCCGCGCGGACCTGGATCGAACCGGCCTGCCCCGCCCCCTTGGGCGTGAGGTAGCGCTCGGCGTCCGCGAAGGTCATCGCGGTGAAGGTGCTCGGCCCCATGCCGTCCGCGCTCGCCCCGAAGGTCGCGATGCCGACGATGGTGACCGGCACCGGGTCCGGGGTGCGCAGCACGGTGGTCGAGCCGAGGTGCAGCCCGCCCGACTTCGCCGCGCCCCGGTTCACCACGACCTCGCCCGGGGCGGCCGGCGCCCGGCCCTCGGCCAGCCGGTACGGGTTGAGCCGGCCGTCGGTGAGCCAGTTGCCCGCCAGCGTGGGCGGGCCCTGACCGCCGATCGGTTTGCCGTCGCTCCCGATGAGTTGACCCGCGCCCTGGACGGACGGCTCGACGGCCGCCACGCCGGGGATCGTGCGCAGCCGGTCGGCGAGCGACACCGCCACCGGCGCCCGCACCCCGCCGGCCGTGCCCGGGGAGTCCAGGACGTCGGCGCTGCGGACCACGACGTCGGTGCCCGCGTTGGCGTCGGCGAAGAGGGTGTCGAAGTTGGCCCGCAGGGTGTCACCCAGCACCATCGTGCCGGTCAGGAAGCTCACCCCGAGCAGGATGGACAGCAGGGTGCCGGTCAGCCGCCGCTTGTGGGCGCGCAGCGACCGCAGGCTGAGCCTGAGGGTGGCGGTGTTCATGCGCCCGCTCATGCCTGCCCCCGTTCGAAGGCCTTCATCCGGTCCAGCACCAGCCCGGCGCTGGGCCGCTCCATCCGGTCGACCAGCCGGCCGTCGGCGAGAAAGAGCGCCTCGTCGGCCCAGCCGGCGGCCGTCGGGTCGTGGGTGACCATGACCACGGCCTGGCCCATCTCGTCCACCGCCCGGCGCAGCAGGCCGAGCACCTCGCCGCCGGTGCGGGAGTCGAGGTTGCCGGTGGGCTCGTCGGCGAAGACCACCTGCGGCCGCCCGGCCAGCGCCCGGGCCACCGCGACCCGCTGCTGCTGGCCGCCGGAGAGCTCGCTCGGACGGTGCTGCAGCCGGTCGCCGAGGCCGACGACGTCGATCAGCGCCTCCAGCCAGGCCCGGTCGGGGGCGGCCCCGGCCAGGTCGAGCGGGAGGGTGATGTTCTCCCGGACGGTGAGCGTGGGCACCAGGTTGAAGGCCTGGAACACGAAGCCGATCCGCTCCCGGCGCAGCAGCGTGAGCCGCCGGTCGCTCAGCGAGCCGAGTTCGGTGTCCCCGATCCAGGCGCTGCCGGCGGTGAGCGTGTCCAGCCCGGCCGCGCAGTGCATCAGGGTGGACTTGCCCGAGCCGGAGGGGCCCATGATCGCGGTGAAGCGCCCGGACGGGAACTCCACCGTGACGTGGTCCAGCGCCCGGACCTCGGTGCCGCCGACGCCGTGGATCTTCACGGCGTCGGCGACCCGCGCGGCGGTGCCGCGTACGACGTCGAGGGTGGTCACTTGGCGCCACCTCCCCGGGCGTCGTCTCGCGGCGGTTCGCTGAGCACGGCCCGCTTGGCGCGGTACTCCTCGGCGTCGATGTCGCCCTCGGCGTAGCGGCGGCCCAAGACGGCCAGCGGGTGCTCCGCGGCGGATCCGGCCCCGTACCCGAAGCCGCAGCCGCGGCGCCGCCAGACCGTGCGGCGCAGCACCACGATCACCAGGAACACCACGGCGATCCAGACCAGGGGGATCAGCAGGATCCAGGGTCCGGGCCCGTGCCAGTCGGCGAGCTGCGTGTACATGGTGGTTCATCTCCTCGGCCGTGGGCCTTCAGGACCTCGGGCGGTTCCCGAGGTGTCCGAAGCGTCCCGCCGAGGGGTCTCATCACGCGTCCTACCAGCAGCGGCAGTCGGGATACTCCCGGGAGAGTACGAGCGGCCGGTGACACGCCGGGCCGGGAGTAGCCGCACCCGGGAACGCCCGCGCCCGGGCGTAGGCACGCAGGGAGTAGGCACGCCCGGGCGTAGGCACGCAGGGAGTAGCCACACCGGGAGCGTCCGCGCCGGGACGGAATCCGCCGCTCAGCCCAGCCAACCCGGCCGCACCAGCCCCGACTCGTAGGCCAGCACCACCAGTTGCGCCCGGTCCCGCGCCCCGAGCTTCACCATCGCCCGGCTGACGTGCGTCTTCGCCGTCAGCGGGCTGACCACCAACCGCCGGGCGATCTCCTCGTTGGACAGCCCCATCCCGACCAGCGCCAGCACCTCGCGCTCCCGCTCGGTCAGCGTCGAGATGTCCGTCAGCCCCTTCGGCGCCGCCTCGGGGGCCTTGGACCGGGCGGCGAACTCGCCGATCAGCCGTCTGGTCACCCCCGGCGAGAGCAGCGCGTCCCCCGCGACCGCGACCCGGATCGCCCGCAGCAGGTCGGCCGGCTCGGTGTCCTTGACCAGGAAGCCCGCCGCCCCCGAGCGCAGCGCCTCGAAGACGTACTCGTCCAGCTCGAAGGTGGTCAGCACGACCACCCGTACGGAGGACAGCGCAGGGTCCTCGGCGATCCTCCTGGTCGCCTCCAGCCCGTCCATCCTCGGCATTCGGATGTCCATCAGCACGACGTCCGGCACGAGTTCGCGGGCGAGCTGCAGCGCCGCCTCCCCGTCGTCCGCCTCGCCGACCACCGTGAGGTCGTCCTGCAGGTCCAGCAGGGCCCGGAAGCCCGCCCTGACCAGCAGTTGGTCATCCGCCAGCAGTACCCGAATCACTCATTCCCCGCCTTCGGTGTCGGCAGCTCCGCCCGGACCCGGAAGCCGCCGCCGGGCAGCGGCCCCGCCGTGATGGTGCCACCGAACGCGGCCGCGCGTTCCCGCATCCCGACCAGCCCGCTGCCGGACCCGCCGGCGTCGGAGACCACCGTCGGCCCCGGGTCCTCGACCCGGACCACCAGCAGGGCGGGGTCCGTCCAGTCCAACACCACGACCGCCTGCCGGGCCGCCGAGTGCCGGATGACGTTGGTGAGGCCCTCCTGGACGATCCGGAAGGCGGTGAGGTCGACGGTGGCGGACAGCGCGCGGCGCTCGCCGCGCTCGTGCACCTCGGCCTCCAGTCCCACCCGGTCGGCCTGCTCGGTGAGTTCGTCCAGCCGGTCCAGCCCGGGGGCCGGGCCGCGCGGCGCCGCCCCGGGCCCGCGCAGCGTCGCCAGCACCTGGCGGACCTCGCCGAGCGCCTCCTTGCTGGTCGACTTGATGGTGACCAGCGCGGTGCGGGCCTCCTCCGGCCGCCGGTCGAGCAGTGCCAGCGCGACCCCCGCCTGGATGTTGATCAGTGACAGGCTGTGCGCCAGGATGTCGTGCAACTCCCGGGCCATCTTGAGCCGTTCCTCGTTGGCCCGGCGCTCCTCCAGCTGCTGGCGGAAGGCCCGGTGGGCGGCGATCCGCTCGCGCCGGAACCGGACGATCTCGGCGATCGCCAGCACCAGCAGCAGCCAGGCCAGCAGCCCGAGTTCCTGCAGCCAGGCGGTGCCGGACGGCGGGGCGGCCCGCTGCCAGTTCGCGGGCAGCACGAAGGTGACGAGCACGTGCACCAGGTAGACCCCGCCCAGGCCGGCCCAGGCCGCCCGGCGGTGCCCGGCGGCGATCGCGGCGCAGCAGGCGATCAGCCAGCTCAGGAACGCCGGCCCGTACGGGTACCCGGCGGCCAGGTACCCGGCGGTGACCACCGAGGTGCCGGCCACCACCGCGACCGGACGGCGGCAGCGCAGCACCAGCAGGGCCGGCCCGAGCAGCAGCAGGAGGTAGCCGAACGCGTCCAGCGGCGCCCGCCCGGGCTGGTTGTGCGCGGCGAACCGCGAGCCGACCAGCTGGACCACCGCGACCGCCACCGCCAGCCCCAGCGGCAGGCCCGCCTTGGCCGCGCGCACCCACGGCGGGCGCCACGGCTCGGGCGGCTCCGGCGCGGCCGGATCCTCCGCGGACGGCTCCGGCGGTTCCTCCGCAGGCGGCTCCGGCGGCTGGGACATGGGCGGCATCATGCCCACAAGCTAGACCCGCGCCCCGCCCCCACGCGTCCTCCACGGGTGGCGTTCGGGCGTACTCCCGCTGGAGTACATCCGAAGGCGCCCTACTCCCCACTCTGCCCCCTCTGCTCCCCCCGCTCTGCCCGTCTCAACGGTCTGGCGGTCTAGCGGCCCTCGGTGGCAGCCCGCGCCTCCTCCTCCGCCTTCTCGAAAGTCGCCGACGCCTCCGGCCGCGCCAGCGTGACCACCAGCTCCCCGTCGCTCACGTCCGCGATCAGCGTGTCCCCCTCCCGCACGGAGCCGTCCAGCAGCAGGTTGGAGATCCGGTTGTCCAGCTCCGACTGGATCGTCCGGCGCAGCGGCCGGGCCCCGAACTCCGGCTGGTACCCGCGGTTGACCAGGAACTCCTTCGCCGCCTCGGTGACGTCCAGCCGGACGTCCTGTGCCCGCAGCCGCCGCCGGCTGCGCTCCAGCAGCAGGTCCACCACCGACAGCAGGTCCTTCCGGGTGAGCCCGTGGAAGACGATCACCTCGTCGATCCGGTTGAGGAACTCCGGCCGGAAGTGCCCGCGCAGGTCCCGCATCAGGTCGTCCCTGATCTGGTCCACGTTCCCGGAGTGGTCCAGGATCCGCTGCGAGCCGATGTTGCTGGTCATGATCACCACGGTGTTGCGGAAGTCGACCGTACGCCCCTGGGAGTCGGTCAGCCGCCCGTCGTCCAGCACCTGGAGCAGCAGGTTGAAGACGTCCGGGTGCGCCTTCTCCACCTCGTCGAAGAGCAGCACGCTGTACGGCTTGCGGCGCACCGCCTCGGTCAGCTGCCCGGCCTCGTCGTAGCCGACGTACCCGGGCGGGGAGCCGACCAGCCGGGAAACGGTGTGCTTCTCCTGGAACTCGCTCATGTCGAAGCGGATCATCCGGTCCGGGTCGCCGAACAGCAGCGCCGCCAGCGCCTTCGCCAACTCGGTCTTGCCGACGCCGGTCGGGCCGAGGAAGAGGAAGGAACCGGTCGGCCGCTCCGGGTCGCCCATCCCGGCCCGGCCGCGGCGCACCGCCTGGGCGACGGCGGTGACCGCCTCGTCCTGGCCGATCACCTTCTCGTGCAGGTGCTCCTCCAGTTTGAGCAGCCGCTCCTTCTCGGTCGCGTTCAGCTCCGCGACCGGGATGCCGGTCCGGGAGGACAGCACCTGCGCGATGTCGTCGGCCGTCACGTCGACGACCTCCTCGCGGGACTCGGCGACCGCCGCCAGCTCGTCCTCGGTCTGCCGCAGCTCGGTCTTCAGGTTGGCGGCCCGGACGAACTCCTCGTCCGCGACGGCCTCGTCCAGCTCCCGCTTCAGCTTGGTGATCCGGTCCTGCACCCCGGTCGCCTCGGTGGACCCGCTCAGGCTGCGCAGCCGCACCCGCGCGCCGGCCTGGTCCAACAGGTCGATCGCCTTGTCGGGCAGGAAACGGTCGCTGACGTACCGGTCGGAGAGCGCCGCCGCCGCGTCCAACGCCTCGTCGGTGAACCGCACCTGGTGGTGCGCCTCGTAGGCGTCGCGCAGCCCGTGCAGGATCTCGATGGTCTCCTCGACGCTCGGCTCGGGCACCAGCACCGGCTGGAAGCGCCGTTCCAGCGCGGCGTCCTTCTCCACGTGCTTGCGGTACTCGTCCAGCGTCGTCGCGCCGACCACGCTCAACTCGCCGCGCGCGAGCGCCGGTTTGAGGATGTTGCCGGCATCCATCGAGCCCTCGCCGCCACCGCCCGCGCCGACCACGGTGTGCAGCTCGTCCAGGAACAGGATCACGCTCTTCTCGGCGGCCGTGACCTCGTCGATCACGTTCTTCAGCCGCTCCTCGAACTCTCCCCGGTACTTGGAGCCCGCCACCAGCGCGGTCAGGTCGAGGGCGACCACCCGCTTCTCCTTGAGGCTCCGCGGCACGTCCCCGGAGACGATCCGCTGGGCCAGGCCCTCGACGATCGCGGTCTTGCCGACGCCCGGCTCACCGATCAGTACCGGATTGTTCTTGGTCCGCCGGGAGAGGATCTCGACGGTCTGCTCGATCTCCTCGGCCCGCCCCACCACCGGGTCCAGCCGGCCCGAGAGCGCCTCCGCGGTGAGGTCGCGCCCGTACTCGTCCAGCGTCGGCGTCTCGCTCGGGTGCGCGCCCGTACTGCTGCGCTCGCCACCGGTACCGCGCCCCTCCAGCACCGACTTCAGCACCTCCTGCGAGGGCGCCGATTTGCGCAGCGCCACGCCCGCACCCGAACGCTCCTGGTCCAGCAGCGCGCCGAGGATGTGCTCCGGCCCGATGTACGAGGCACCAGCCGCCTGCGAGCGGGCGTGCGCGGCGAGCAGCGCGCGCTTGGCCGAAGGGGTGAGCGCCGGCTGCCCGTCCACCGCGTCGGGGTTGCCGACCGGCAGGGCGTGCTCCAGATCGCCGGACAGCTGGTCCGGGTCGATGCCCGCGCGCTCCAGCATCCGCCGCGAGGGGTCCACCTGGGCGGCCGCCCAGGCCAGGTGGGCGGTGTCGAGGTCACTGGAACCGTCCTCGGACGCGCGCCGCGCGGCCAGTGCGAGCAACTCCTGCGAGGACTCGCTGAGCAGCCGCCCGATCGGCACCCGCTGCACGGCGGGCGGGGAAGCCAGCGGGCTCATTCCGAAGAACCGGCTGAGGAGATCGGAGAACGGATCGTTCGATCCGAACGGGGGCATGGTCACGGCGATTCACCTTTCCCAAGCGGTTTGCAGCCACACAAACACAGGCCGTGCGACCGCGCCTGTCGAGTCGGACAGCGCCTCCCACGGCCGCCGTCAGCGGCCCACCGTCAACGGCCCGCCGTCAGCCGTCAGCCGTCAGCCGTCAGCCGGTGAAACGATCCAGCAGCACACCGCCGCTGTACGTCACCGCCATCGCCAGCAGCCCGCCCGCGACATTGCGCCCCACCGCCCGGGCCGGACCGGCCCCGCCCATCCGGGCACTCGCCCAGCCCGACAGCGTGAGCGCGGCCACCACCGACACCACCGTCACCGGCAGCCGCCACGCCTGCGGCGGCAGCAGCACCGCCAGCAGCGGCACCAGCGCGCCCAGCGTGAACGCGGCCGCGCTGGCCAGCGCCGCCTGCCACGGATTGGTCAACGCCTCCGGGTCGATGCCGAGTTCGGTCTGCGCGTGGGCCGCGAGCGCGTCCCGCTCGGTCAACGCCACCGCCACGTCCCGGGCCAGGTCGTCCGTCAGCCCGCTGCCCCGGTAGTAGTCGGTGAGTTCGTCGAGCTCCCCCTCCGGGTCGTCCGCCAGCTCCCGCCGCTCCTTCGCCAACGCGGCCCGCTCGGTGTCCCGTTGGGTGCTGACCGACACGTACTCGCCGGCCGCCATCGACATCGCCCCCGCCAACAACCCGGCCACCCCCGCCGCGAGCAGCGCCGTCCGCGAACCGGTCGCGCCCGCCACACCCGTCACGATGCCGGCCGTCGACACCACGCCGTCATTGGCCCCCAGCACCGCCGCCCGCAGCCAGTTCAGGCGCGCCGACAACTCCGCCCGTGTCTCCCCGGCCTGCCCAGCCATCGCCCACCACTCCCCGACACCTGACCGACCCCCCGATCCTCACCCACCACCCACCGCCCCGCCACCCCGCCGACCGGACACCGCGCGTCAACGGCCGGGCCGCACCACCCGCCGGCCCAACACAGGCGCCAACGCCTGCCGTAGATCCTCCGGTCCCCGGTAGAGCACCCCGGTCATCCCCAGCGCCACCGCCGCATCGACGTTCTCCTGCCGGTCATCGACGAACAGGCACCGCTCCGGCGCCACCCCGGCCCGCTCCGCGGCGATCTCGTAGATCCTCCGCTCCGGCTTGGCACTGCCCACCAGGGAACTGTTCACCACCTCGTGCGCCAGCTCCGTCAACCCCAGCCGCGCCAGGTCCTCGTCCAGCCACACCGTCGCATTGGTCACCAGCACCACCCGGCAGTGCTCCCGCACCTGCCGCAGCAGCCCCACCGCAACCTCGTCCGCCCAGAACGGCGAGTTCGCGAACGCCTCCGCCAGCCCCCGCGCCTGCGCCTCCGACACCCGCCCGACCAGCCCGCGCGCGATCGACTCCACCCACTCCGCCTTGCCGATCCGCCCCAGCAACAGCGGCAGGTCGTTCTCCGGCGCGAACCCGACTCCCGCCGTACTCCCCTCCCCCACCCCCGCCGCCCGCTCCAACGCCGCCACCCCGGCCCCGTCGAAGAACCGGATCACACCGTCCACGTCACACAGCACCGCATCAAACGCCCTGGCAGTCATCCCGCCTCCCTACCAGCAGCAGCACCGCACCCCGAGACCGGGGTACGGGGTAGGGGGTACGGGGTGCGGCCGGCGCTGACGGGGCCCACTCTTGGCCCTCGGCAAACCCCGGCCGACAGTTGGGCCCGGGTCTCCCCCGGACCCCGGAAAGACCGGGGGGCAGTTGCCCTACGGAGCTGGATCTCCCGGCAACCGGCCGCACCAGGCCGACCGCAACCCCCGCCACCGACAACGCCCGAGGACCGGCCCCGGAGGTGAGTACCTCCCGGACCGGCCCTCGGCGCGCTGGTGGGCGCGGACGGTTTCGAACCGCCGACATCTGCTATGAAAGCTCGTTCGACGCCCCGGGCAGGCTTGGCGAAGCCGCACGCCCCTCCCGGTAGCCGGGCGCTGGCAGCCTTCCTTGCCGTCTGTGTCCACTGGTATTGCCGTCAGGGTCTGCCGTCAGTGAGGGCCCGGGACTCCCAACCCAACCGGGTGCGACCTGACGGTCAGTCGACCCCGCGATTATCCGACTTGACGTACCGTCGGATCGTAAGTAAATCTCTTCCTGCGTCGATCCGCGTCGGCGCGGCGTACGACACCTGGACCCCCAAATCCGGGTGGCCCTCAAGGGGCACTGCGACCCGACCGGCGATCCGGACGGTGAATGTTCGTACTGCTGCCAGACGTGGCAGGCGCCACGGAGTACGCACCGTCAGTTGACGGAAGTTCCCTCCGTGGGCGGACGAAAATTCTCGCCTTCGGGCGTCGCACCGCTGAAGCTGTCGCAGCACTCGGCTGCACAGCAGCGTCACGATGGGCAAACCCAGTGACCGAGCACATTCCGCTCTTCCGTGAGCCGCACGACCTCCAGCCCCGCATCGAGCTTCCCGCTCAGGCGGGTCACGACCTCGAGGCTCTCAGCATCACCCGCCGGCCGCTGCCGTTGCCGGAGATGCCGGCCACCGCCGCGTCGCGGAAGGTCGCCTTGCGGCTGGAGAAGAACCCGCGCACCAATCTCGACGAGGACGCGCGTAAGGCCGCCGCAGCCCTGCAGGTCGAGCCCGAGCGGGCCGCCCTGCTGGTCACCGCGCAGCCCAACGGCGTCTCGCTGCTCAGCGAGGTGGCCGTTCCGGGTGGTGCCTTGGACGTAATCGAGTGCCGGGCCTGGGCCCGGATGCTGTTCCCGCTGTACCAGCCGCGCATCGCGGCCCTGTCGCTGTCGGTGCCGGCGCCCCGTCTGCTGGACGAGCAGGACGGGAACGGTCACCCGCTCGCCCAGGCCCAGTGTGTGTTCTCCTCCCCGAAGGAGCTCGCCGAGCTGGTCCGCGAGACGGTGGTCAGCACGCTGAACACCCCGAAGTCCGACTACTCGGACTCGATCATGCAGCGCGGCGTGTCCGAGCCGCTCCTGGTCATCCTGGTCCGGGTCACCTTCACCGACGGCTCGCCCTCCCGCGTGCTGCCCGTCGTCGTGGACGGCATCTCCCGGCTCTCCTCCGCCGCGAAGACCCGCACCGCCCGGAGCAACGAGGGCACCGGCGACGCCGTGGTCGAAGACCTCCTGCGCGACCCCAACAGCCTGCGCCGCGCGGTGCGGGACGAAGTCGTCACCTACAACACCGCCTACCAGCGCGGGCTGACCGACCAGGTCGTCCGCGTCGGCCAGGCCACGACCGTACCCGTCCGCCTGGTCGTCGGCGCCCACAACGGCAACACCCCGGAGGACGGCCAGTGACCAACCAGACCACGACCGCGAACCCGCTCGCCCCGGAGAGCACCTTCTCCTTCGTCACGATGGTGGAGAACCTCGTCGCCGGCGAGCACCTCGAGAAGAACCCCTGGACCCAGGACGCGATGTGGCACAACATCGCCAACCAGGTAGTCGATGGGCTCGTCGCCCGCGGCATGCTGACCCGGCCCCAGGGCGACATCGTCACCGGGGTCACGCCGCTCGCCGACCTCCCCGACCTGATCGGCTGCCCCGACGCCTCCCCCATCTGGCGCGCGATCTACACCACCCACCGCCTCACCAGCGGCGCCAAAGCGTTTCGTGCGGCCAAGGCCGAGATCCGCAACATCATGGCCCGCCGTGCCGTGACGACCAAGCAGTTCAGCTTCATGCTCGGCGTCATCGTCGACCGGGACATTCGCAAGTCCAAGAGCCGCAAGGAGAAGGGCAGCCACAAGCCCGCCTCTCTCCAGACCGCCCGCAACGCCTTCGGGGACGGCGGCTACCTCACCGACGCCGTGGCCGGCGGTACTTGGGCACCGGTCTACAAGGAGCCCACCGAGCTACTGGAGATGGCGCTCGCCGGCGACGTCGCGGCCCGGACCACGCTGATGATCGGGGGCGGCTACGCCCTGATCATGGACGGCTACCTCACCCGGGACCGCGAGTCCAAGTTCTTCGAGGGCACCACGCCCTACCGCGGTGTCCCGCCGGTGATCCTCGGAGACCTCGCCAGCCACCCCCACGGCCTGCGGATGCTCGCCACCGCATGGTCGCGGTGGGACCCGGAGCAGCCCGCCCACGAGTACAACATCCCCAACATCAACGAGGATGGCGGCGTCGTCATCCAGGGGCAGGCCGTCGAAACCCTCCAGGCGGTGCGGCTGACCGAAGGCCGGCTCTTCGAGATCGCCAACCGCGACAAGGCGATGGCCGGCTTCCTCAAGCAGCAGGAGAGCCGCCGCGGTCGGAACATCGCCGATAGCCCCGAGGACCGCGACCGCGACAACCGGGAACGCCTCGCCTACGCCCTGGAGATCGCCAAGGACGCCGCCGCCGAGCTCAGCGCGTCCACGGTCCCGCCGCCGCCCCACCCCTTCGGTACCCACGACGAGTGGACGAAGGCTCGGGATGCCGCGCTCCAGGTGTATGCCACGCTCGTGAAGAACGAGCCCGACACCCAGGCCGGCTTCATCGACAGTGATGACCCGGACAGCAATGAGGACGAGTCGTACTAGTCGCAGGACCTAGCGTTCGTTGACCATGGCGCCGGCCGGCATCCTGCCGGCCGGCGCCTACTTTCCACAGGCCGAGCGGGTGAGCTCGCCATCGGAAAGTGATGTCAGCACTCGTCGGCCAGTCGCTCCGCGCGGTAATTTCCAGGGACTCACCACGGCGTTCTTCCCTGGTGTAGCTTCATTGGCAAGATGAGGAAGCCGCTGCCTTCGAGGGCAGTGAAGGCGTGTCGTTTATGAAGCCTGGAGTGGCGCAGTTCATGGCTAGCCCTACAAGCACGACCGAGATGTTGATTCAATATCGCCAAGAGGTTGCAGACCTAAAGCAGCGAATCAAGAATCGGCGACTCCAGGTTGCGGGCCTATACGGAACCGCAATCCTGCTTGCACTCACAGTCCTTTCCTGGGTGCTCATCAGTAATATATTCTGGCTTAGCTCCAAGGCCCCAGGTGAAGTTCATTTCATTTTCTTCGGAGTCTCGGCCGCACTGGCTGGCGCAATCGCCCTCCAGGCGACGGCCGAATTTCACGAAAATTACGCAATTTGGGCGGATCGCGGCGTTTCAGTAAGGAAACTTAAGCTTGATCTAGAGCTTGCCGAGGAACGCAGGGTTCTCGAAGCTAGAAGTTCAACTCCAGAAACGCTCAATCGCCAGGCCTCATATAAAGAACGGCTCCCCGGCGAGGTAGCTCGTCTGCGCAAGGAGTCACGCCACTACCGACGCATACACCTGCTAACGCAGTGGGTAGTCTTCATCAGCTCAGCTTCGGTTAGTGCCGTCACTGCATGGTATGACCCACCTCAGCCTGGGAAAGGCGTTCTAATCGCTCTGGGCTTCATTGTCACAGTCGCCACCGGCGCTACTGGCTACTTTAAGCCTCGCGAGCGGGCTTTCAATCTTCAACAGACTGCCGACAGCATTGAGCAGCACTCCACCGCACTTGATCTGGGCATCAGTCCGTATACTCAGGACGAGGCGACGAATCTCGGGAATTTCGCAGCCACGGTGGAGGGCATACGCGCCGACCAGCGAATGCGGGAGCAACAGCTCGACCAGCCATTCCAGGGGCAGCAAGAGGTAATTTAGAAGCCACGTGGTGCGATGGCATCCAGGCGCCCTGGCCGAACTCCTTGAGTGGCGACTCGAAAAGGATTTGGCTCGGCAGCAATTGCTCGGCATGCATCATTGCCTGAGCGTTGGCTAGCCGCCTTTGGGCTGCAAGCTCACCGACCCACGCCCCCTCCTTCCCCCAGCGCGAAGGCGCCCCCATGCTGCTCCTGCGGCTGGGGGCGCCTTCATGTCTGCGCGTATCCTGACCTGCAGGTTCCTCATGATCGTTTGGGGGAAATTTAGGAGGAGAAGCCCTGTGGCGAGACTGTTCAAGACTGTGGTCAAACTGCTGCAACGACTGAGGCCCAGGTCGGGATCATGGTCCTGACCTGGGCCTCAGCTTGCATTTCAGCTGTTCACGAGGTGGGCGCGGACGGTTTCGAACCGCCGACATCTGCTTTGTAAGAGCAGCGCTCTACCACTGAGCTACGCGCCCCCAGTCGTGGCCCGGTGGGCGCACGACGAGTGCCTAGGGTACCTGGTCCCGGGGGGTGGTGGGGGCCAGGCGCCCGGGTGGGGTGGGGGTGGGCGGTACGGGGCTGGGGCCGTGGTGGCGGCGGCGGTGGGGAGTCCGGGTGGCGTGCGGAGGGGGCGGGGCACGGGCGGGGAGGCGGGGGCGAAAGGGGTGGGAGGGGGTGACGGGTCGGTGGGGTGATCGGGGAGAATGGGGGCCGGATCAGCGGGTCGGAGCAGGGAGCGCGCAGTGACGGTGGCCGGCGGGAGCGGGCGGGGGCGGCGTCGGGCGGGGAGTGCGCTGGCGGACGCGCTGGTGTTGCCCGTGGTGCTGGCGGGTGCGCTGGGGGCGGTCGGCCTGGCGTCGGCCGGGACCGGCGGCTGGTGGGGCCGGCGCGGCGGCGGGGAGGGCGTACGGGCGGGGGCCAGGGAGGCCCGGGCCGCGGCGCAGGAGGCGTTCTACGAGCTGGAGGAGACCCAGCGCGAGGTGCAGCTCGCGGTGGAGACGGTCCGTGCGGCGGAGGACGGGCCGACGACGCAGCGCGCGCTGGCCGATCTGGCGGCGATCTCCGGCCGGGTCGACCAGGTCACCGTGAACTACCTGGGCGCGCTCGACGCCCACAACCTGGACAGCGAGACCCTGGACGCGGGGGCGGCCGCGCAGGCCAGGCGCCAGCTGGAGGACGTGAAGGGCCAACTCGGCTCCGCCCGCGCCGAACTGAACGACTTCCTGCGCCGTCTGCAGCCGACCATCCAGCACGCCGAGCAGCAGCTGATGCGGGTCACCCCGGCGGTCGAGCAGGCCAAGCGCGCGCTGCTCACGGCCTCCAACGCGCTGGACGAGGCGCGCGGCGCCGGCCTGCGGGCGGACGACCTGGCGGCCCGGCTGGCCGAGCTGGCTCCGGAGCTGGGGCGGCTGAACGAGGGCCCGGCCCGGCACGGGGTGGCCGGCACCCTGCAGCGCGCGGACGACGTGAAGCAGCGCGCCGAGGCGATCGCCGCCGACGCCGCGCAGCTGCCGGAGCGGGCGCGCGAGATCGACCGGCGGGTGGCGAGCCTGCGGACCCGGATCCAGGCGCTGGAGACCAAGGCCACGACGGTCGAGCCCGCCCTGAGCGAGCTGCGCCGCCGGTTCAGCACCGCCTGCTGGCAGGATCTGCAGCGGGTGCCGGACCAGGTCGCGGAGACCGGGCGCGCCGCCGAGCGCAAGCTCGCCGAGGCCGCCCGTGCCCGGGACGAGCAGCGCTGGGCGGACGCCACGGCCGCGATCGGGACGGTTCGCGCGCTGCTGGACGCCGCGGACGGCTCGGTGGTCGCGGTGAACGACCGGCTGCGGCAGCTGAACGAGGTGCAGCACGACCCCAACCGGGAGATCGAGCGGGCCCGCTTCGCCATCCGGGACGCGCAGCGGCTGGCGATGGCCGGGCGCAGCGCGCCGGACCCACGGCACGCCGCCCCGCTGGACGAGGCGGTGGCCCGGCTGGACCGCGCGGTGGCCACGCTGGAGGCGGCCGGCCGGCACCCCGACTACTGGGTCTTCCTCACCGAGCTGGCGGCGGTGCGGGAGACGGCCGCGCAGGTGATCGGGCTGATCCGCGGCGACCTGGGCGGACACCACTAGCCGGTGACCGCGGGAAACCGGCGGGGTCACCTCGGTACCCTGCCGGTATGCCACGCTACGACTTCCGCTGCCGCTCCTGCGGCGCCACCTTCGAGCTCCGCCGTCCGATGGCGCAGTCCGGCGACCCCGCCGTCTGCCCGCAGGGCCACGAGGACACCGTGAAGCTGCTGTCCACCGTCGCCGTCACCGGCGCGGCCGCCGGCCGACCGGCCCCCGCCCCCAGCGGCGGGGGTGGGGGCGGCTGCTGTGGCGGCGGCTGCTGCGGGGGCTGACCAGGGCGCCGACCAAGGCGCTGGCCAAGGCGCTGGCCAAAGCGTCGGCCACAGCACTGGCCAGAGCGCGCTGCCCAGGACGGCTAACCCGCTGTAGCCCCCGCCAGGAACCGTCGGACGATCTCCTCCCCCGCCGTCACCCCCACCTCTTCGAGGGCGGTGACGCCGGGGGCCGTCCAGCCGCTGTCCGCCAGTTCGCCGTGCCCAGGCCGCCACCCCGCGTCCGCCGCGAGCAGCAGGTCCGCGTCGAGCAGCGAGTCCCCGGCCGCGAGCACGGTGGTCGCGCCGCCGCGCCGTACGACCTCGGCGAGGGCGGCGCTCTTGGTGAGCGGCGCCGGGACGGCGTACACCTTGCGGCCCTGCAACGAGACCGCCCAGCCGCGCTCGGCGCACCAGCCGGTCAGCTCCTCCAGCCAGCCGGCCGGCAGCGCAGGGCGCTCGACCACCAGGTAGGCGAACAGTTCGTCGGCGACACGCCGCTTGTGCGTCCACTCCGGGTCGGCGCACAGCGCGAGCCGCCGGACGACCTCCTCCAACGGGGCCGAGCCGGCGGCGATCCGCGCGGTGATCTCGGTGCGCCAGTCCCGGTCCGGCACGCCGTCCACCAGCAGTTGCCCGCCGTTGGCGCAGATCGCGTACTCGGGGACCCAACCCGCGGTCGGGCCGGGCAACTTGACCCGCTCGTACTGCTCCGGCGTCCGGGTGGTGGAGGGGACGAAGCGGGCCTGCCGGGCGAGGTCGGCGAGCAGTCCGGCGGCCCGTTCGGTCATGTAGGACAGCGGCCGGCCCTGGTACACCTCGACGCAGAGCAGCCGCGGCGCGAGCCGGTCGGGAACGTCCAGGGCGAGGGCCCGGTCGGAGTAGATCAGCGTCCGGTCGAGGTCGCTGGCCACCAGAACACCCATCAGGACTTCCCCTCCGTCGCGGACACCTCGGACACCTCGGACACCTCGAACGTCGCAGACACCACAGACACCACAGACACGTCAGGCACCTCGGGCACCTCGGGCACCTCGGGCACCTCGGACGCCACGGACCGCCCGTCGGCCCCGGTCGCCCCGCGGCTGTAGCGGGGGTGGATCAGGCCGACGCAGGTGTACGGCAGGCCGTCCACCTCCTCGACCTCGACGCCGCGCTGGGCGGCGAGCAGCCGGACGTGGTCCAGGTCCGCACCGGCGCCGCGACGGGCGAGGATCCGCCAGGGGACGCGGCGCAGCAGCACCCGGGTGGTCTCGCCGACGCCGGGCTTGACCAGGTTGACGTTGTCGATGCCGTACTCGGTGCTGATCCGCTCGACGGCGGCCCAGCCGGCCCAGTCGGGCGCCCGGTCCGGGTCGGCGGACAGCCGGTCCGCACCTTCGACCGCCGAGGCGCGCACGTCGCCGAAGCAGGAGGCCACGGCGTCCAGGAAGGCCGCCGAGACGTCGCTGCCGGCCAGCCCGGTGTAGTGCTTGGCCCCGTGGAAGTCGTCCGGCCCGATCAGCCCGGCCCGCAGGACGGTGCGCGAAACCAGCCCGGACACCGTGGAGTTGAGGCACGCGGACGGGATCAGGAAGTCGTCCCGGGTGCCGTACGTGCGCACGCAGCGGCCGGGGTCGGCGAGCACCGCGAGGTCCGGGTCGAAGCGGGTGCCGGCCAGCGCGTCGGCGAGTTCGCGGGTGATCGCGCCCTTGCCGGTCCAGCCGTCCACGAACACCACGTCCTCGGCCCGGTGGTGGGCGGCCAGGTACCGCAGCGCGACGGGGTCGATGCCGCGGCCCCGCACGATCGAGACGGCGTAGTGCGGTACGGACAGGCCGTGGGCGAAGGCCAGCCAGCGGCGGATCAGGATGCCGACGGGTGTGCCGGCCCGGGCCAGCGAGGCGAGGACCAGCCCGGGGCCGCGCTCGCGCAGCAGCGTCTCGGCGACGGTGCCGACGGCGAGCGCGATCCGGCGAGCGGAGCCGTGCAGCGCCTGGTGGAACAGCTCCTGGTACTCGGGGCTGGGCTGGTACTCGACCGGCAGCGACTCGGCGTAGTGCGCGCCGCCGTTCTGCACGGCCTCCTCGCGCTCCTCGGTGGGGGCTTCCAGGGCGACCCCGGTGAGGTCCTTCAGCAGCCAGGCCACCTCCTCGGCGCGGTACGAGGAGAACTCCGGCCCGTACAGCGGCGTCGGCAGAGCAGCAGCCGACCCGCCCGACCCGTCTGACCCCGCCGAGCCGCCCGACCCGCCCGACCCGCCCGCCCCGGCCGGCAACGCCACCGGTCGGTGCGAGGGCAACACCGCGAGCACCACCCGGTCGGTGACCTCCCGCAGCCGGGCCAGCAGTGCCCGCCCGCCCCGGTGCAGCGCCGGGGTGTCGGCGACGTCGTCCACCACCAGCACGATGGCGTCGAAGCGCCGCGCCGGGTCGGTGCCGGGGGCGACGTTGTACGCGTAGCGCTCGCGCGAGGCGGCGTCCTGCGGGTCGTCGTGGGCCGGGAAGGCCAGCCGGGTACGGATGGCGTAGCCGGGGTCGTCCACCGCCAGGACTGGCGAGCGGGTGGTGGTGGAATACCGGACGCGGTCGCCGCCGAGCTGCTCGGACAGGGTGTCGGCCAGGCGCAGCGGCGCGTACATCAGCTCCTCGAAGCCGAGCACCAGCACCCGCTGCGCCTCGGCGGGCAGGGCCTCGGCCAGTTGCCCGGCCAGCCGGGGCAGTACGGCGTCCAGCCGGGCGCGGTCGCGGACGGTGAAGCCGTGCCGGCCACCGTCCGGGAGTCCGGCGGGCCAGTCCAGCTCGACCCGGACCAGCGGCGCGGGGTCGGCCACCGAAAGCACGCCGCCCACCGGAGGCGCATCACCCCCCGGGGCCACCTCACCCCCCGGGGCCACCTCGCCCGCCGTCGCCGCCGCGATCAGCCGTTCGGCCCGCTCCAGGATGTCCTCGGGCAGCTCGACGCCGCCGCTCGCGGTGGCCACCAGGTCGAGCCGGACGCCGAGTTCGGCGGCGGCGTCGGTGAGCCGGTCCCGGTCGGCGGCGGAGCGCAGGTCGACCAGGGCGACCACGACGTAGTGGTCGCGCGGGTGGCGGGCGTGCAGTTCGCGGATGGTGTTGAGCACCGTCCGGCCGGTCGAGAACTCGTCGTCCACCAGCACCAGCGGCCCGTCCCCGGCGAACAGGTCGGGGTCGGCCGGGAGCAGCAGGTGCGAGGTGGCGTGCGAGTGCTCCTCCTCGAAGCCGCCGAGCGGGGGGATCCCGGGCACCGGGCGGCGGGTGGAGTGCAGGTAGGGGGCGTCCAGGCCGTCGGCGACGCTGTGGCCGAGGCCGGTGGCGGTCTCCGCGTAGCCGAGGACGACGGCCCGCGCGGCCGTCTCCTCGCCGAGCAGTTCGCGGACCCGGCGGCCGAGTTCGAGTCCGGCACCGTGGACCACCGAGGGCCGCTGTGGCACGTGCTTGCCGAGCACGTTGGAGACCAGCAGGTGTGCGCGCTTGCGGTTCTCCCGGAGGGCCAGGCCGACGAGTTCGGGGAGGCGCTCGGAGCCGGTCAGCGTGATCCCGGCCCGGTCGGCGACCCAACGGCCGGTCCACGTCTGCGGTGTTGCTGTCACTGCTGGTCCTGCCTTCGGTGGTGCGATGGTGCGTTCGTCATTTTCTGGCCCGTCATCCATAGCCCGTCGTCCATAGCCCGTCGTCCACGGCCCGTCGTCCACGGCTCGTCGTCCATGGCCCGTCGTCCCCGGCCCGTCATCCACGGCTCGTCCTGTCCGCCGTACGGAAACTCGTCCTATCCGCCGTAAGGAAACGGGAGGCGACGGCTCGCGCTCAGCCACGCGAACAGCCTCAGCCGCACAAGCAGGCCGACAGCAGCTCCGCGAAGCTCACGTCCTCCTGGGCCACCCCGAACACCTCCGCCCGCAGGAGCACCCGCTCCGCCCAGGCGCGGTGCGGCCGGGCCTCGTTCATCTTGTTGGTGTACGCCGAGCGCAGTACCCCGCCGCCGTCCTGCTCCTGGCGGAGGATGTCACGGGCGTCGCAGTACTCCTCGTGTGTGACCACGGAGAGTGCGTGCACGGCGGGCACGTGGCTGGGGTGGATGCAGGTCTTGCCGAGCAGGCCGTTGGCCCGGTCGAGTTCGACCTCCCGGATCAGCCCGTCCAGGTCGTGCTCGATGATCCGGCGGCGGATCTCCTCGCCGGAGGCCCGGACGGTCCCGACGGCGGCGCCGAACGAGGCCTCGGTGAACGGGGTGCGGCGCAGCTGCGGCTTGAACATCCGCTCCTGCACGGGGAAGTACTCCCAGACCGGGCCGGTGACGGTGTGCCCCGTGCCGTCCGCCCGGCCGAGCACGTTGACCACGTCCCCGATCACCGCCGCGACCAGCGCGACGTCGTACGCGGTCAGGTCGGGCGAGCGTCGCAGGCCGTAAGCGGAGCAGAGGTCGGTCACGCCGAGGCGGACGGCGAGTACCCGCTCCCGGTGTCCGGCGAGCAGTTCGGCGATGCCGAAGAGCTGCTCGCGCCGGGTCTCCAGGTGGGCCAGCTCGGGCGATTCCAGGACGGGCATGGCGAAGAGCCGTCGCCCGGTGGCGGCCTCGGCGGCGGCGAGTGCGGCCAGGTAGGCGCCGCCGTTCTCCGGGGTGAATTTGGGCAGCACGAAGCCGCTGAGCAGCTCGACGGCCGGACCGAGCCGCTGGGCCAGGTCGGGAATCTGGGCGGCAGCGCGGACTCTGATGAAGAGCAGTGGGTGACTCTGTGCGCAGTCGGTGAAATCCTTGACCAGGTCATTCAACTGCTCGACCAGGTTCCGCTCCCCGGCGTCCACCTCGTGGTCGGCGATCGCGTCCTCGAGGCAGAGCACCATCGACACCACGCCCCGAGCAGCCTGTTTGCGGATGTCGGCGGCGAGTGCGGGCCTGGTGGCCGGGCTGTAGAGGGTGCCGCCGAGCGCGGTGGCGAGCACCTCGGGCTCGCTCTGCGCGGTGAACGCGCGGGGCTGCTCCAGGAAGAGCCGGCCGCGTACGTCCTCGGCGAGGTGGCCGAAATGGCGCAAGGTGCTCTCCTCCAGAATGTGGACGGGCCTCGGCCCCTTGCCGACGACGCCCCTGTCGACCGGACGGCGTCGCCGCCGGCCGGCCGAGGCCGCCGTCAACCGGCCGACACCCTGGTCAACCGGCCGACCGGGTGCCATGGTTCCCCGGTCGCGCCACCGGTGGACGTCCCTCCGCCGAACCCCCCGGGGGGCCTACGACCGCCCATCGTACGGACGGGATCCGGCCGCCCCCGGTTCCCCGGCACTGAACTCCCGGAACATCCCGGTCCACTTGGACGATCATGGGTTCGGCGGCGCCAAACCCCAGGAAGCGCAAGTCTTGGCAAAGTCCGACCCGGCGGGGACCGGTCCGGTCACGTTGTCCGAAGGGGTGGCGAACAGGCAGGATGGTCCGCTATGACGCACGTGATGGCCAAGGGCGCCAACATCGCACTGCCGGCGGCGGCGGTCCGCGCCGTGCTGCGCTGGAGCGCCACGCCCGGTGCGCCGGACGTGGACGCGTCCGCGCTGCTGCTCGGCGCCACCGGCAGGGTCCGTTCGGACGCCGACTTCGTCTTCTACAACCAGCCGCGCCACCCCTCCGGCCTGGTCCGCCACCTGCCCAAGCAGCAGACCTCCGGCGGCGCCGAGATCATCGACACGATCGAGGTCGAGCTCGGCAAGCTGCCCGCCGAGGTGGACCGCGTGGTGCTGGCCGGCTCCTCCGAGGGCGGACCCTTCCGCGCGGTGCCGGGCCTGCGGCTGCTGCTGTTCGACGCCACGGCCGGGGAGGGCGCGCCCGCGCTGGCCGAGTTCGGGATCAGCGACGCCGAGAGCGTCACCGCGCTGGTCGCGGGCGAGCTGTACCGGCGGTCCGGGTCGTGGAAGTTCCGGGCGATCGGCCAGGGCTACACCTCGGGGCTGATCGGCCTGGCCACCGACTTCGGCATCACCGTCGAGGACGAGGCGGCGGGCGCCGCACCCGGTCCGGCGCCGACCCCGGCGCCGGTCTCCACCGGCTCGCCCACCGGCGCGGTGGACCCGCGCAGCACCCCGCTGCCGGACCGGCGCTCGGCCGCCCCCGAGCCGGGCACCTTCACCCTGGCCCCGGCCGTCCCCCAGCCGCAGCCGCAGGCCTCCCCGACCCCGGTCGGCGCCACCACGGGCGCACCGACGGGCGCACCGACGGGCGCACCGCTCACCGCACCGCCGCCGCCCTCGACCCCACCGACCATGACGCCCCCGCCGGCGGCCCCGCCCACCGCGCCCCCGGCCGTCCCGCCGGCGCCGCCCACCCCGCCACCGGGCCACCAGCCCGGCACCGGCTACGGCTACCCCCCGCCGCAGCCCGGCACGGGGTACGGCTACCCGCAGCCCGGGACCGGTTACGGATACCCGCAGCCCACCCAGCCGTACCAGCAGCAGCCGGCCGCCGGTTACGGCTACCCCCCGCCGAACCAGCCCGTCCCGCCGCAGCCGCACCCGGGCGGCTACGGCTACCCGCCGCCCGGCACCGGCCAGCAGCCGCCCGTCCCGCCCCAGCCTCCGACGGGCCAGCCTCCCGCCGGCCAGTCCCCGGCACCCACCGGCGAGGAGTTCGCGCTGCCCCCGCAGGGCCCGCAGTTCCAGCCCCGCTGACACCCGTCCGGGGCGGCGGCCGCCCGACACCGGCGGCCCCGCCCCGAACGCGCGGCGTCCGTCAGTCGCCGCCCGGCTGGTTCTTGTAGCCGCGCTGCCACTGCATCCCGAACCCGTACAGCCGGTCGATGTCCGACTGGAACCCGTTGACGTACCGCACCTCGCGGCGCACCGTCAGCTGGTTGTCCCCGGCGTTCTCGATCAGCACCACGGCGCAGGAGCGCGCCGCCCGGGCCCGCTCCTCCAGCTTGATCTCGATCCGAGGACCGGTCTGCGGCACGATCGTCACCACCGCCTGCGACTGCTCGAAGGCCGGCGTGCCGTCGTAGATGTAGACGAAGATCAGCAGCCGCTTGAACTTGTCCTTCTTCTCCAGGTTGACGTACATCGTCTCGCCCGACGGCGCCCCGTACTGGTCGTCGCCGCTGAGCTTGACGTAGGGCGCGTTCTGGAGGTCGCCGAAGAGGCCGCCGAGCGGCTGCACCACGCCCGTGGAGCCGTCGGAGAGTTCGTACATGCAGGCCAGGTCGAGGTCGACGTTCATCGGCTCGTTGCCCTGCGGGGAGTCCGGCTCCCGCGGGCTGAGGATCCGCGGGCTGAAGAACCGCTTGACCGTGTCCCGGGTGCTCGAACGGCCGGTGCCGGCGCGCATCGACCAGTGCAGGTTGACGTAGAGGTAGCCGGTGGTGGCGGCCGACCCGGTGATCGCGTGCTGCGGGGCCGACTTGGTGAGTATGACCTTGTGCTGACCGCCCGGGTTGTCGAAGGTGTAGCTCCGGTCCCCGCGCAGGTACTCCCAGATCGAGACCATCCCGTCCTCTCCCCCTGCTCCCGCCAGGCGATCTGACGTTCCGCCGACCAATGATCGGGCATCGGCCCGGCCGACGGATACCCCGTCCACGCCCTCCCCTACCCCGCCAGGCGAACCACGGGCGAACCACAGCCGAACCGGCGGGTCGATTGGCCGGAGCAAGCCGCCCTCCCGTAACATGCCGCCCCTTCGGACGCGATATCGTCTAGCCGCACAGGTGTCCCGCCCGCCCCTGCGCGGGCGCGGTGGGGCAGCCGTGCGGTGACGAACAAACCGTCAGGCAGTGCCCGCGCGGCGGAACCTGACCGCCTGTGTCGCACTGTGAACCTGTCCCCTGCGGAAACCCGAGGCCCGACCCGCAATGAACCTGACCTCCATACAGCTGGTCTGGACCGTCGTCGGCGGCGCAGCCCTGCTGTTCGTCTCCGTCCTGATGGCGACGCTGCGTTTCAAGAACACGAAGAAGGACGAGGCCGGCGACTCCTGGGAGCGCAGCGAGGAGCGTCGCCGCCGCAAGGAGATGATCTACGGCATCTCCTCGTACACGCTGCTGTTCTGCTGTGCCGGTGTCGCCGCCGCGCTGTCCTTCCACGGCCTGGTCGGCTTCGGCAAGGAGAACCTGGGCCTGGCCGGCGGCTGGGAGTACCTCGTCCCGTTCGGCCTGGACGGCGCCGCGATGTTCTGCTCGGTGCTCGCCGTCCGCGAGGCCAGCCACGGTGACGCCGCGCTCGGTTCCCGGCTGCTGGTCTGGGTGTTCGCGATCGCCTCGGCCTGGTTCAACTGGGTGCACGCCCCGCGCGGCTTCGGCCACGCCGGCGCCCCGCAGTTCTTCTCCGGCATGTCGATCTCGGCGGCAATCCTGTTCGACCGCGCGCTGAAGCAGACCCGCAAGGCCGCGCTGCGCGAGCAGGGCCTGGTGCCCCGCCCGCTGCCGCAGATCCGCATCGTCCGCTGGCTGCGCGCCCCGCGTGAGACCTACGCGGCCTGGTCGCTGATGCTGCTGGAGAACGTCCGCAGCCTGGACGAGGCGGTCGAGGAGGTGCGCGAGGAGCGCCAGGCGAAGCTGGACGCCAAGGTCCGCGCCCGCACCGCCGACCGCCGCGAGCGCGCCGAGCTGAAGGCCATCTCCCGCCAGGGCGGCGGCATGCTGGCCCGGGCCCGCGGTGGCCGCCAGGTGCCCGCCCTCACGGCTGCCGGAGACGGCCCGAGCGCTACGGAGCCTGCCCTAGCCGCGGAGACTGACGCCACCTCCTCGACCTCGCACACCTCCACCGCTTCGGCGGAGCCCGCCGCCCTGGACAGCGGCCGCCGCCCCCGCGCCGCCGTGGGCTCCTCGTACTCCTCGTACTCGTCCCCCTCGACGTACTCGTCCGCCTCGTCCTCCTCGGGCTACTCGTCGTCCTCGGACTACTCGTCGTCCTCGGCCTATTCGTCCTCCTCGAGCTCCTCGAGCTCCTCGGCCGACACCTTCGGTTCGTCCCGTCGCGGCTCGTCCATCGACCTGTCGGCCGACGACGACACCCTGTCGATGCCGAAGCTGGACTCGCTGGAGCGCAAGCTGCGCGCGATCGAGCAGCAGCTCGGCTGACCCCACCCCCGCACGACGCGCGACGCACAACTCGGAACGCACAACTCAAAACGCGCACCACACGACGCACAACACACGACGCACAACGCGAAACGGCCGCCCCCGGGATTTCCCGGAGGCGGCCGTTTCGCATGTCCTGCCGGCGGCGGCTACGTGTCGGAGCCGACCAGCTCCGGTTCCTCGTCCGCGCCCTGGCGCCGGTTGCGCAGGATCGACGAGCCGAGCGCGAGGCCGATGAAGGCGACGCCGATCAGGCCGGTGACGATCTCCGGGATGTGGTACTTGATGCCGACCAGCAGGATCACGGACAGCGCGCCGATCGCGTAGTGCGCGCCGTGCTCCAGGTAGACGTAGTCGTCCAGGGTGCCCTTGCGGACCAGGAAGACGGTCAGCGAGCGGATGTACATCGCGCCGATGCCGAGGCCCAGGGTGATCTGGAAGATGTCGCTGGAGATGGCGAACGCGCCGACCACGCCGTCGAAGGAGAACGACGCGTCCAGGACCTCCAGGTAGAGGAACAGGAAGAACGCGGCCTTGCCGGCGACCTGGACGACCGATTTGCCGGACTTCTCCGCCTCCTCCTCGCGCTCGGACTCCTCTTCCAGGCCGGACTCGAAGATCGAGGACAGGCCGCCGACGACGAGGTAGGTGACCAGGCCGAGGACACCGGCGAGCAGAACGGTTTCGGCGTGCTCCCCGGCGAAGAAGTTGGAGGCCAGCAGCAGGGCGACCAGGGCGACGACGGTGGAGAAGGCCTCCAGCTTGCCGACCTTCTCCAGCGGGCGCTCGATCCAGGACAGCCAGTTGTAGTCCTTCTCCTCGAACACGAAGTCCAGGAAGATCATGAGCAGGAAGACGCCACCGAAGGCGGCGATCGCCGGGTTGGCCGCCTCCAGGTACTGGCCGTAGGTCAGGCCGTCGTAGGTCTTGTCGGAGTGCAGCGCGAGGTCGATGACCGTCGCTGGGTTGAGCTTCGCGGTGAGTCCGACGACCAGCAGCGGAAAGACCAGGCGCATGCCGAAGACGGCGATCAGCACGCCGACGGTCAGGAAGATCTTCTGCCAGTACGGGTTCATCCGCTTCAACACCGTGGCATTGACCACCGCGTTGTCGAACGACAGGGAGATCTCCAGGATGGAGAGGATCAGCACGATGCCGAAGCCTTGGGCTCCCCAGAGCAGTCCGGCCGCAGCCAGGCCGATGGCGGTGATCGCGAACGACCAGCCGAATGTGCGGAGGAACACGGGAGTTGGCTACCTTTCGGGTTCTGGCCGTGCCGGGGGCGGCCTCGTCCCCGAGACGCCCTGACCGGGCCGGGCCCGGTCAGGTCACCCCCGCACTGCCCTCAGTTCTCATGATCGGGTCGGGTGCGATGGTCCGATTTCCGCCCCTACTGTACGTTCACGCCGAAGTCGAGTGCGATGCCGCGCAGGCCGGAGGCGTACCCCTGGCCCACCGCGCGGAACTTCCACTCGCCCGCGTAGCGGTACAGCTCGCCGAAGATCATCGCGGTCTCGTTGGACGCGTCCTCGGACAGGTCGTAGCGGGCGATCTCCTGGCCGTCGACCGAGTTGACGACCCGGATGTAGGCGTTGCGGACCTGCCCGAAGTTCTGCAGGCGCGCCTCGGCCTCGTAGATCGAGACCGCGAAGACCACCTTCTCCGCCTGCGCCGGGACGAGGTCCAGGTTGACCAGGACCACCTCGTCGTCACCCGTGTCGTCGCCGCCGGTGAGGTTGTCTCCCTGGTGCTCCACCGAGCCCTCGGGGCTCTTGAGGTTGTTGTAGAAGACGAAGTACTCGTCACCGAGCACGCGTCCGCCACCGCAGAGCAGGGCACTCGCGTCGAGGTCGAACGGGGCGCCCGTGGTCGAACGGGCGGACCAGCCGAGGCCGATCTGGACCTGCGTCAGGTTCGGCGCGGCCTTGGTGAGCGAGACGTTGCCGCCCTTGGCGAGCGTGACCACCATGACGTTGTTCCTCCCTTGTTTCTCCCGGGGCGCCTTCCAGGTGTATCCCCCGCGGCCCCGGCCGACCGGCTTTGGTCGGCTGAACTTCCTGAACTCACATCCTCGCAGCGTGGCGGGCCACCGCGGCACCGGGTCGGACGAACTCCCGACCGGCCCGCGCCCGCCCGCGCGAACGGCGCCCCGAACCGCCGCGCGAACCACCACACGAACCGCCGCGCGAACGGCCGTACGAGAGGCCGCACGGGAAGCCACGCGAACGGCCGGCACGAAACGGGGCGGCCCGGACCTCCGCGGGTCCGGGCCGCCCCGGGTGAAGCGCGCCGCCGGGCGCCGACGAGGACTCAGACGTTGACGCCGAAGTCCTGGGCGATGCCGCGCAGGCCGGAGGCGTAGCCCTGGCCGATGGCGCGGAACTTCCACTCGGCGCCGTTGCGGTACAGCTCGCCGAAGACCATCGCGGTCTCGGTGGAGGCGTCCTCGGAGAGGTCGTAGCGGGCCAGCTCCGTGCTGTCGGCCTGGTTCACCACGCGGATGAAGGCGTTGCGCACCTGGCCGAAGCTCTGGCCGCGGTTCTCGGCGTCGTAGATCGACACCGGGAAGACGATCTTCTCCACGTCCGCCGGGACGCCGGCCAGGTTGACCTTGATCGCCTCGTCGTCGCCCTCGCCCTCACCGGTGCGGTTGTCGCCGGTGTGCTCGACCGAGCCGTCCGCGCTCTTCAGGTTGTTGAAGAACACGAAGTTGCCGTCCGAGGCGACCTTGCCCTGGGCGTTGCAGAGCAGTGCGCTGGCGTCCAGGTCGAAGTCCGTCCCGGTGGTGGTCCGGACGTCCCAGCCCAGGCCGACGACCACGGCCGTGAGCCCGGGGGCCTCCTTGGTGAGCGAGACGTTGCCGCCCTTGCTGAGGCTGACTCCCACGTGTCCTCCAAGAATCGGGAGGCACGCCCTGTGGTGCCCCCGGTGGTGCGGTCCGGGGCTCCGGGAGCGCACCTGCTCCCGCACCCCACTCCGCCAACGGCCCGAGCGTAGTACGCGGTTCCCGTCGGCAGCGCGGTTCCGCTCGGACACGACCGTCGGACACGGCCGTCGGGCACCCGAGCGGCGGGGGCGGGGGCTCAGAGCGCGGCGGGGGCGGCTCAGAGCGCGGCGAGGGCCTTCAGGTACTCCTGCTCGTCCCGGGCGTCCGGGAGGCCGTTGACGACGCTCCAGCGCACCGTGCCGGCCTTGTCGATCACGAAGGTGCCGCGCAGGGGGCAGCCGCGCTCCTCGTCGAGGACGCCGTACGCCCGGGTGACCTCGCCGTGCGGCCAGAAGTCGGCGAGCAGCGGGAACTCCAGGCCCTCGCGGTCGGCGAGGACGCGCTGGGAGAACTGCGAGTCGCAGGAGAGGCCGAGCACCTGGACGTCGTCGTTCTGCAGCCCGGCGAGTTCGCGCTGGATCGCGCCCAGCTCGCCGGTGCAGACGCCGGTGAAGGCGAACGGGTAGAAGACCAGCACGACGTTCTTCTCGCCGCGGAATTCGGCGAGCCGGACCGTCTCCCCGTGCTGGTTGTTGAGCTCGAAGTCCGGAGCCCGGGTGCCGACCTCGATGGCCATGGACAGGACCTTTCTGACGCGCGACCGCGCCGCGCGGCGGGCGCGGCAGGCCACATCCTGCCATTCGTCGACGCACGTTCGGCCGAACGGATGACGCGGGGCCGCCCGGCGCCCGTCTCCTTTCGCCCTGGGCGAACGCGCCACCACCCCTCGGCCGGGTTCCGGAGAGTCCCCTCCGGGCCCCCCGGGCCGCCGCCCCCAGGCCGCCTCCGGACGCCGAAGAGCACGAAAAGGCGCCGGGCCCCGTCGGAGCGTGACTCCGAGGGGGCCCGGCGCGGGGCTTCAGAACCCGTTCAGCGCTTGCCGCCCGGCTTCGCCGTGGACTTGGTCGCGAGCCGGGTGGCCGCCCAGTCCTTGGCGATGTTGATCGAGCTGGTCTGGGAGAGGCCGGCGGTCTTGGCCGCGTCATTGATCTCGGAGGCCTCGACGTGGCCGTCCCGCCCGGTCTTGGGCGTCATCAGCCAGATGATGCCGCCCTCGGCCAGGTACTCCAGGGCGTCGACGAGGGCATCGGTGAGATCCCCGTCCTCGTCGCGGTGCCAGAGCAGGACGGCGTCGGCGACGTCGTCGTAGTCCTCGTCGACGAGATCCGTCCCGGTGAGCTCCTCAATGCCTTCGCGGAGCTCCTGGTCAGTGTCGTCGTCGTACCCCAGCTCCTGGATGATCTGGCCCTCTTCGAAGCCGAGACGGGTCGCCGGGTTGGACTTGTCCGCGGGGTCCGCGGTCGCGCTCACGGGAATAACCTCCAGTATTCGGCTCGGCATCCATGCCAAGGCTGTGGCCGTAGTCCACACGGGCGCGGCGGTTCGCGCAAGTACCCGACCCCCGATCCCCTCCAAAGGTTGACGCGCCACACCGGAACACGCCGTTCCGACGTGTCGGGAATCACACCGATTTGCCCTTCTCTGCATAGGACAACGATGCTTCGGGTGGTCCCGGCCCACAGGCCGTACGTGTGCCCGAGATGCGAACGGCATTCGGGGTCCGCGCGTGCGCGGGCGTAGAGTCTCCTGTTGGCCCTCACCCCGGCCGCCCGCCATCGGGCGGACGGGACACCAGGTCGGACCACCTCTTTTCGTAACACCCGGGGGTGTACGGAGCGGACGGACACGCCCGCGCCACGCACCACCAGACCGGCCCGCCCACCAGGCGGAACGGTTACCGATCGGTAGAGATGACGGATCTCCGAGCGCGGTAGCACGATGGAGGCGGCGCGACACACCTCAGTTTCGACCGACAGTGAAGGAACAGCGTGGCTTCCGGATCCGATCGCAACCCGATCATCATTGGCGGCCTTCCGAGTCAGGTCCCGGACTTCGATCCCGAGGAGACCGCGGAATGGCTGGAGTCGCTCGATGCGGCCATCGACGAGCGGGGGCGTGAGCGTGCCCGTTACCTGATGCTGCGGCTGATCGAGCGCGCCCGCGAGAAGCGTGTCGCCGTGCCCGAGATGCGCAGCACGGACTACGTCAACACCATCGCCACCAAGGACGAGCCGTTCTTCCCCGGCAACGAGGAGATCGAGCGCAAGATCCTCAACGCGACGCGATGGAACGCGGCCGTCATGGTCTCCCGGGCGCAGCGCCCGGGCATCGGCGTCGGTGGGCACATCGCCACCTTCGCCTCCTCCGCGTCGCTCTACGACGTCGGCTTCAACTACTTCTTCCGCGGCAAGGACGCCGAGGGCGAGTCCGGCGACCAGATCTTCTTCCAGGGTCACGCCTCCCCCGGCATCTACGCCCGCGCCTTCCTCCTGGACCGACTGACCGAGCAGCAGCTCGACGCGTTCCGCCAGGAGAAGTCGAAGGCCCCGTACGGCCTGTCCAGCTACCCGCACCCGCGGCTGATGCCGGACTTCTGGGAGTTCCCGACCGTCTCGATGGGCCTCGGTCCGCTCGGCGCGATCTACCAGGCCCGGATGAACCGGTACCTGGAGCACCGCGGCATCAAGGACACCTCCGACTCGCAGGTCTACGCCTTCCTCGGCGACGGCGAGATGGACGAGCCCGAGTCGCTCGGCCAGCTGTCCCTGGCGGCCCGCGAGAGCCTGGACAACCTCACCTTCGTGGTGAACTGCAACCTGCAGCGCCTCGACGGCCCGGTCCGTGGCAACGGCAAGATCATCCAGGAGCTGGAGTCCCAGTTCCGGGGCGCCGGCTGGAACGTGATCAAGCTGGTCTGGGACCGCAGCTGGGACCCGCTGCTCGCGCAGGACCGCGACGGCGTGCTGGTCAACAAGCTGAACACCACGGTGGACGGCCAGTTCCAGACCTACGCCACCGAGACCGGCGAGTACATCCGCGAGCACTTCTTCGGCTCCGACCTGCGTCTACGCAAGATGGTCGAGAGCATGACCGACCAGCAGATCCAGCACCTGGGTCGCGGCGGCCACGACCACAAGAAGATCTACGCGGCGTTCAAGGCGGCCCGCGAGCACAAGGGCCAGCCGACGGTCATCCTGGCCCAGACGGTCAAGGGCTGGACGCTGGGCCCCAACTTCGAGGGCCGCAACGCCACCCACCAGATGAAGAAGCTGACGGTCGAGGACCTGAAGCGCTTCCGCGACCGGCTGCACCTGCCGATCACCGACAAGCAGCTCGACGAGGGCTACCCGCCCTACTACCACCCGGGCCGCGACTCGGAAGAGATCCAGTACATGCACGACCGCCGGCAGGAGCTCGGCGGCTACGTGCCGACCCGCAAGGTGCGCCCGCGCAAGCTGGAGCTGCCCGGCGACGACGCGTACAAGGCGGTCAAGAAGGGGTCCGGCAACCAGACCATCGCCACCACCATGGCGTTCGTCCGGGTGCTCAAGGACCTCATGCGGGACAAGGGCATCGGCAACCGCTTCGTGCCGATCGCGCCGGACGAGTACCGCACCTTCGGCATGGACTCGCTCTTCCCGTCGGCGAAGATCTACAACCCGCTCGGCCAGACCTACGAGTCGGTCGACCGGGACCTGCTCCTCGCCTACAAGGAGTCGCCGACCGGCCAGATGCTGCACGACGGCATCTCCGAGGCGGGCTGCACCGCCTCGCTGATCGCCGCCGGCTCCTCCTACGCCACCCACGGCGAGCCGCTGATCCCGGTGTACGTCTTCTACTCGATGTTCGGGTTCCAGCGCACCGGCGACCAGTTCTGGCAGATGGCCGACCAGCTGGCCCGCGGCTTCGTGATCGGCGCCACCGCCGGCCGCACCACCCTGACCGGTGAGGGCCTGCAGCACGCCGACGGCCACTCGCACCTGCTGGCCTCGACCAACCCGGGCGTCGTCGCGTACGACCCGGCGTACGGCTTCGAGATCGCGCACATCGTCCAGGACGGTCTGCGCCGGATGTACGGCTCCAGCGCCGAGCACCCGAACGGCGAGGACGTCTTCTACTACCTCACCGTGTACAACGAGCCGATCAAGATGCCGGCCGAGCCCGAGAACGTGGACGTCGAGGGCATCCTCAAGGGTCTGCACAAGTACGCTCCGGGCACCGCCGGCCAGATCCCGGCCCAGATCCTCGCCTCCGGCGTGGCCGTGCCGTGGGCCCTGGAGGCCCAGCGCATCCTCGCCGAGGAGTGGAACGTCAAGGCCGACGTCTGGTCCGCGACCTCCTGGAACGAGCTGCGTCGCGACGCGGTGGAGGCCGAGGAGTTCAACCTGCTGCACCCCGAGGAGCAGCAGCGCGTGCCGTACGTCACCCAGAAGCTCCAGGGCGCCGAGGGCCCCGTCGTCGCGGTGTCCGACTGGATGCGCGCGGTGCCGGACCAGATCTCCCGCTGGGTGCCCGGCCAGTACCAGTCGCTGGGCGCCGACGGCTTCGGCTTCGCCGACACCCGTGGCGCGGCCCGTCGCTTCTTCCACATCGACGCGCAGTCGGTCGTCCTGGGGGTGCTCACCGAGCTCGCCAAGCAGGGCAAGATCGACCGCTCGGCGCTGAAGGACGCGATCGACCGCTACCAGCTGCTGGACGTCACCGCGGCCGACCCGGGCGCCGCCGGCGGCGACGCCTGATCACCCGCTGGGCACTGAAGGGCCGGACTCCCCCGGAGTCCGGCCCTTCGTCGTCCGGTTCGCCGCTGGTCGCCCTCACCCACGCGTGAGGAGCGCCCACGACGTGCGCCGCCGGACACCACGACGGCCCCGGACTCCGCCGAGTCCGGGGCCGTCGCGTACGGGCGCGCGTCAGATGTGCACGGCGGGGCCCGCGTCGGTGGTGCCGCGGCGGGTGAGCAGGCCGAGCACGGCGGCGGTGAAGGCCACCACGGAGGCGACCGCGAAGGCGAGCGACATTCCGCTGACGAAGGATTCGTGGACGGCCCCGGCCATCGCGTCCACCGCCTGCTGCGGGGTGCCGGGCGGGGCCGGCGGGGCGATGCCGAGCTGGGCGGCCTGCTTGAGGCCGTCGGCCTGCGGGCCCTCGACCGGCGGCAGGCCGGCCTTGGCCCAGTTGCCGGGCAGTACGTCGCCGACCTTGGCGGCCATCAGCGCGCCCAGTACCGCGGTGCCGAGGCTGCCGCCGACCTGCATCGCGGACTGCTGGAGGCCGCCGGCCACGCCGGACAGCTCCAGCGGGGCGTTGCCGACGATCACCTCGGTGGCGCCGACCATGACCGGGCTGATGCCGAGGCCCATCAGGACGAACCAGAGCGACATCACGCCGGTGCCGGAGCCGGTGTCCAGGGTGGACATCCCGAACATCGCGGTGGTGGTGATCAGCATGCCGGCCACGATCGGGATCCGCGGGCCGAGCTTGCCGATCGCGATGCCGGCCACCGGCGAGCCGACGATCATCATGCCGGTCATCGGCAGCAGGTGGACGCCGGCCTCGACCGGCTTCATCCCGTGCACGTTCTGCAAGTAGAAGGTCACGAAGAAGATCGCGCCGAAGAACGCGAAGGCCATCAGCGCCATCAGCAGGACGCCCGCCGACAGCGGCACCGAGCGGAACAGGCTGAGCGGGATCAGCGGCTCGCGCGCCTTGCCCTGCCAGAACGCGAAGAGCGCCATCAGCGCCACCGCGCCGCCCAGGAACAGCAGCGTCCTCGTGTCGCCCCAGCCCCACTCGGGGGCCTTGATGATGCCGAAGACCAGCGCGAACATCCCCACCGACAGCAGCACGATGCCGGGCACGTCGAAGGACTTGGCGGCGTTCTCGGCCCGCACGTCCTTGAGGACCCACAGGCCGAGCGCCAGCGCGATCAGACCGACCGGGATGTTGATGAAGAACACCGACTCCCAGCTGACGTGCTCGACCAGCAGGCCGCCGACGATCGGGCCGGCCGCGGTGGAGGCGCCGATCACGCCGCCCCAGATGCCGATCGCCATGTTGAGCTTCTCGGCCGGGAAGGCCCCGCGCAGCAGGCCGAGCGCGGCCGGCTGGAGCAGCGCGCCGAACAGGCCCTGGAGCACCCGGAAGGCGATCACGGTCTGGATGTTGCCCGCGAAGCCGATCGCGGCCGAGGTGGCGGCGAAGCCGACGGCGCCGACCAGGAAGGTGGACTTGTGGCCGAAACGGTCGCCGATCTTGCCGGCGGTGATCAGGAAGACCGCCAGGGCGAGCAGGTAGCCGCTGGTGACCCACTGGATCTCGGAGGGCGCCGCGTGCAGCTTCTCCTGGATCACCGGGTTGGCGATGGCGACGATCGTGCCGTCCAGCGCGACCATCATGACGCCGACCGCGACGGTCAGCAGGGTCAGCCAGGGGTGCCCCTTGAGGCCGCCCCCGGGCGGTGGCAGCGGCGGGGCGTCCGCCTCGGAGTTCTTGACGACGGACTGGCTCATCTGGGCCCTCCGGGGACGTGGCTCGTTCGGAACGTGGTCGTGGCGCCCCGGCCCACCCGTCCCCACAGGTGCCCCGGCCCGACGGGCGCCACTCGCCGCAGATTATGTCAGTCGCTGACATTCGGCAAACAGTGACTTCTGGCCATTACTGACATTTGTCAGAACGCTAAGGTTGTGCTCCCACCCGCCACACCAGAGCCCCGGAAGGCCCCCGCCATGGCCGCTCACACCCCCCGCCCCGCCGACACCCCGGAGGACCTCGGGCGGACGCCCGGGCTGCGTGAGCGAAAGAAGCAGCAGACCCGGTACGCCCTGGTCCAGGCCGCCCACATGCTCTTCCTCAGCCAGGGCTTCGCCCGCACCACCGTCGACGAGATCGCCTCCGCCGTCGACGTCTCCCAGCGCACCTTCTTCCGCTACTTCGCCAACAAGGACGAGGTCGCGCTCGCCGTCATGGCCGAAGCCGAGGACTACTTCATCGAGTGCCTGCGCCACCGCCCCGCCGAGGAGACCCCGCTGCAGGCCCTGCGCGCCTCGATCGTCAAGGCCTGGCGCGACCTCGGGAACGCCAAGGCCTCCGGCCCCGGCTCGATCACCAGCGCCCTCGAACTCATGCGGATGATCGAGGACGCGCCCACCCTGCTCGCCGCCCACCTGCGCCGGGTCACCGAGCAGGAGCGGATCGTCGTCCGGGTGCTCGCCGAACGCGAGGGGCTGGACCCGCGCGAGGACCTGCGCCCCACCGTGCTCGCCGCCGTCTTCGGCAGCGTGCTGCGCGCCGCCCACCTGTCCTGGACGGCCGACCGCGAACCCGACGGCCCGGAGGGCATGATCGCCCTGATCGAGAGCCACTTCGACCAGCTCGGCCCGGCCCTGGCCGGCCACTGGCGCACCCCCGCACAGCGCCCCGAGTAACGCCCGGGTAGCACCCCCGGGTCATACCGGGGTAGCACCCGACACCCCGGCAGCACCCGGAAGTTCGCGCTCCGGTGCGACGCCCCGGCGGGCCCCGGCCTCCTAGGCTGGCCCACGATGAAGAACCTCACCCCCGCCGACCTCCGCAGGTACGCCGGCCGCCTGCTGCGCTCCCTTCACCACCACCTCATCACCCCGACCGGCGGCCACACCCCGCTGCTCGGGGAGTCGCCCAGGTCCTGGCTGCGACGGCTGCCGTACGCCGTCGCCCTGATCCTGCTGTCCTCGCTGATCCCCTCCGGGATCGCCGTGCTGGTCGACTCCTACGGCCTGGTACTGCCGGTGGCCGGCGCGCTCACCGTCGCCCAGACCGCGCCGCTGCTGCTCGCCATCACCCGGCCGCTGGCCGCCTGGTGGATCAGCGCCGCCACCCTCGTCGCCACCGCCACCATCTCCGCGCACTACGACCTGCACGGCGGTACCTGGCCGTGGACCGCGCCGATGATCCTCGCGTACCTCTTCCTGCTGATCGCCCTCGCACTGCGGGAGAGCCGGCCCACCCTGGTCGCGGTCTGGCTCGCCACCGTCCTGCTCACCGTGCTCACCACCGCGCTCGGCCTGCCCCGCTCCGGCGACGGCACCACCGTGCTGCTGATCGCGCTCAGCGGCGCCGTGCTGCTGCTCGGCTGGGCCGTCCGGGACCGCGCCGAGGCGCGCCGGCTGCTCACCGAGCAGGAGCACATCAGCGAGGTCGAACGCGAACGGCGCACCCTGCTGGAGGAACGCGCCCGGATCGCACGGGAGTTGCACGACGTGGTGGCCCACCACATGTCGGTGATCGCGGTGCAGGCCGCCAGCGCGCCGTACCGGATCCCCGAGATGCCGGCCGCGGCCGCCGAGGAGTTCACCGCGATCGCCGGCACCGCGCGCGAGTCGCTCACCGAGATGCGCCGGCTGCTGGGCGTGCTGCGCAGCGAGGAGTCCGGCGGGGAGAAGGCCCCGCAGCCCGGGGTCGGCCAACTCGCCCAGCTGGTCCAGACGGTGGGGCGGGCCGGGGTCCCGGCCGAGCTGGCGGTGGACCACGGGCTGGTGGAGACGGTGCCGCAGGCCGTCGGCCTCTCCGCGTACCGGATCGTCCAGGAGGCGCTCGCCAACGTGGTGCGGCACGCCCCCGGCGCGCAGACCTGGGTGTCGCTCTCCTCGGACGGCCCGGCACTGCTGGTGACCGTGGTCAACGCGCCCCCGCCGGAGCGCACCGAGTCGCTGGAGGCCTCGGTCGAGGGCACCGGGCACGGCCTGGTCGGAATGCGCGAACGCGTCCGGCTGGTCGATGGCAAGCTGGACACCGGCCCGCTGCCGGACGGCGGCTTCAAGGTGGCCGCCGTCCTGCCCCTCGGCACCTTCAGCACCCCTCGGGAGACCACCGCATGACCATCCGCGTGATCATCGTCGACGACCAGGCCATGGTCCGCGCGGGCTTCGCCGCCCTGCTGGGCGTCCAGAGCGACATCGACGTGGTGGGGGACGCGGCGGACGGCGCCCAGGCCCTGGAGGTCGTCGGCCGCACCCACCCGGACGTGGTGCTGATGGACGTCCGGATGCCCGTGATGGACGGCCTGGAAGCCGCCCGGCGGCTGCTCGACCCCGCCGTGCCGGGCGCGCACACACCCAAGGTGCTGATGCTGACCACCTTCGACGTGGACGACTACGTGTACGAGGCGCTGCGCGCCGGGGCCAGCGGCTTCCTGCTCAAGGACGCCCCGCCGGCCGACCTGATCGCCGCGGTCCGCGTGGTCGCGGCCGGCGAGGCACTGCTCGCCCCCTCGGTGACCCGCCGGCTGATCGAGGACTTCGCCCGCACCCGTCCGGCCAAGCGCCACGACCCCAAGGTGCGGCTCAACGGCCTGACCCCGCGCGAGACCGAGGTGCTGGAGCTGATCGCCCGCGGCCTGTCCAACCAGGAGATAGCCGCGAAGCTGGTGCTCGCCGAACAGACCGTGAAGACCCACATCGGGCGCATCCTCGCCAAGCTCGACCTGCGCGACCGCGCCCAGGCGGTGGTGCTGGCCTACGAGTCGGGCCTGGTGACCCCCGGTCAGTAGCGGGCTGTTACTCCCCCGCTCGCTACGCGTCCGCTCGCCTCCGCTCGGAGCGGGCCTGATACCCCGGTAGCACCCGGGAGTTGGCCCCGCGGTGTGACGTCCGCGGGGCCGTCGCGTTCCTACCTTCCTCTCTGTCGCAAGCCGAACGGACGAGGGAGATCAGGGACATGCGCAAGTTTCGGGCCGGACGGGCGCTCGCCGCCGCCGCGGTGGCACTGGCAGCGGTGCTCGGCGCCGGCGGCTGGGCCGCCGACACCCAGACCCCCGTCACCGGCCCGCCGCCCGGCAGTGCCGCCTGGACGGCCGACACCTCGCTCGGCCTGCGGCTGCCCGACCCGGCCACCGCCGCCCCGGCCCAAGTCGCCGCCTTCTTCGCCGGGTTGGCGCCGAGCACGCAGGACGCGCTGGCCGTCCGGCACCCCCTGGTGGTCGGCAACCTGGACGGCGCCCCGGTCGCCCTCCGGTACCGCGCCAACGCCCTGGCCCTGGCCGCCGAACGCACCCGCGAACTCGCCCGGGCCGCCGACCCCGCCCTCGCCCCGCAGGACCACGAGGCCGCCCGCACCCGCGCCGAGCGCTACCGCACCCTGCTGGACGGCGGCCGGCAGATCCTCGCCTTCGACCCGCGCGGCCGCGGGCAGGTCGCCGAGGTGTACGGCGACCTCGCCGGCGCCCGCCGCACCGCCGTGATCGTCCCCGGCTCGGACATCGACCTGTCCGGCTTCGACCGTGCCTCCGACCCGTACGGCACCCCCGCCGGCATGGCCCGCGCGCTGCACCAGGCCACCGACCGGCAGACCGCCGTGATCGCCTGGGCCGGCTACACCACCCCGGTCGGCCTCGGCCTGGACGCCGCCACCGAGGACCTCGCCCGGGTCGGCGCCACCCGCCTCACCCGACTGCTCGACGGACTCGCCGTCAGCACCAGCCCGCAGGCCCCCGCCACCGTGTTCTGCCACAGCTACGGCTCGGTGGTCTGCGGCCTGGCCCGCCCCACCCCCGCCCAGGCCTCCGGTGTGGTGGTGCTCGGCTCCCCCGGCATGGGCGTCGACTCGGCCGCCGACCTCGACCGGCGCGTCCCGCTCTGGGCCACCACCCGCAACGGCTCCGACTGGATCGGCGACGTGCCCAACGTCCGGCTGCTCGGCCTCGGCCACGGCGCCGACCCGACCGCGTCCGGCTTCGGCGCCCGCCCGCTGCCCGCCACCGGATCCCACGGCCACACCGGCTACTTCGCCCCCGGCACCGCCTCGCTCGCCGCCTACGCCGCCGTCGCCCTCGGCCGCGCCTGACCGCCCGCACCGGAAGGAGCACCACCATGGCCCACCCCCTCACCGCCCTGCGCCACGCCGCCCGCCGGGTCGACGCCAAGACCCCCGCCACCCGCGACCGCGCCCTGGACGGGCTGCGCGCCCTCGCCCTGCTCGCCGTGCCGGTCGGGCACTGGATGCTCGGCGGCTTCACCCGCTCCCCCGACGGCGTGCTGCACAACGCCAGCCCGCTCTCCTCGCTCGGCTTCTTCGCCCCGATCAGCTGGGGGCTCCAGATGCTCGGGGTGTTCTTCCTGGTCGGCGGCCACTCCTCGGTCCGTTCGCTGGACCGGGCCCGCGCCCGGGGCGAGTCGTACGGCGGCTGGCTGCGCGCCCGTACGGTCCGGCTGCTGCGCCCGGTGCTCGGGGTCACGGCCGTGTGGGCCCTGCTGCTCCCGCTGCTGCCCGCGCTCGGCGTCCCCGCCGACACCGTCCGCACCGGCGCGACACTGGTGGTGCAGCCGCTCTGGTACATCGGGGTCTACCTGGGGCTGACCGCGCTGACCCCGCTCTGCGTGGCCGCCGGGCGCCGACTGGGCGGCTGGTCGGCGGGCCTGCTGGTGGCCTCGGTCGCCACGGTGGACCTGCTGCGGTACGGGCCGTGGGCGCAGGCGGTGCCGTCCTGGGTCGCGCTGCTGAACATCCTGCCGGGCTGGCTGTTCGGCTACCAGCTGGGCGTGCTCTGGGCGCAGGGCCGGCTGGGCCGCCCGGCGGCCCGGGTGCTGCTGCTCGGCGGCGGGGCGCTGTTCGCCGTCCTGCTGCTGGTGTTCCACTACCCGGCCAGCATGGTCGGCGTGCCCGGGGCCGAGCGCACCAACTCCCACCCGCCGTCCCTGCTGGTGCTCGCCCTGGCGGCGTTCCAGTGCGGCGCCGCGGTGCTGCTGCGGGAGCGGCTGGGCCGGCTGCTGACGCGCCGTCCGCTGCTGTGGCTGCCGGTGGTGGCGGTCAACCTGTCGGCGATGACGATCTTCTGCTGGCACCAGAGCGCGATGCTCGCGGTGGCGGTGCCCGGCGCGGCCGGCCTGGGCGCCGTGCCGGGCCTGACCACCGCGCCGGACTCGCTCGGCTGGGTGGCCGCCCGGCTGGCGCTGCTTCCGCTGTTCGGAGCCGTCCTGGTGGCGATCGGGTGGTTCACCCGACGGTTCGACGGGCCGTGGACGTCCTTCTCCCGGGCCGGGAAGGCGGCGGCCGGCGCCGCGGCGGCGCTGTTCGCGGCGTACGCGCTGGGCGTGGTGTGACCCTCCCGGGAGGCTGCGCCCGAGGGGATGCACCCGCATGCGAACCACCACGCGCCGTGATGTCCTGTGACGGTCGGCGACCATCGCAGGACCGCGCCCGCCCACGGCCCGTCCGTCCGCATTCGCCGCTCCTCCCCACCACCCCACGCTCCCGAGGAGTGCCATGTCCCTGTCCCCACCCCGTCCCCAGCCGCGGCGACGGGCCCGCCGACGGCTGCCGGGCACCGCCGTGGTCCTCGCGGTGACCGCCGGCACCCTGCTGGGCGCCGTCGCCCCGGCCGTCGCCCACGGCGGACCGGCCGCCCCCGGGGCGGACGGCCTCACCCCGCACGTCGACTCGCCCCGGGTGATGGCCGAGCTGCGGGAGGACGAGGTCGCGGCGCTCGGCCAGGAGCACGCCGAGGAGCACGCCCGGATGCGCGCCGCCGTCCGCGGCATCGGCGACTACCCGCAGACCACCCGCACCAACCGGTACAACGCGCTGACGGCCTCCCAGGCCGATCACAACAAGGCCTTCGACCCGGCAACTTTCGGCGCGTTCAACCAGTACTTCCCCTCCCCCGACTTCGGCGACCACGTCGCGCTGCTGCCGACCGGCAAGGTGCTGCTGTTCTCCTTCGAGCGGATCGAGACCAACCCGGAGAAGGAGCCCGCCCCCACCCAGACCATCGGCAAGGAGAACGCCGGCCGCGCCTTCCTCTGGGACCCGGCCAGGGGCACCGGCCCAAACGCCTTCAAGCAGGTCAACCCGCCGGTCTCGGACATGCCGGACGGCCTGGGCGAGCCCCGCCCGGTCCCGTTCTTCTGCTCCGGCCACTCGTTCCTGCCCAACGGGATGCTCGGCGTCTTCGGCGGCAACCTGGGCGGCAACGGCGGGACGGGCGCCAAGCTCTCGCTGGTCTTCGACCCGTGGACCGAGACCTGGACCCGCAACCCCGACATGTCGGTCGGCCGCTGGTACCCCTCGGTGGTGACCGGCGCCGACGGCCGCCAGCTGATCATGTCCGGCCAGTCCGAACTCGGCTACGGCACCCCCACCCTGGTGGTCGAGCGCTTCCCCGCCAAGTCCTTCCCGGTGCCGGTGAAGAAGACCGACGTCCCCAAGGACACCCCGGTGGAGCGGTTCAAGGTGGACGCCCCGTTCAGCACCGACTACCCGCACCTGTTCTCGCTCAACGACGGCAGCGTCTACGGCTTCGGCCGCCAGCCCGGCGAGCAGTGGAAGTTCGACCCGGCCGCCGAGACCCGCACCGACCTGGCGGCCCGCCCGGACGGCCGCAGGCGCAACTACGGCTCCGCCGTCATGCTCCCCAACGGCGTCAACGGCCCGGACTCCGCGCTGGTCCTCGGCGGCGACCGGGACAACCCGAGCACGATGCGCTTCTCCAACGGCAGTTGGACCGCCGAGAAGTCCCGCGCCTTCGGCCGCACCCAGGACGACACCGTCCTGCTGCCCACCGGCCGGCTACTGACCGTCAACGGCGCCTACGACATCCGCGACTACGGCAACGGCCCGTACAACCCCAACGCCGACCTCAAGTACCGCCAGATCGAGCTGCGCGACGACCAGGGCAACTGGCAGCTCGGCCCGGTCCAGCGACTGCCGCGCGGCTACCACTCCAACGCCGTCGTGCTGCCGGACGGACGCGTCCTGGTGACCGGCGACGAGCTCCAGCAGATGGCCAACAACACGGACATCAACGGCACGGTCAGCGGCATCCCGGGCACTTCCGGGCCGGTCACCATGAACGGCACCATCGAGATCTACGAGCCGTCCTACCTGCACCAGGGTGACCGGCCCGCGCTGGCCAACCCGCCCACCACACCGGTCGGTTACGACAAGAGGTTCACCGTCACCAGCACCACCCCGGGCCTCGCCGCCAAGGCCGTCCTGCTGGCGCCGACCACCTCCACCCACTCGGTCAACACCAGCCAGCGCCACATCGACCTGCGGCTCACCGGCCGGGCCGGCAACCGGCTGGAGTTCCAGGCCCCGCCGGACGCCAAGGCCGCCCCGCCCGGCTGGTACATGCTCTTCCTGCTCAGCGACAAGGGCGTGCCCAGCGTCGCTCAGTGGGTCCAGCTCAGTTCCTCGGCCTGATCCCCCACCCCACCCCAGAAAAGGACCTCCCATGGCAACGGATCTGAGCCTGCGCGACAGCGACGAGATCCAGGGCGACATCCTCGCCGGATTCAAGAAGGACAACGTCAGCCTCCTGTTCCTCAAGTTCGAGGACGCCGCCCGGGCCCGCGACTGGCTCCGCAAGCTGACCCCGCAGATCTCCACCACCCGCCAGGTCGCCCAGTTCAACGAGGCGTTCAGCGACGCCAGACAGGCCTCCGGCGGCGACGACCCCAAGTCGCTGACCGCCACCTGGCTCGGCATCAGCTTCACCTACGAGGGCCTGCGTATGCTCTCCGCCACCGACCCGTTCGCGACCGCCCCGCCGGTCGGCAGCGGCCTGGAGGCCTTCAAGGAGGGCTCGGCCAAACGGGCCGGCGCGCTCGGCGACACCGGCGACAACTCCCCGGAGAACTGGCTCTTCGGCAACGGCCGGACCCAGTCGGTCCACGCCGTGCTGAAGATCTCCGCGGACACCGAGCGGGATCTCCAGGCGGCCGTCGAGGCGCAGCGGATCGCCGCCGCCGAGTGCCGGGTCCTGATCGCCTACCAGCAGAACGCCCAGACCCTGCTGGGCAGCCGCCGCGGCAAGGAGCACTTCGGCTTCAAGGACGGCATCAGCGAGCCCGGCATCAAGGGCTTCGACCGGCCGAACCCGGCCAGGCCGGACGAGGTCGACGGCCACCCGGGCACCCGGCTCATCCCGGCCGGCGAGTTCGTCTGCGGCCTGGAGAACGACCAGTTCAGCTTCCCCAAGGACCAGTACCCCGTGTGGGCGCGCAACGGCTCCTTCCAGGTGGTCCGCCGGCTCGCCCAGGACGTCCCCGGCTGGTGGTCACAGGTCGCGGTGAAGCTGAGGGAGCTCAAGCAGGCCAAGGCCGTCCCGGACACCGCCACCACCGAGTGGCTGGCCGCCCGGATGGTCGGCCGGTGGCGCTCCGGCGCCCCGGTCTGCAAGCACCAGCTCAACGACGTCCCGAACAACCCGAGCGCCGCCTCGGACAACGACTTCGACTTCCGGGACGACCCGGAGGGCCTGGTCACCCCGCTCTGGTCGCACCTGCGCAAGACCGAGCCGCGGGCCGGCCTGCAGGAGAGCCCGGACAAGGACCCGTTCCCCGCCAAGGACCTCAACGGCCGACGGATCATGCGCCGCGGCACCCCGTACGGCGCCCCGTTCGACCCGGCCTCGGAAGGCCCGGGCGGCCCCGACGACCCGCGCGGCCTGCTGTTCATCTGCTACCAGGCGGACATCCAGCGGCAGTTCGAGTTCATCCAGGCCGACTGGATGGACCAGCCGAACTTCCCGCCGAACCGGGACAGCGGCGGGAGCGTCCCGCCCGGGCACGCCAACCCCAGGCCGGTACCCGGCAAGGACCCGGTCACCCAGGAGGCCCCCGACGTCGACTTCGAGAGCCGGGACGCGAGCGGCCTGATCACGCACACCCCGGTGAGCTTCCGGCAGTTCGTCCAGACCACCGGCTCGGTGTACGCCTTCATGCCCTCCCTGAGCATCCTGCGCGGGCTCTGCGAGGGCCGGCTCACCCCGGTCGGCGGCCAGGGCACCACCACGCAGCCGGGCGGCAACGGCCAGGGCACCACCACGCAGCCCGGCACCGGCGGACAGCCGCAGCCCAAGCCGCAGCCGGTGAAGGCGTACCCGTGCGACGAGTTCATCGGCGTCCCGGACCAGTTCCGCCGAGGCGGGCAGAGCCAGTACTGGGCGTTCCACGGCGACCGCTGCCGGCTGATCTCGGTGGCCGACGGATCCGCCCACACCGACCGCAAGGTCGAGGACGACACCTGGCTGACCACCTGGTCCTGTCTGCAGGGCGTCGGCCGGGTCGACTGCGTCCTGCCCGTACCGGACCAGCAGGACCCGGCCGGCAAGAGCTGGTACTGGGTCTTCCACAGCACCGCCGGGCGCCAGCAGTACCGGCTGGTCTCCATCACCTGCGGCGGAGGCCGGTACACCACGGCGCTCGAACGCTCCGACCGCGACCTCACCCTATGGGGCTCGCTCAGCGGCGTCGGCCAGGTGGACTGCTGGCTGCCCGTCCCGGACCAGCAGCGGGTCGGCGGCAAGAGCTGGTACTGGTGTTTCCACACCACCGCCGGGCGCCAGCAGTACCGGCTGATCTCGATCGCCGACGGCTCCTCGCACACCGACGTGCGCGAGCGCACCGACCGCGAACTCTCCCAGTGGGGCTCGCTGAGCGGCCTGGACCGGGTGGACTGCTTCCTGCCCGTCCCGGACCAGCAGCGGGTCGGCGGGAACAGCGAGTACTGGGTGTTCAGCGGCCAGAAGTACCGCAGGATCTCGATCTCCGACGGCAGCGGCCACCCGGACCGGCTGGTCTCCGCCGACCGCTCCTGCGACGGCTGGTCCTCGCTCTCCTGACCGGGCCCGCCTGACCGGGCAGACCTGGCACCCACGCGCCCCCGCTGCGCCATCGCGCGCGCCGGGGGCGCGTTGTCAGCGCCCTGCTCTAACCTGCCGCCATGGTGACGTTCGATGAGTTCCGCGCGATGGCGCTGGCCCTGCCGGAGACCGCCCAGGAGCCGACCTGGGACATCGAGACGCTGCGGGTCCGCGGCCGGATCTTCACGATGGGCTCGCCCGACGGCGACCGGGTCACCGTCAAGGCCTCCCCCGAGGACCAGGCCGAGCTGCTCGCCGCCGAGCCCGAGGTGTTCTCCTCCGCCCCCTACGTCGGGCGGCACGGCTGGGTGAGCGTCCGGCTGGACCTGGTGGACCCGGACGAACTGCGCGACCTGGTCACCGAGGCCTGGCGGCGGACGGCGCCGAAGCGGCTGGTCCGGGAGTTCGACGCCTGAGCGAACGGCCCTGCGGGTCACGGCCCGCACCACGGGGAGACGTCGGCAGGACACCCCCGGTCCATGTGATCCATCCCACAGTTTAGGCACGCCCGCCACCCCGTCGGGCCCCCTAGGCTTGCGCAGGGAATCAGCAGTTCTAATGCACCCTCCGGGCACCGCCCGCGAAACGGTGACGGGCCCCAAGGGAGTTGGTGCGGTGCGCAACCGTCGACGCTGGAAGCGTGTACTGATCGGGGCGTTCGCGGGTTGCGCCGTGCTCGCCGACGCCGGCGCCTCGGCGGCCGCGGCCGCGGTCTCCTCCGAGCAGCTGGCGATCTCCACGCCCCCGGCCGGCAGCGCCGCCTGGATCCAGGACCACTCCTTCGGCCGCACCCTGCCCGACCCGGCCACCACCTCCCCGGCCGCCGCCGCCGAGTTCTTCGCCTCGCTCGCGCCCACCGAGCTGGACCGACTGATCCGGGACTACCCGCTGGTCGTCGGCAACTACGACGGCGCCCCGCTGGACCTGCGCTACCGCGCCAACCGGATCGCCCTGGCCGTCGAACGCGACACGGCCCGGGCCCGCGCCGAGGACCACAGGCTCGACTCCGACACCCGCGCGCTGGCCGTCTCCCGCGCCAACGACGTCGAGCACCTGCTCGCCCCCGGCCGACAGATCCTGGCCTTCGACCCGCGCGGCCGCGGCCTGGTCACCGAGGTGTGGGGCGACCTCGCCGACGCCGAGCGGATCTCCGTCCTCGTCCCGGGCTCGGACGCCGACCTCGGCCACTTCGACCAGACCGCCGAGCCGCTGCGCTCCCCGGCCGGCATGGCCCGCGCCCTCTACGCCGAGGAGCAGCGCCAGGCCCCGGGCACCCGGACCGCCGTGGTCTCCTGGACCGGCTACGTCACCCCCTCCGGCCTCGGCCCGGACGCGGCCACCTCCCGGCTCGCCGACGTCGCCGCGCCCCGGCTGGAGCGACTGCTCGCCGGCCTCAAGGAGACGACCCGGCCGGACGCGCCCCCGTCGCTGCTCTGCCACTCGTACGGCTCGGTGGTCTGCGGCACCGCCGCCCCGAAGATCCTCCGCGCGGCCGCCTCGCCGTCCGACACCTCGGGCATCACCGACATGGTGGTGTTCGGCTCCCCCGGCATGGGCGTGCAGAACGCCGCCGAGCTGGGCGGTGGCGTGCACGTCTGGGCCGCCCGCAACCCCGGTGACTGGATCGGCAACGTCCCGTTCCTGGAGGTCGGCAAGCTCGGCCACGGCGCCGACCCGACCGGTGGCGGCTTCGGCGCCGAGCAGATCTCCTCGGCCCGCGCGGTCGGCCACACCGGCTACCTCACCGACGGCACCGACAGCCTGCACAACTTCGCGGCGATCTCGCTCGGCCACTACCGGGACGTGGTCCGGACCGAGCCCAATTCCTGACGGCCCGACTCCCGCCCGGCCGGACTCCCGACCGGGGCAACACCCGACCGGCCCGACTCCCGACCGGGCCACGCCGGTGCGGCTACGACGGCTGGTCCTGGTACAGCCGTAGGGCGTCCGCCGCCGCCCGGGCCAGCTCGCGCCGGGCGGCCGGCGGGGCCAGCACCTCGACCTCCGCGCCGAAGGCCAGCAGCGACCGGACCGCCGCCGGAGCCGGGAAGGCCATCGCCACCTCGACCCAGTCCTCGGCCGGCCCGATGCCCGCCTCCGGCGGCGGCGCGGTGACCCGGCCGCCGTGGATGCGCAGGAACTGGTCCAGCCGCCCGCGCCGGATCCGCACCCGCACCGGCAGCTCCTTCGGCAGCCGCTCCACCTGCTCGCGCAGCGCCGCCCACACGTCACCGAGCCCCACCCCGGCTCGGCGGCGCACCGTCTCCTCGGTGGTCTCGGCGGCCAACACCCGGTCGGCCCGGAACAGCCGCGGCTCGCCGTGCAGATCGGCCACCAGGTACCAGACCGCGGCCTTGCTCACCAGCCCGTACGGGTCGACGGTGTACTCCACCGGCGCGGGCGTGCCGCTGTGCCGGTAGCGCAGCCGCAGCCGCCGGTCGGCGAAGACCGCGTACTGCAGCTCGCCCAGGTCCGGGCCCGGCGCGGCCGCGGGCGGGCCGCCCTGCATCCAGCGGGCCGGGTCGACCAGGATCCGCTCGCTGATCCGCTCGGCGGCCGGCCGGTGCGGGGCCGGCAGCGCCGCCATCACCTTGCGCAGCGCCGAGCCGAGCGCGCCGTCCAGCCCGAGGTCGCTGTGCGCGCCCTGGGCGGAGAGGACGAACAGCGCCCTGGCCTCGTCCGCGGTCAGGCCGGTGACGTCGGTGCGGTAGCCGGGCAGCAGGCCGATGCCGCCGTGCCGCCCGCGCTCGGTGAACACCGGCACCCCGGCGGCGGAGAGCGACTCCACGTCGCGGTAGATGGTGCGCACGGACACCTCCAGCCGCGCGGCGAGTTCGGTGGCGGACACCCGGCCGCGGGTCTGCAGCAGCAGGAGGACGGAGAGCAGGCGGTCGGCCTTCATGGGCCAAGAATCCCAGTAATCCTGACGGAACCTGTCAGGTTTTACTGGGAGATTGCGTTCCGAGCCCGAAAGCCCGCCCGACCACGGGGAGTTGACCGCACATGAACGCCGTCCAGGACGCCCGCCCGCAGTACCTGCTCGCCCTCGACCAGCTGGAGAAGCTGTTCGCCACGATCACCCCGGCTGACCTCGACCGGCCCACCCCCTGCACCGAGTTCACGCTGCGCCGGCTGCTGAACCACGTGGTCGGCGGCATCCACCGCCTCGCGTACCTCGGGGAGGGCGGCCGCTTCGAGGACATCGTGCCCGCCATCGAGGACCCGTCGGACGAGGGCTGGCCGGCCGCGCTGGGCCGGGCCCGCGCCCGGGTGACCGCCGCCTGGGCGGACGACGCCAAGCTCGGCCGCCCGACCTTCGCACCCTGGGGCGAGGTCCCCGGCGGGGCCGCGGTCGGCGGCTACCTGATGGAGGCGGTCACCCACACCGGGGACATCGCCACCAGCCTCGGCAACGGCTTCGCGCTGGACGACGCGCTGGCGCGGACCGCGTTGGGCATCGCCGAGACCGTCCTGCCGCCCGAGAGCCGCGTCGAGGGCGTCCCGTTCGCCGCGGTCCAGCCGGTCGCCGAGGACGCCGACGTGCACGCGAAGCTGGCCGCCTGGCTGGGCCGCACAGCCTGAGCCGGGCCGCACGGCTGAAGCCGGCCGGATGAGCACGGCAGCCGGTCGGGCCCGGGAAGTCGGCGACTTCCCGGGCCCGGCCGGCTGTTGCCGGCTACTCCCGGCCGACCGAGGTGAACTTCATGTCCGCGTAGCGCTCCCCCGCCACCTGGCCGGCCACCGGCTCCAGCAGCGCCAGCTCCGCCGCGGTGAGCCGCAGCGTCGCCGCAGCGGCGTTCTCGGCGAGGCGGCTGCGCTTGCGGGTGCCCGGGATCGGCACGACGGTCAGCCCGTGCACCTCGGCCCGCTGGTGCACCCAGGCCAGCGCGATCTGCGCGAGGGTCACCCCGCGGGCCGTCGCGATCTCCCGGATCGGCGCCAGCAGTTCGGCGTTGGCCGCCGCGTTGGCACCGGTGAAGCGCGGCTGGGTGCGCCGCACGTCGTCCGCCGCGAGCTGCTCGGCGGCCTGGAAGGAACCGGTCAGGAAGCCCCGCCCGAGCGGCGAGTACGGCACGAAGGCGACGCCCAGCTCGGCCGCGACCGGCACCGCCGAGCGCTCGACGTCGCGGGCGAACACCGACCACTCGGACTGCAGCGCCGCGATCGGGTGGATCGCGTGCGCCTCGCGCAGCTCGGCCCCGGTCACCTCGGACAGGCCGAGGTGGCGCACCTTGCCGGCCTTGACCAGCTCGGCCATGGTGCCGACCGAGTCGGCCAGCGGCACGGCCGGGTCGCGGCGGTGCATGTAGTAGAGGTCGATCTCGTCCACGCCGAGGCGGCGCAGCGAGGCGTCCACGGCGGCCCGGATGTACGCGGGGTCGTTGCTGATGCCGCGGTAGCCCGGGTCCTCCTCCTTGCGGACGAGGGCGAACTTGGTGGCGAGCACCACCTTGTCCCGGTTGGCCCGGACGAACGGGCCGATGAACTCCTCGTTGCGGCCGTAGCCGTAGGCGTCAGCGGTGTCGAAGAAGGTGACACCGGCCTCCAGCGCGGCGTCCAGGGTAGCGAGCGACTCGCCGGCGTCGGCCGGGCCGTAGAACTCGCTCATGCCCATGCAGCCGAGGCCCTGGACGCCCACCAGCGGGCCGTCGGTGCCGAGTTCGGCGGTGGGAAGGACGGGGTGAGTCATGCGCTCTGCTCTTCCTCTACGCGGTAGTACTGGCATTGGGCCGGGGTGCCGGCGGCGTCGGCGATCTTCCCGGCATAGAGATCGATCTTGTAGTCGAGGACGACGAGGGTGGCCTGGAGGTCGACGATCCTCTGCCGGACCTCCTCGCGCTGGGCCTCCAGCAGCAGGCGCCGCCCCTCGTAGGTCTGCTCGCCCTGTCGGGCCATGTCCACGTACTTGAGCATGTCCGCCACGGACATGCCGGTCAGTCGCAGCCGGCCCAGGAAGGCCAACCGGTGCAGGTCGGCGTCGCAGTAGCGGCGCTGGCCGCCGGCCGCGCGGTCGACGGGGTCCAGCAGGCCGATCCGCTCGTACCAGCGCAGGGTGTGGGCGGTGAGCCCGCTCGCCGCGGCGACCTCGCTGATGGTGTGCCGCGGGGTCCGGTCCGGATCGCCGACCGGGCGGCCGAACACCTCGGAGCAGCTGCGCAGGTCGATCTCGATTCGTGCGGGTGTGGCCATCGAACGTTTCCCCCTGTCCTGTGCGACGGGAACGACGCTACCGAGTTGGAGTGCACTCCAAGCAAGCCCGACCGGCCCGACAGCCGGGTGCCCCCGCCACCCGGCTGACCGCAGGGTGCCCCGCCGCCCCTCGCCCGCCCCGGCTACAGTCGGGATCCATGGAGAGCTTGCGTGTGATCGAGAACTGGCCGGTGCCCCACGCCGCGGCGGCGGTGGTCCGGGGGGCGGACGGCGCGGTGCTGGGGGCGCACGGGCCGCAGCAACACCTGTTCCCGCTGGCCTCGGTGACCAAGCTGCTCACCTCGTACGCGGCGCTGATCGCGGTCGAGGAGGGCGTGTTCGAGCTGGACGACCCGGCCGGGCCGCCCGGTGCGACCGTCCGCCACCTGCTCGCCCACACCTCCGGCCTGGGCTTCGACGAGGACCGGGTGTTCGCCGAGCCCGGCAACCGCCGGCTCTACTCCAACGCGGGCTTCGACGCGCTGGCGTCGGCGCTGTCCGGGGCCGCCGGGATCGAGTTCTCCCGCTACCTCGCCGAGGCGGTGTTCGAGCCGCTCGGCATGGCCGACACCCTGATCCACACCGCGCACAAGTCCCCGGCCGGCGCCGGCGGCCTGTCCACCGTCGCCGACCTCGCCCGGTTCGCCGCCGAGCTGCAGTCGCCCAAGCTGCTGGACCCGTCCACCGTCCTGCGGGCCACCCGCGAGGTCGCCTTCCCCGGCACCAGCGGCGTGCTGCCCGGCTACGGCCACCGCCGCCCGAACGACTGGGGCCTCGGCTTCGAGATCCGCGACGGCAAGAGCCCGCACTGGACCGGCACGGCCAACTCCCCGGCCACCTTCGGCCACTTCGGCCAGTCCGGCACCTTCCTGTGGGTCGACCCGCAGGCGGGCGTGGCCTGCGTCGCGCTCACCGACCGGGACTTCGGCCCGTGGGCGGTCGAGGCCTGGCCGGCCTTCTCGGACGCGGTCCTCGCCGAGCTCCGCTGAGGGCCGAGCTCCACCGAGGCCTTTCCGAGAAGGTCTCAGCCGTACGAGACCGGCGAGTGCATCTCCCACAGCAGGAGTTCCGCGCCGGTCTCGCCCGCGGCCGGGTCGGCGAAGGCCTCGCCGGTGATCCGCACGCTGTCGCCCGGGGCCATCGAGCGGCCGCCGCCCTTGGGCCCCGGGATCGTCCGGTAGCCCAGCGAGCCCGCCGTCAGGTGGACGTACCGCCAGGGGGCGGCGGGCAGCTCCGGCAGCGGCTGCCACGGCCCGGCGGTCGCCAGCCAGAGCGCGGCGTCGCTGCGGCGCAGCCGCAGGGCCTCCGTTCCGGCGTCGCGCTCCAGGCCGGAGGCGAGCAGTGTCAACCCGCCGTCCGCCGGTTCCACCTTGCGCAGCCCGTACGCCGGGGCCGCGTCGAACTCGTCCGGCTGGAGCCACATCTGGACGAAGCGGACCGGGCCGGTGGCGCCGCCGATGTTGCGTTCGGTGTGGGTGACGCCGGAGCCTACGCTGAGGTGCTGGACCATTCCGGGGCGGACCACCCCGCCGTGGCCGTGGGAGTCCCGGTGGGCGAGCGCGCCCTCCAGCACCCAGGTGAGGATCTCGGTGTCCCGGTGCTTGTGCTCCTCGAACCCGGCGCCGGGGGCGAGGAGTTCCTCGTTGCAGGCGAGCAGCGCGCCGAAGTGCGTGTTCTTCGGGTCGTAGTGGCCGGAGAAGGAGAACGCGTGGCGGGTCTCGATGCCCTCGGCAGGAGCGGAGCGGTAGCGCTCGGCGGTGCGGCGCAGGTCGGCGCGGGGGCGGTCAGCGGCGTCGGTCACGCGCCCACCGTAATGGTTGTGCCCCTGGCCACGGCGCCGCTGTGCCGGGGGGTGTGCACGAGCAGTCACTCACGTGAGGCAGTCTTGTCCTTGTGCCAGCCGCTTCCGCGAACTCCAAGAGCGAACCCAGTCCCGTACCCGAACCGACCGGGAAGAGCCCGGCTCCCCGGTCCGGGCGCGACCGTCCCGGCCGTGCCGCGCCCCGCCTGACGGCGCAGGAGCGCAGAAACGCCGCCGAGCGCGCCGAGCGCCGGGCGGCGACGCTCAAGCGGCTGGAGAAGTCCTCGGGCAAGCTGGCCACCGCCGCGATCTCGCGGATGGACGACCAGCTCGGCTGGTACCGGCGGATGCCGCCGGAGCACCGGTCGTGGATCGGCCTGGTCGCCCAGGCCGGTATCGCCGCCTTCACCGAGTGGTACCGCCATCCCGAGGCCGCGAAGGCGATCTCCACCGACGTCTTCGGCACCGCCCCGCGCGAGCTGACCAGGGCGATCACCCTGCGCCAGACCGTCGAGCTGATCCGCACCACGATCGAGGTGATGGAGGAGGCCATCGAGGAGGTGGCCGCCCCCGGCGACGAGGCGGACATGCGCGAGTCGGTGCTGGTCTACGCCCGGGAGATCGCCTTCGCGACCGCCCAGGTGTACGCCCAGGCGGCCGAGGCGCGCGGCGCCTGGGACGCCCGGCTGGAGGCGCTGGTGGTCAACTCCCTGATGTCCGGCGACGCCGACGAGGGCGTGCTCTCCCGCGCCGCCGCGCTCGGCTGGGGCCAGCCCAGCCAGATCCGGGTGGTGATGGGCAGCGCGCCGGACGGCGACAGCGAGCTGGTGGTGGAGGCGATCCGCCGGGCCGCCCGGTACGCCAAGCTGCACGTGCTGACCGGGGTGCTGGGCAGGCGCCTGGTGGTGGTGGTCGGCGGCAACAAGGAGCCGGTGCAGGCGGCCAAGGCGCTGATCGGCCAGTTCGCGCCGGGCCCGGTGGTGGTCGGCCCGACCGTGCCGGACCTGCTGTCCGCGACCCGCTCGGCGCACGCCGCCGCGGCCGGGCTGCGCGCCTGCGCCGCCTGGCCGGACGCTCCCCGCCCGGTGCTGGCGGACGACCTGCTGCCCGAGCGGGCGCTGGCCGGCGACCAGGCTGCGCGCCACCAGTTGGTGGAGGAGATCTACACACCCCTGGATGAGGCGGGCTCGGCACTGCTGGAGACGCTCAGTGTCTACCTGGAGCAGGCCTCCTCCCTGGAGGGCGCGGCCCGGATGCTCTTCGTCCACCCCAACACGGTGCGCTACCGGCTACGACGTGTGACCGACGTCACGGGGTACGCCCCCTCCGACGTACGTTCGGCGTTCACTCTGCGGATCGCACTGGCCCTCGGCCGGCTGACCGCCGTGGGCGAGCCCAGCTGAGCCGGAGTGTAGGGACCATACAATCCCGGATGGTTTTCTTCGTTACCGTCGCCTACCCGCCCCCGGGCGCCTGGCGAGAGAGGGTTGAACCGTGCTCGTAATCGTCGCCCCTGGACAGGGTGCCCAGTCCCCCGGTTTCCTCAGCCCCTGGCTGGAGCTGGACGGTGTCGCCGACCGCCTGCGCGGCTGGTCGGACGTCGCCGGGCTCGACCTGGTGCACGCCGGCACCGAGGCGTCCGCCGAGGAGATCAAGGACACCGCCGTCGCCCAGCCGCTGCTGGTCGCGGCCGGTCTGGTGACCGCCCGGGAGCTGTTCCCGGACGAGGACGCCGCCCGCAAGCTGGTCGGCGCCGTCGCCGGCCACAGCGTCGGCGAGATCACCGCCGCCGCCGGCGCCGGGGTGCTCAGCGCCCATGACGCCCTGACTTTTGTCCGCGAGCGCGGCCGGGCCATGGCCGCGGCCGCCACTGTCACCGAGACCGGCATGACCGCCGTGCTCGGCGGCGACCCCGAGGTCGTCGCGGCGGCGCTGGACAAGCACGGCCTGACCGCGGCCAACAACAACGGCGGCGGCCAGATCGTCGCCGCCGGCACGCTGGCCCAGCTGGAGGCGCTGAAGGCGGACCCGCCGGCCGGCGCCAAGCTGATCGCCCTGAAGGTGGCCGGCGCGTTCCACACCGAGCACATGGCGCCCGGCGTCGAGCGGCTGGCCGGGCTGGCCCCGACCCTGACCGCGGCCGACCCGCAGGTCCGCTACGTCTCCAACCGGGACGGCGGGGTCGTGGACTCCGGCGCCGAGGTGCTCGCGCGCCTGGTGTCGCAGGTCTCCAACCCGGTCCGCTGGGACCTGTGCATGGAGACCCTCGGGCAGCTGGGTGCGACGGCCGTGATCGAGCTGTCCCCCGCGGGCACCCTCACGGGGCTGCTCAAGCGCAACCTCAAGGGTGTGGCCACGCTCGCCCTCAAGACCCCCGCCGATCTGGACAAGGCCCGCGAGCTCATCGCGGAGCACGGCGGTCAGGAGCAGGAGACCACCGCATGACCAAGCCCCAGATCCGCCCCGCCGGCGGTGCGCAGTACTCGCGCATCCACGGCGTCGGCGGCTACCGCCCGGTCCGGGTGATTCCCAACGCCGAGGTCCTGGAGTGGATCGACTCCTCGGACGAGTGGATCCGCACCCGCAGCGGGATCACCGAGCGCCGCTGGGCGGGCCCGGAGGAGACCGTCTCCGAGATGTCGGTGCAGGCCGCCGGCAAGGCCATCGCCCAGGCCGGGATCTCCCCGGAGCAGATCGGCGGCGTGATCGTCGCGACCGTCTCGCACTTCAAGCAGACCCCGGCGATCGCCACCGAGATCGCCGAGCGGCTCGGCTGCGGCACCGCCCCGGCCTTCGACATTTCGGCCGCCTGCGCCGGCTTCGGCTACGGCCTGGGCCTGGCCGACGGCATGATCCGCGGCGGCAACGCCGAGTACGTGCTGGTGATCGGCGTCGAGCGGCTCAGTGACCTGACCGACAAGTCGGACCGCTCGACCGCCTTCATCTTCGGCGACGGCGCCGGCGCCGCGATCGTCGGCCCGTCCGACACTCCGGGCATCGGCAAGCTGATCTGGGGTTCGGACGGCTCGCAGGCCGACGTGATCACCCAGACCGAGGCCTGGGACACCGCCTTCGCCAAGCCCGACGCGATCAACGGGCCGGGCGAGGACACCAAGTGGCCGTTCCTGCGGATGGACGGCCAGCCGGTCTTCCGCTGGGCGGTCTGGGAGATGGCCAAGGTCGCCCAGCAGGCGCTGGACGCCGCCGGGGTGACCGCCGACCAGCTCGGCGCGTTCATCCCGCACCAGGCCAACATGCGGATCACCGACGCCATGATCAAGGCGCTCAAGCTGCCGGAGTCGGTGCCGGTTGCCCGTGACATCGCGGAGACCGGCAACACCTCCGCGGCCTCCATTCCGCTCGCGATGGAGCGCATGCTGGAGACCGGCGAGGCCCACAGCGGCGACCTGGCGCTGATCATCGGCTTCGGGGCGGGTCTCGTGTACGCCGCGGCAGTCGTTACGCTCCCCTAGGCGCGTTTCGCCCACTCATCCACAAGCCTGTGTCCGGCCGCCGGCCGGACACGTTCAACACCGTAGAGGAGCAGCCAGTATGGCTACCAAGGACGAGGTCCTGTCCGGTCTCGCCGACATCGTCAACGAGATCGCCGGCATCCCGGTCGAGGACGTTGAGGTCGACAAGTCGTTCACCGACGACCTGGACGTCGACTCGCTGTCCATGGTCGAGGTCGTCGTGGCCGCCGAGGAGCGCTTCGACGTCAAGATCCCGGACGACGAGGTCAAGAACCTGAAGACCGTCGGCGACGCCGTGGACTACATCCTGGCCAACGCCAGCGCCTGAGCGATCGACTCGTTCGCTTCGGCCAGCCCGTCCGAGGTGCCCTGAGCACCTCGGACGGCTGACCCGTCGGGGCGGGGCGCCCCGCCCGCCCCCCCCCCCCGCCCGGGCCCCCCCCCCGGGGGGCCCCCCGGGGCCCGCCCCGGCGGCCCCCCCCCCCCCCCCCCCCGGGGGGCAGTAAAAAACCCCGGGCCCGGGAAA
>NZ_JBVIRL010000008.1:0-134609 GCF_055576085.1 Kitasatospora sp. NPDC033851 | reverse complement strand
CGGGCCGGCCCCCCCGCGCGCGGGGCGCCCCCCCCCCCCGGGGCCCCCCCCCCGGCCGCCGCCCCCCCCCCGCCCCCCCCCCCCCCCGCCCGGCCCCCCCCCCGGGGGCGCCCGGCCGGGCCCGTCCTCGGCTCCCGCCGACCCCCCGCACACGTGAGAGAAGAAGAAACCAGTGACCGCTGAAAATCGCACCGTGGTCGTCACGGGTATCGGCGCCTTCACGCCGCTGGGCGCCGACGCCGCCGGCACCTGGGAGAACCTGGTCGCCGGTAAGTCCGGTGTGGCGGCCCTGACCGAGGAGTGGGCCGAAGAACTGCCGGTTCGGATCGGCGCGCGCACCGCCGTCGAGCCGGGCGAGATCCTGCCCCGCCCGCTGGCCCGCAAGCTGGACCGCTCGGCCCAGTTCGCCGTGATCGCCGCCCGCGAGGCCTGGGCCGACGCCGGCTACGAGACCCCCGCCACCGACGAGTCCTCCAAGCTCGCCCCCGAGCGCCTGGGCACCGTCATCGCCTCCGGCATCGGCGGCGTGACCACCCTCCTCGACCAGTACGACGTGCTGCGGGAGAAGGGTGCCCGCAAGGTCTCCCCGCACACCGTCCCGATGCTGATGCCCAACTCCCCGGCGGCCAACGTCGGCCTGGAGGTCGGCGCCCGCGCGGGTGTGCACACCCCCGTCTCCGCCTGCGCCTCCGGCGCCGAGGCGATCGGCTACGCGATCGAGATGATCCGTACCGGCCGCGCCGACGTCGTGGTGGCCGGCGGTACCGAGGCGGCGATCCACCCGCTGCCGATCGCCGCGTTCGCCAGCATGATGGCGATGTCCAAGAACAACGACGACCCCCAGCACGCCTCCCGCCCGTACGACAAGGCCCGCGACGGCTTCGTGCTGGGCGAGGGCGCCGGCGTGGTCGTCCTGGAGTCGGTCGAGCACGCCGAGGCGCGCGGCGCCCGGATCTACTGCGAGGCCGTGGGCCAGGGCCTGTCCTCGGACGCCCACCACATCGCCCAGCCCGAGCCGACCGGCGCCGGCGTGGCCCGCGCGCTGGCCGACCTGTTCGAGCGCAACGAGCTGGACAAGGCCGAGATCGTGCACGTCAACGCGCACGCCACCTCGACCCCGCAGGGCGACACCGCCGAGCTGAAGGCGCTCCGCAAGGAGCTCGGCGACGACCTCGACCACATCGCCATCTCGGCCACCAAGTCGATGACCGGTCACCTGCTGGGCGGCGCCGGCGGCGTCGAGACCGTCGCCACCGTGCTGGCCCTGTACAACCGCCTCGCCCCGCCGACCATCAACGTCGACGACCTGGACGACGACGTGGACGCGGACATCGTGCGCGGCGAGGCCCGCAAGCTGCCCGAGGGCCGGATCGCGGCGCTGAACAACTCGTTCGGCTTCGGCGGCCACAACGTGGTGCTGGCCTTCCGCACCCGCTGACACCCGCTGCCCCGAACAGCCCGTACGAAGGGGCCGGCGCTCTCCGCGAGCGCCGGCCCCTTCGTCGTACCCTCCGGTCTCAGACCACCTGGTGCAGCCAGCGCACCGGCGCGCCCTCGCCCGCGTAGCGGAACGGCTCCAGCTCGTCGTCCCAGGGCTTGCCGAGCAGCCGGGCGATCTCGGCCTCCAGGTCGGCCCCCTCGCTGCGGGCGCGCAGCAGGACGGCGCGCAGCCGGTCCTCGGGGATGAGGATGTCGCCGTGGATGCCCGTGACGGCGTGGAAGATGCCGAGCGTGGGCGTGCTGCTGTACCGCTCCCCCTCCGCCGTGGCGCAGGGCTCGCTGGTCACCTCGTACCGCATCAGCTGCCAGCCGCGCAGCGCGGAGGCGATCTTCGAGGCCGTGCCGGGCTCCCCTTGCCAGGAGAGCTCGGCACGCCAATGCGCGGGTGCGGCCGGCTGGCGGATCCAGTCCAGGCTCACCCTCACACCGAGCACCCCCGCGACGGCCCACTCGACGTGCGGGCACAGCGCGCGGGGCGCGGAGTGGATGTACAGAACTCCACGTGTCGTCACCGGGACCTCCAGGCTGTGGACGAGGGTCGCCTTCCCCAGCTGCCTCGTGCCTGCAGTTGATCCACAGTTACCCACGTTAGCCGACATTAAGTCACTAAATTGAGCAAAACGGACAGGCTTTCGCTCAATGCTAGTCGAATCCTCAACGAGGTCTACCCCTCGGCCGGATCTCTCCCCCGAACGGCCCCATCGCCGGGCGGAACCACCGTACCGCGCCGCCCCGCAGGATGGCTGACGCACTTTCGGATCCGGCCGGAATGCGGTAGTGCGACCGGATCCCCTGCGCCCGACTGCGAACCGTTGACGGCGAACCGCTGACGACGAGCCGTTGACGACAGACCGCCCCGCGTGCCCGGTCGGGGCGGCGGGGCGGTCGGTGTCCTGACGCGGCGTCAGCCGTCCAGGCGGACGATCATCTTGCCGGTGTTGCCGCCGCGCAGCAGGTCGAGGAAGGCGTCCGCGGTGCTGTCGATGCCCTGGGTCACCGTCTCGCGGTACTCCAGCTCACCCGAGCGCACCCACGCCGAGACCTCCTCGACGAACTTCGGCTGGAGGTCGTAGTGGTCGCCGACGAGCAGTCCCTCCATGCGGAAGCGCTTGGCGATGATCTGCGCCAGGTTGCGCGGGGCCGGAGTGGGCTCGGTGGCGTTGTACTGCGAGATCATGCCGCACACCACGATGCGTCCGTGCAGGTTCATCACCTCGATCGCCGCTTCCAGGTGCTCGCCGCCCACGTTGTCGAAGTACACGTCGATGCCGTCGGGGGCCGCCGCCTGGAGCTGCTCGACCACCGGACCGTTCTTGTAGTTGAACGCGGCGTCGAATCCGTACTCCTCCACGAGGAGCTTGACCTTCTCGTCCGAGCCGGCGGAGCCGATCACTCGCGCCGCGCCCTTCAGCTTGGCGATCTGGCCCACGATGCCGCCCACCGCGCCGGCCGCGCCGGACACGAACACCACGTCGTCGGCCTTGATCTCCGCGATCCGCGTCAGCCCCGCGTACGCGGTCAGACCCGGCATGCCGAGCACGCCGAGGTAGGTGGAGAGCGGCGCGGCGTTCGGGTCCACCTTGACGGCCGTCCTGGCGTCGAACGTCGCGTACTCGCGCCAGCCGAAGAAGTGCAGCACGTAGTCGCCCTCGGCGAAGCCCTCCGCCTGCGAGGCGACGACCTGGCCGACCGCCCCGCCCTGCATCGGCTTGTCGAGCTCGTACGGCTCCGCGTAGGACTTGCGGGCCGACATCCGGCCGCGCATGTACGGGTCCACCGAGAGGTAGACGTTGCGGACCAGGATCTCGCCCGGACCCGGGGTCCGGACCGGGGCCTCGACCAGGGCGAAGTCGGTCGGCACCGGCCAGCCCTCCGGGCGGGCGGCGAGGTGCCATTCACGGGCGGTGGCGGGGGCGGCCTGCTCTGCCATGGGACGTGCTCCTTACGGTTCAGGTGCATGAAAGGTTGAGAAACTTAAGTAACGATGGGCATGAAAGGTTCATCTTGTCAACTTTTCAGGTAGACTCTGCACCATGGACACTCAGCCGGCCCAGGACGCCACGCCGCAGCCCGACGAGATCACCCGCGACGTCGTCGACCTGATGGCCAACCTGGTCGCGCTCTTCCACCGCGAGTACGAGGACGCCGCCGCCGCCCGCTCGCTCACCGGCGCCCAGGCCAAGGTGCTCGCACTGCTGCGGCGCGGACCGATGCCGATGCGCCAGATCGCCCAGACGCTCAGCTGCGAGCCGTCCAACATCACCGGCATCGTCGACCGGCTGGAGTCCCGCGGCTTCGTCACCCGCGAGGCCGACCGGCAGGACCGCCGGGTCAAGCTGGTCGCCGCCACCGACACCGGCTCGGCGGCCTCCGCCGAGCTGCGCGAATCGCTGAACTTCGCCCGCGAGCCGCTGGCCGCGCTCGGCCCGGACGAGCGGACGGTCCTGCGCGACCTGCTCCGGCGGATGCTCGCGGGCGCCGCCGGCCCCGGGGCGTGACCAGCATCACAGGCCCGACGGGCGATCCGTTCGCCCATCGGGGGTAACCGAACCGCCCCCCGGAACGTCTAACGTTCGAATCGTCGAACGCGAGAAACCTGAAGACGGGGGGCACAGAGGATGAGCAGCAGCACGCGCCGACGCCGCTACCTGCGGACCGCCATCGGCCTGGCCGCCGTTCTGGTGCTGTCGGTCGTGGGTGCCGGGGCCTGGTTCTACCACCGGCTGGACAGCAACATCACCACCTTCGACGCGGGCGGCGTCGCCACCGAGCGCCCGCCGTCCCCCGTTCCGGCCACCCCGGGCGCCTCCGTGCCGGTCAACGTGCTGCTGCTCGGCTCGGACACCCGCGGCGACGGCAACAACGCGCTGGGCGGCGGCGACGAGGGCGTCGGCCACTCGGACACCGCGATCGTGCTGCACATCTACGCCGACCACAAGCACGCCGTCGGCGTCTCCATCCCCCGCGACACCCTGGTCACCGTCCCGTCCTGCCGGCTGCCGAGCGGCGCCTGGACGACGCCCAAGAACGACCAGATGTTCAACTCCGCCTTCACCGTCGGCGAGGACGCCAAGGGCAACCCGGCCTGCACGCAGAACACCGTGGAGAAGCTCACCGGGCTGCGGATCGACCACACCGTCGTGGTCGACTTCAAGGGCGCGGCCGCGATGGCCGACGCCGTCGACGGCGTCGAGGCCTGCGTGCCCAACGACGTCAACGAGTTCGGCATCCACCTGAAGAAGGGGCTGCAGAAGCTCTCCGGGCAGTCCGCGGTGGACTACCTGCGAGCGCGCCACGGCATCGGCGACAACTCCGACATAGGCCGGATGAAGCGCCAGCAGGCCTTCCTCTCCTCGATGATCAAGAAGGTCCAGAGCCAGGGCTTCTCGCTGCCCACCCTGCTGCCGCTGGCGGACGCGGCCACCAAGTCGCTCACCGTGGACGAGGGGCTGGGCACCGCGATGAAGCTGGTGGACTTCGCCCGCTCGGTGCAGGACATCAAGCTGTCCGACGTCACCTTCGTCACCGCGCCCTGGCGCTTCGCCGGCGAGCGGATCCGGCTGGTCCAGCCGGACGCCGACACCCTCTGGAAGCTGCTGCGCGAGGACCGCACCCTGGACGGGCAGAGCACCGCCGGGACGGGCCAGGTGACCTCTTCCCCCACCGCCGGCCCGGGCGCGACGGCCGGCACCGACACGCCGCTGACCCCCGAGCAGGCCGCGGCGCCGATCACCGTGGTCAACGGCGTCGGTACCCCCGGTCTGGCGGGCTCCGGCGGCGAGACCCTCAAGGGGAGGGGCTTCCGGAACGTCACGCTCGGCTCCAACTCCCCGGGACACCAGGTCACCCGGATCGCGTACGACCCCGCGCTGAAGGCCACCGCCGACCAGGTGGTGGCGCTCTTCCCCGGCGCCCAGGCGGTCGAGGAGCCCGGCTCGGAGTCGATCACCGTCACGCTCGGCGCCGACTACCGGCCGGCGGGCACCCGGATCGACTCGGCGTCCTCCCCGATCCCGACCCCCGGCGCCGCGACCCCCGGTGCCGCGGCCGACGGCACGCCCGGCGGCGCGCCGACCGGCGGCGTCCCCACCGGGGGCGTCCCGACCGGCATAGCGGAGAACACCCGCAACGCCGACACCGACCCGTGCGCCAACCTGTCCTTCGGCTGACCGGCCACCGGACCCGGGGTCCCGGCTACTCGGGGTCCGGCAGCCCGGTGACCACGGCGGTGAGACGGGTGCCGCGCGGGAAGGCGCCCGCCCCGGCCAGGTCGGCCAGCCCGGCGAGCAGCTTGGCGACGTAGCGCCGCTCCACCGGGACGCCGTGGCGGCGCTCGAACCGCTCGGCGAAGGCCGCCAGGTCCGCCGGGACCCGGCCGTAGCCGCCGCCGTGGTGCGCGTGGTCGATCCGCCAGTTGTCGAACTCGCGTCCGTACGCGGCCAGATGGAGCCGGGCGACCTCCGCCTCCAGGTACCCCTCGCCGCCGCGCAACACGGCCACGCCGAGCGCCCGAGCGCCCGGCGGCAGGCCCGCCGCGATGCCGGCCAGCGTGCCGCCGGTGCCGACCGGGCAGCAGACCACGTCGCGTGCGCCCAGATCGGGCAGTTCGGCCGGGATCGCGGCCGCGCCGACGGCGGCCAGGGCGTTGGAGCCGCCCTCCGGGAGCACCAGGCAGGGGCCCCAGCGGCGCTGCAGGCCGTCGTCCGTACCGCCGTCGTGCGGGGCGCCGTCGTCCGTCGGGTCCGCGCTGCCGGCTCGGCCGGTGGCCTCCCGGTACGCGGCCCGGGTCAGGAACTCCAGCCGCATCCCCGCCGCCTCGGCGGCCCGCAGCGACCAGTTGCGCGGCCGGTCCGCCAACTCCTCGCCGCGAACCAGTCCGACGCTCTCCAGCCCGAGTGCCCCGGCGGCGGCCGCGACGGCCCGCAGGTGGGTCGAGTACGCGCCGCCGAAGGTCAGCAGCCGGGTGTGGCCCCGCTCGACGGCGGCGGCCAGGTTGGGCGCGAGCTTGCGCCACTTGTTGCCGGGAACGGTCGGGTGCAGCAGGTCGTCCCGCTTGAGCCGCAGCTCCACCCCGGCCCGGGCGAACGCCTCGTCGGTGCAGTCCACCAGCGGGGTCGGCAGCAGGGCGGGTTCGAGCACCCGGCCAGCTTACGGGCCGGCCCGAACGAGCCAGGCGAACGGGCCGGGCGTACGGGCCAGGCGTACGGGCCGGGCGTGCGGGCAGCGGATAGCCCCCGGGCAGCGTGGAGCCCGACCGCCGGATCGGCGACCGGGCTCACGGCGCAGGGGTGGGTCAGCCCCCCGTCGAACCGTCGGCACGGCTGGCGTTGACCGCCCGGCGCAGGGCGCGCGGGACGGGGCCCGCTGCGGGGGCGAGCTTGTCGATCCGGGCCCGGAACTCGCGGCGCCGGCGCCAGGACAGGGCCGAGCCCAGCCGGGCGGCGTCGACCAGCGCGACCAGCGCGGCGTCCGCCGGTTCGACCCGGCTGGGCGGGCCCTTCAGCGCCGAACCGACCAACGCCATCACCGACTTGCGCAGCCGGGGCTCCGGCAGGATCACCCGGGAGAACGGGAACAGCCCGAGCACCCGGCGCTCCTCGATCCGGATCCGGCCGGCCGCCGCCAGGCCGTTCCGGACGACCCGTGCGGCGCGGGCCGTCGAGCCCTGGTTGCGGCCGACCCAGCTCCGCCAGCTGCGCCGGCGCCCCTGCCGGATCTGCTCCAGCAGGGCGGCGGAGAGCGGGTCGAGGCCTTCGGCCTGCACCCCCTCGACGGCGGCCGGGTGCCGGCCGTCGTCCCGGATCAGTCCGCGCCGCAGGAGTTCGACCAGCGCCGACGCCCGCAGCACCAGGTCGAGCCGGTCGGTGGCGGTGAGCCGCTCACGCTCGGGGTCGTAGGCGAGCAGGTACAGCTTCTCCGGCAGATTGGCGGGCACGTCCATGGTGGACTCCAAAGCTGTGGGCAGTGGGGTGGAACCGTCCGATCATTCGGCGTCGGATTCGCCGTCCTCCGGGCTCTCCCTGGGCGGGCGTCCGCGCCGGGGAATCCGGTTCGCACCGCCGGGCATCCGGCCCGCGTCCGTGAGGGCGCGGCGGAGCAGGAACTCGATCTGCGCGTTGGTGCTGCGCAGGTCGTCCGAGGCCCAGCGGGCGAGTGCGTCGTGAACTGAAGGGTCCAGTCGCAACAGGATCTTCTTCCGTTCCGTCGCCAATGCCGCGCCTTACTGGTAGAGGGAGCCCGTGTTCACGACGGGCTGGGTGCCGCGGTCGCCGCAGAGCACCACCAGGAGGTTGCTCACCATGGCGGCCTTGCGCTCCTCGTCCAACTCCACCACGTCGCGCTCGGCGAGCCGGTCCAGCGCCTCCTCGACCATACCGACGGCGCCCTCGACGATCAGCCTGCGCGCGGCCACCACGGCCCCGGCCTGCTGACGCTGCAGCATCACCTGGGCGACCTCCGGCGCGTAGGCGAGCCGGGAGATCCGGGACTCGACGACCCGCACCCCGGCCGAGGCGACCCGGGCGGCGATCTCCGCGGAGAGCTTGCGGGCGATCTCGTCCGCCCCGTCGCGCAGCGACAACTGCCCCTCCTGGTGGGCGTCGTACGGGTAGCTGCTGGCGATGTGCCGCACGGCCGTCTCGGTCTGGATGGCGACGAAGTCGGTGTAGTCGTCCACCTCGAACATGGCCATCGCGGTGTCCTCGACCTGCCAGACCACCACGGCGGCGATCTCGATCGGGTTGCCGTCCGCGTCGTTGACCTTGGTGGTCTCGGTCTCGTGGTTGCGGATCCGCAGGGAGATGTGCCGACGGCTGGTGAACGGGTTCATCCAGGTCAGGCCCTCGGCACGGACCGTGCCGCGGTAGCGCCCGAGCAGCTGCACCACCCGGGCCTGACCGGGCGAGACCACCGTCAGCCCGCACAGCGTCAGCAGCGAGCCCAGCAGCAGCAGCGGCCCGACGACGATCAGTCCGGCACCCAACCCCTGCTGCCCGTCCGCCAGTTGGACCCCTCCGCCGATGATCGACCCGGCCCCCGCGACCAGGCCGAGCAGCGCACCGAAGAGCACCGGCAACCCGGCGGCCCCGGTGATGAGCCGCTCGGTGATCTTGGGGACCGGAAGGTCCAGGGCAGGTCCGTCTTCGACGGTGAAACGCGGTGTGGCCATGAGACCGACTCCTCCAACGAGCGTCCGCATCCGATGGCAAAGTGATATCACTTTTTCCGCGCACCGCACCAGGGGGCCGACACCGGGAACACCGACGCGCCGCCGACAGGGCGCCGACGGGGCACAGGGCCGGGGAGCCACCAGGGGACGCCGGGGCCGATGCCCACAGGCGGGTGAATTCCGGCGCGCCACCCGGGGAAAGGGAGTGGCCGCGTCCTAGACTCGCGTCGTCGCAGGCGGCGGAGCTCCGGCTCAGGGCCTGCCCGCGGACGGTCATACGCGCTCGTACGGCACTCGTCGCGCATCGAGAAGGTGGGGCGGGTGGGACTCGAACCCACGACCAAGGGATTATGAGTCCCCTGCTCTAACCGGCTGAGCTACCGCCCCGGTTCGCCGCGCGCCGGTCGATCGGCCACGGCAGCAGCAGACGGCCCCAGCGAGGCCGTCCCGGGCAGCATAGCCGGTCGATCACCCGTGGTGCGCGCCGGGGGCGCACCTGGGTGCGGGACGGCGCGCGCCTCTCCGGGCGGCGCAGCCCGGGTGGCGGCGCGACGCCCGTCCGGGGCAGCCTGGGCGGATGACGATACGTAGGGCGGGGGTGGTGGCCGGGCTGTTCGCGACGGTGCTGGCCGCGGCGGGCTGCACGACCTCGGCGGGGCCCGGCGGGGGCGTCCCCACGGTCACCTCGGCACCGGCCACGGCCGCCTCGGGGAGCAGCCACGGCTGGAGCAGGCAGCGGTTCAAGGGGGCGGTCGGCCGGCGCACCGGAGTCACCCGCACCGCCAAGCCCAGCGTCCTCAACGGCCTGGTCGGCGCGGTGTTCACCCGCAACGCCGACGGCGACCACTTCTGCACGGCCAGCGTGGTCGACAGCGCCGGGCTCAACCTCATCGTCACCGCCGCCCACTGCGTCTGGGACCCGAAGCTCGGTCAGCGCGCCGACCTGGTCTTCGTCCCCGGCTACCGGGACGGGGACACCCCCAGCGGCGTCTGGCCGCTGCTGGCGGTCACCGTCGACGACGGCTGGAAGGACCACGCCGACCCGGACATGGACGTCGCCTTCGCGGTCGTCCAGGCCCAGAACGGGCAGCAGGTCCAGCAGGTGCTCGGCGCCAACCGACTGGGCGTCAACCGCGGCTACCGGGTCCCGGTGAAGGTCACCGGCTACCCGGGCAGCAGCGACGTCCCGATCACCTGCTCCAACACCACCTCCGAACAGAGCCCCACCCAGCTGCGGATCGACTGCCCCGACTACACCGGCGGCACCAGCGGCAGCCCCTGGGTCACCGACTTCGACCCCACCACCAGGACCGGCACCGTGGTCGGCGTGATCGGCGGCTACCAGGAGGGCGGCGACAGCCCGGACACCTCGTACAGCAGCTACTTCGGCGACCGCGTCCAGGCGCTGTACGACCGCGCCACCGGCTGACCGGCGCCGCACCGGGAACCCGACGGTGGCGCCGCCCGGCACGGCCTGGTAGATCTTCCTCACGAACGGCGGAACGCACGGCCCGGTGCCCGCCCCGAGGAACGAGACGGAGCCCCGATGGCCCCCCGCCCGGTACGGCCCGCGCGCCCGGTTCGTACGGCCGCGCTGGCCGCCCTGCTGCTCGCCGCCGGCACCGCGTGCGGCGGGCAGGACGGGGCGCCGACCGCCGAGGTCGCGCAGCAGAGCCCCGCGCGGGACCGGATCGGCACGCTCTCCATCCACACCGCGCAGGGCCCCCGGGCGTGCACCGCGAGTGTCGTGCAGAGCCCCCGGCACAACCTGCTGGTGACGGCGGCGCACTGTGTGCAGAGCCGCCGGATCGGCCTGCTGGACGGCCTGGTGTTCACCCCGGGCTACCGCAACGGGTCCACCCCGTACGGGACTTGGCCGGTGCGGTCGGTCACCGTCGACCCGCGCTGGGCGTCCGACGACGACCCGGAGTACGACGTGGCGTTCGTCACGGTGGGCACGGTGGACGGCCGGCAGGTCGAGGACGCGGTCGGCGGAAACCCGATCGGCACCGGGCAGGGCTTCGGGCTGTCCGTCTCGGTGACCGGCTACCCGAACCAGAGCGACGAGCCGATCACCTGCTCGGTCCGGACCCGCTCGCAGAGCGCCACCCAGGAACGCTTCGACTGCGGCGGCTACACCGACGGCACCAGCGGCAGCCCGTGGGTGACCGAGAAGGGCACGGTGGTCGGCGTGATCGGCGGCTATCAGGAGGGCGGGGACACCCCGGGCACCTCGTACAGCGTCGCCTTCGACCAGCGGGTGACCGACCTCTACCGGAAGGCGACCACCTGATTCCGGGGCCCGCCGGGGCGGCCGTCACGGTGTGACGTACGCGACACCGGGCGGCGGCAACACGAAGGCCCCCCGGTCGACCGAGGGGCCTTCGCTCTGAGCAGTCACCGGGCGCACCCGGTGCAGCTCCCGCAATTGGACTCGAACCAATAACCTGCCGATTAACAGTCGGCTGCTCTGCCAATTGAGCTATGCGGGATCGCGGCACTCGACTTCCGTACCACGGGCGGGCAGAGGACCCGGAGGGCCTCGTCCCGAGCTCCCCCAATTGGACTCGAACCAATAACCTGCCGATTAACAGTCGGCTGCTCTGCCAATTGAGCTATGGGGGATCGGCTTCCGCCCCGGCCTCCGGTTTCCCGGACTCCGTGGCGCTCGCTGCGGGACATACATTAGCGCACTCGGGGGGGTGGTCCGCCAATCGCTTTCGCCGGTTGCCCCGGGGTTGCCGCCCGGCGTGCCCCGCGCGCGCCCGCAGCCGCTCCCGGGGATGCTGGGGACGCGGACGACGGTTCGCCGTCCCGACGGACGGGTAGGGCAATGCGGCAGAAGGCCGCCAGGAGAGGGTGGATCCGACCATGTGGAAGCTGTCGTTGGCCGCGGGGTTCGCGGCCGGCTACGTACTCGGCTCGCGGGCCGGGCGTCAGCGCTACGAGCAGATCGCCAAGGTCACCCGGCAGATCGCCGAGAACCCCACGGTGCAGGGCGCCGCCGACCGGGCGAAGCACCAGGCCGGCGCGGTGGCCGGGAAGGCCGCGGGCGCGGTCGCCGACCGGGTCGGCGACCGGCTGCCGTCGGCCGTCACCGACCGGGTGCCGTACTTCAACCGGGCCCGGACGGAGGACGACGGCTGGGGTACCTTCCGCCCGTGACGGGGCGGTGATGCCACGGCAAAGCGCGCCCCAACGCGGGGTCGCGAAGCGGCAACGGCTCACCCGGCCCGGACGCGTCCCGGGCCGGGCTGAGGCATGATCTCGACATGGCCATCGTCGCGGGGATAGACAGCTCGACCAGCCGTACCCGGATCGTCGCGTGCGACACGGAAACCGGCGCCGTCCTGCGCTCCGGCAAGGCGCCGCACCCCGTCCCCGAGGACCAGGACCTGCGCCCCGGCGAGGCCGACCCGCAGGTCTGGCTGCACTCGCTCGGCGACGCCGCGGCCGGCGGCCTGCTGGAGGGCGTCCGGGCGATCGGCGTCAGCGCGCAGCAGCACGGCATGATCGGCCTGGACGCGGGCGGGGTACAGGTCCGGCCCGCGATCCTGTGGAACGACCCGCGCTCCAGCGGCGCCGCCGCCAAGCTGCTGGACGCCCTCGGCGGCCCGGCCGGCTGGACCGCCGCGATCGGCGCCGTGCCCGCCCCGACGTACACCATCGCCAAGCTGCGCTGGCTGGCCGAGTTCGAGCCGGCCAACGCCCGCCGGGTCGCCGAGGTGCTGCTGCCGCACGACTGGCTGGTCTGGCAGCTGCTCGGCCACCCCAAGCGCCGCACCACCGACCGCGGCGACGCCTCCGGCACCGGCTACTGGTCGCCGATCACCAGCGAGTACCGCCAGGACCTGGTCGAACTTGCCCTCGGCCACGAACTCAAGCTGCCCGACGTCCTCGGCCCCGCCGAGCCCGCCGGGCACACCCCCGAGGGCCTGCTGATCTCGGCCGGCACCGGCGACAACATGGCCGCCGCCCTGGGCCTGGGCCTGCGCCCGGGCGACGCGGTGGTCTCGCTCGGCAGCGCCGGGACGATCTTCGCGGTGCACGAGGAGGCCGTGGTGGACGCCTCCGGCCTGGTCTCCTCCTTCGCCGACGCCAGCGGCCGGCACCTGCCGATGGTCGCCACCCTCAACGCGGCCCAGGTGCTGCGCTCCACCGCCGCGATGCTCGGCCTGGAACTGGAGGGCCTGAGCGACCTCGCCCTGCACTCCTCCCCCGGCGCGTACGGGCTGGTGCTGCTGCCGTACCTGGACGGCGAGCGCACCCCCGCGCTGCCGCACGCGGCCGGCACCCTGACCGGCCTGCGCGCCGACGCGATGACCCCTCAGCACCTGGCCCGGGCCGCCGTCGAGGGCATGCTGTGCAACATCGCGGACGCGCTGGACGTGCTGCGCGCCCAGGGCGTCGGAATCAACCGGGTGTTCCTGCTCGGCACGGCCGGGCGGCTGCCCGCCGTCCGGCACATCGCCCCGATGCTGTTCGGCGTCCCGGTCGTGGTGCCGCCGCCGGGCGCGCACGCCGCCCGCGGGGCCGCCCGGCAGGCCGCCTGGGCGCTGGCGGGCACCCCGGAGCCGCCGGAGTGGGAGCTGCCGGACGCCGAGACCGTTGAGCCCGACGGGGAGCAGGACCTGGCGATCGGTTCGGCGGTGCGCCGGCAGTACCGGGCCGCCCGCGGCCAGATCCACCCGGAGACGGCGGCCTGACCGCCCGCCGGGGGTGGCGCTGATGTCCCGGCCGGGTGGCGCCGGCCCGCCGCTCGGGGTGGCGCTCGACCGCCGCTCGGGGTAGCAGCCGGTGAAGATGCGTCACCCGGCGCCCGGTGGCAGCGTGGGACGGGACACAACCACCGACACGAAGGGCGGCAGGATGCCATGGCGCTGCACAAGGGAGCCGCCGGGGACCGCCGGCTGAGCGTCGCTCCGTTCACGGCCGCCGCCGACCCGCTGGGCGCGATGAAGCTGGCCCCGCCGCTGCACCGGCTCGGCGACGGCCCCGTGCCGGCCGAGACCGCGTACCAGCTGATCCACGACGAGCTGATGCTGGACGGCAACGCCAGGCTGAACCTGGCCACCTTCGTCACCACGTCGATGGAGACGCAGGCCAACCGGCTGATGACCGAGTGCCTCGACAAGAACATGATCGACAAGGACGAGTACCCGCAGACCGCCGAACTGGAGCGGCGCTGCGTGGCGATCCTCGCCGACCTCTGGCACGCCCCCGACCCGGACACCGCGGTCGGCTGCTCCACCACCGGCTCCAGCGAGGCCTGCATGCTGGCCGGCATGGCGCTCAAGCGCCGCTGGATGCGCCGCAACCCCGACCGCTACGCGGCCGGGGCCCGGCCCAACCTGGTGATGGGCGTCAACGTGCAGGTGTGCTGGGAAAAGTTCTGCAACTTCTGGGAGGTCGAGGCGCGCACCGCGCCGATGGAGGGCGAGCGCTTCCACCTCGACGCCGAACAGGCGGTCGCGCTCTGCGACGAGGACACCATCGGCGTGGTCGGCATCCTCGGCTCCACCTTCGACGGTTCGTACGAGCCGATCGCGGAGATCTGCGCGGCCCTGGACGCGTTCCAGGAGCGCACCGGCATCGACGTCCCGGTGCACGTGGACGGCGCCTCCGGCGGCATGGTGGCGCCCTTCCTCGACCCCGGGCTGGTGTGGGACTTCCGGCTGCCCCGGGTGGCCTCGATCAACACCTCCGGGCACAAGTACGGCCTGGTCTACCCGGGCGTGGGCTGGGCGCTCTGGCGCGACCAGGCGGCGCTGCCGGAGGAACTGGTCTTCCGGGTCAACTACCTCGGCGGCGAGATGCCGACCTTCGCGCTCAACTTCTCCCGTCCCGGCGCCGAGGTGATCGCCCAGTACTACGTGCTCCTGCGGCTCGGCCGGGAGGGCTTCCGGGCCGTCCAGGGCGCCTCCCGCGATGTCGCCACCTACCTGGCCGGGGAGATCGGCGCGCTGGACTGTTTCCGGCTGCTGACCCGCGGCGACCAGCTGCCGGTGTTCGCCTTCACCACCGAAGGGGACGTCCCGTTCGACGTGTTCGACGTCTCGCGGCGGCTGCGCGAGCGCGGCTGGCAGGTGCCCGCGTACACCTTCCCGGCGAACCGGGAGGACCTGTCGGTGCTCCGGGTGGTCTGCCGCAACGGCTTCTCCCGGGACCTCGGCGACCTGCTGCTGGCCGACCTCCACCGGCTGGTGCCGGAACTGCGGCGCCAGCCCGTCCCGCTCAAGGAGCTCGGGGTGCCGGCCCGGTCGGGCTTCCACCACTGAGCGAACGCCGCGGGACATCGACGGGAACACCACGGGAACGTCACGGCGGGAGGGCGCAGTGAAGCGCCCTCCCGCCGGACTGTCCCGGACGGGCCGGGGCAGCCTCCCCCCGCGAGGCTGCCCCGGCTCGGTGGGGGAACCGGGACGGATTTCGGACGAACGGCACGTGACCGTCCGGTATCCGACGAACCCACCGGGCGGCCAACCGCTCCGGTGAGAGAACTCTGCACGATGGCCGGATAACTGTTCGAGCGTCTCCGGGGCTTGTGAGACACTTCCGTCCGTCTCAGCGCCATGACCAGGGGATTGAGACGCCAGGCCGATGAGGTTGGAGACAACGGAGACACCCGAACGGCCCGGGCCGGAGCCCGTTCCGCCCGTCTCCCTCCCCCGTTCCGTCCCTGATCTTTGGAAGGCCGCATGGGTTCCGCCTGGAAGAACCTGCCCGAGGAGCTGTCCGAGCCCGCCAGAAGCCTGGCCGAGGAACTCCGGGCCATCAAGGACGCCGCCGGACTCTCACTGTCCGAGCTGGCCACCCGCACGCACTACAGCCGGGCCTCCTGGGAGCGCTGGCTGAACGGCAAGCGGGTCGTCACCGAGCAGGCACTGGACGCGCTGATCGGGACAGTGGACTGCGACGGGGCCGCTCTGCGGGCGCTGTGGGAGCGGGCGGCGGTGCCGGGGGAACCGGCCGAGCCGTCGGCGCGGGACTCCCCGGCCGCGGAGCCGCCGCCCGGTGGGCCGTCCCCCGGCGAAACCGGTGTGCCGTCCTCCGACGAGCCCGGTGTGACCTCCGACGAGGCGTCGCACGGCGAGGCGTCCGCCGGGGAACCGGACGAGGCGCTGGTGACCGGCCAGGATCCGGAGCCCGCCCCCGTCGTCTGGTGGCGGCGCCCGGCGGCGCTGGTCTCCGGCGCGGCGGTGCTGGCAGCCCTGCTGGTGCTGGTCGGCCTGCGCGCCGCCCGGCACGAGGGTCAGCCGACGGCGGTCGCCGAACCGGTCCCGACCACGTCCCCGGCCGCCACCGGCACCACCGGCACCACCGGCAAGCCCATCCCCGCCGCTCCCACCTGCCAGGCCCTCGGCTGCGACCACCGGGACCCCAAGTACACCGGCTGCGGCAAGGACGCGCGGACCCTGTACACCGACGTCATCGGCAAGGTGGTCATCTACCTCCGGTACAGCCAGACGTGCCAGGCCGCGTGGGCCGCGATCACCGAGGGCGAGCCGAACGACTTCGCGACGATCATCAACAGCACGGGTGACAGCGAGCAGGCCCTCATCCACTACGGCTACGACAACTACTCGAACATGCTGAACGCGGCGGACCCGACGATCGGCTTCCACCTCTGCGGACACCAGCCGGGCGGAGACCGCTGCACCGAGGAGATCTTCGACCTGGCCGCCGTGGTGGCCTCGACCCCGATCCCGATCGGCCCCGCCTCGCCGCCGCCGGGCACCGGAGCGGGTGCGGCCACCACACCGGCCACGACCCCGGCGACGGCCCCGGCAGCCCCGAGCGACTCGCCGACACCGTCCTAGTCGAGGTACCCGCGCAGCTGCTCGGCGAAGGCGTGGTCGCGGAGCTTGACCAGCGTCTTCGACTCGATCTGACGGATCCGCTCCCGTGTCACGCCGAACACCGCGCCGATCTCCTCCAGCGTGCGCGGGCGGCCGTCGTCCAGCCCGTAGCGGAGCTGGACGACCTGGCGTTCCCGTTCGCCCAGGGTGGCCAGCACCGCGTCGAGGTGCTGGCGCAGCAGCAGGAAGGTCGCGGACTCGGCGGGTGAGGCGGCGTCGGCGTCCTCGATCAGGTCGCCGAACGCGACGTCGTCCTCCTCGCCGACCGGGGTGTGCAGCGAGATCGGCTCCTGGGCCAGCCGGAGCAGCTCCCGCACCCGTTCCTCGGTCAGTCCCAGGGCGGCGCCGATCTCGGCCGCCGTCGGTTCCAGGCCGCGTTCCTGCAGCAGGCCCCGCTGGACCCGGACCACCCGGTTGATCAGCTCGACCACGTGGACCGGCACCCGGATCGTCCGGGCCTGGTCGGCCAGGGCCCGGCTCATCGACTGGCGGATCCACCAGGTCGCGTAGGTGGAGAACTTGTAGCCGCGGGCGTAGTCGAACTTCTCCACCGCCCGGATCAGGCCCAGGTTGCCCTCCTGGATCAGGTCCAGCAGGGTCAGCCCGCGTCCGACGTAGCGTTTGGCGACGGAGACGACGAGGCGCAGGTTGGCCTCGATCAGCCGGCGTTTGGCGATCCGGCCCCGCACCACCAGGGTGTCCAGCTGCCCGGCCAACGGGTCGGACGGCGGGGCCCCGTTCAGCCGCTCCTCGGCGAACAGGCCGGCCTCGACCCGGCGGGCCAGCTCGACCTCCTCGGCGGCGGTGAGCAGGCGGATCCGGCCGATCTCGCGCAGGTACTGGCGCAGCAGGTCGGCGCCCGGCCCGCTGCTGTCGGCCGGCTCGCGGCGCTCGTCCGCCGCGTCGGCATCGTGGTCGGCAGGGCGCTCGGCATCGCCGCCGGTGTCCGCTTCGGGCTCCGGCTCCGGCTCGGGCTCGGGCTCCGGGCTGTCCGGGTGGCCTTCCGGCAGGCCCTGGGCAGGGACGCGCGCGCCGTCCGGGGGCGCTGCCCCGGCCCGGCCGTGGTCGGTCTCCTGCTCCCCCGCCGGTTCGGCGGGGTTCGCTCTCGTGCTGGTGGTGGTCGCTGCGGCGAGGCCTTGCTCCACGGGCATCCCCTCGGGGCGGGCGCGACTCTGGCGGACCCGCGCTGTACGGAGGTGAGACGCCCTCCAGTGTGCGGTACGCCACACTCCGTGGCCGAGACTCGTGCGCCGACTTTCTGTGCAGCGAGTGCTACAGGGCGGCGGCGCCCCGGCTCTTCAGTTGATCGCCGTACTGCTGGAGCTGCCACAGCTCGGTCTGCACCGCGTGCAGCTGCTCCGTGTCGGCCCGGTGGCCGAGCCGCTGGAGGTAGCCGCGGACCTCGGCGATCCTGCGGTCGACGGCCAGCAGGCGAAGCTTGACCAGGAACTCCCCCGCGTAGACGGCGTCCACCTTGCGGCGCGAGCGCACCGGCTCGACGGTCAGCTCGGTGACCAGCGAGCGCACCCGGTCGTCCGGGGACGCCTCGCGCACCGCGCTGGTGAAGTCCGGCAGGGTCGCCCCGTACGCGGCCCCGCCGGCCTTGGCGACGGCCTGCCGGACGGCGGTGTACGGCGGGGTCGGGAACTCGTCGTCGCCGTAGTGGTCGAAGGCCGGGCTGACCAGGTCCGGGTGCTGCAGGGCCAACTTGAGCAGCTCGCGCTCGACGAACTGGGCCGGGTCACGAGGGTTGAGCCGGAAGGCCTGCTGCGCGGGGCGCGGCGGCTGTACCGGTTCGGGGCGGCGCTGCGCGGCACCGCGGGGATTCTGCTGGCGCTCGCGGTCCCAGCGGGCCAGCTGGGAGACCCTGCGGACGACGAAGGGCTCGTCCAGGATGCCGAGCATGCCGGCCAGCCGGACGGCGTACTCGTGCTGGATCGAGCGGTCCTTGATCTTGGCGACGATCGGGGCCGCTTCCTCCAGTGCCGCCGAGCGCCCCTCCGGGGTGTCCACCCGGTGCCGGGCCACCGCCGAGGTCAGTGCGAACTCGAACAGCGGGACCGGGTTGTCGATCAGCTGCTTGACCGCCTCGTCGCCCTGGGCCAGGCGCAGCTCGCACGGGTCCATGCCGCCCGGGCTCACCGCGATGGAGGTCTTGGCGGCGAACTTCTGGTCGTCCTCGAAGGCCCGCAGGGCGGCCTTCTGGCCGGCCGCGTCGCCGTCGAAGGTGAAGACCGTCTCGCCCCGGTACTGCGAGGTGTCCATCAGCAGCCGACGGATGATCTTGATGTGGTCCTCGGCGAAGGCGGTGCCGCAGGTGGCCACCGCCGAGGTGACCCCGGCGAGGTGGCAGGCCATCACGTCGGTGTAGCCCTCGACCACCACCGCGCGGCCCGACTTGGCGATCTCCTTCTTCGCCAGGTCGATGCCGTACAGCACGTGGGACTTCTTGTAGATCGGCGTCTCGGGGGTGTTCAGGTACTTCGGGCCGTTGTCGTCCTCGCGCAGGCGGCGGGCGCCGAAGCCGACCACCTCGCCGGCGATGTCCCGGATCGGCCAGACCAGCCGGCCCCGGAAACGGTCGATCAGGCCGCCGCGCTGGCCCTGCGAGGCCAGGCCGCCGAGCAGGATCTCCTTGTCGGTGAAGCCCTTGCCGCGCAGGTAGCGGACCAGGTGCTCCCAGCCGACCGGGGCGTAGCCGACGCCGAAGGCCGCGGCCGCCTCCTCGTCGAAGCCGCGCTCGGCCAGGAAGCGGCGACCGATCTCCGCCTCCGGCGAGGTCAGCTGCTCCCGGTAGTAGGCGGCGGCCACCTTGTGCGCCTCGACCAGGCGGGTGCGCTCGCCCTGCTGGTGGCGGGGGCTGTAGCCGCCCTCCTCGTAGCGCAGTGTGATGCCGGCCTGGGCGGCCATCCGCTCGACGGCCTCGGCGAAGGTGAAGTGCTCGATCTTCATCAGGAAGGCGATGGTGTCGCCGTTCTCCTGGCAGCCGAAGCAGTGGAACACGCCCTTGGCGGGGTTCACGTAGAACGAGGCGGACTTCTCGTCGTGGAAGGGGCAGACGCCCTTGTACTCGCCACCGCCACCATTGGTCAGCTGTACGTAGTCGCCGACCACCGCGTCGATCGGCAGTGCGCTGCGCACCGCCTGTACGTCTTCGTCCCTGATCCGCCCGGCCACCCCGGAAGTCTACTGGGGCGGCCGGGTTAACCGGCCGGGTTAACCCGGCCGGGTTGAGGGGTCGGGTCGAGGGGTCGAGGGGTCGGTTCGAACGGCGGACCGGCTACGCCCAGGCCGCGCCGACGAGCTTGGCGTGCAGGGCCAGGGCCGAGGCGTCGGTCAGGGTGGCGATCTGGTCGATGACCGTGCGCAGGGCGGCGCCGTCGTCCTCGGCCTCGCGGTACATCGCGGCGAACACCGGGTCCAGGCCCTCGGGGGCGCGCTGGGTGAGGACGTACGCCAGCTCGGCGATCACGATCCGCTGGCGGGCCCGCAGCTGGGCCTGCTCGTCGCGCTGCATGACGAAGCGGACGGCGACCGCCTTGAGCACCGCGCACTCCAGCCGGACGTCCCGCGGCACCACCAGCTCGGCGGCGTAGCGGGTGAGCCGGCCCGGGCCGTAGCGGGCGCGGGTGGCCTGCTCGGCGGCCAGGCAGAAGCGGCCGATCAGCTGGCTGGTGAGGTCCTTGAGCCCGGCCCGGTCGCGCGCGGTGCCGTCGTACGAGCGGGGCCACCATTCCTGGGCGAGCAGTCGGTCCAGGGCGGCGGCCAGCTCCTCCGGCTCGGCGTCGGGGGCGTAGCGCTCGGCGACCTTGAAGAGCTCGGCGCGCTCGCTCGGGGCGCGCAGCACGGCCGGGTCGATGTGGCCGGCCTGGAGGCCGTCCTCGACGTCGTGGGTGGAGTAGGCCACGTCGTCGGACCAGTCCATCACGGTGGCCTCGAAGCACTTGCGCCCGGCCGGGGATCCGGCCCGCAGCCAGCGGAAGACCGGCAGGTCGTCGGCGTAGACGCCGTACTTGGGCGAGGCCGGGTCGCTCGGGTGGGTGCCCTTGGTCCACGGGTACTTGGTGGCGGCGTCGAGCGCGGCGCGGCTCAGGTTGAGGCCGACGCTGCGGCCGGGCCAGGGGGCGAGCCGGGTCGACGGCTCCTCCGTGGGGGCGAAGCGCTTGGGTTCGAGCCTGGTCAGGATGCGCAGCGACTGGGCGTTGCCCTCGAAGCCGCCGCACTCCTCGGCGGCCTGGTCGAGGGCCTCCTCGCCGGTGTGGCCGAAGGGCGGGTGGCCGATGTCGTGGGCCAGGCAGGCCGTCTCCACCAGATCCGGGTCGCAGCCCAGGGCCGCGCCCAACTCCCGCCCGACCTGGGCGCATTCGAGGGAGTGGGTGAGCCGGGTGCGCGGGAAGTCACTGCGCATCGGGGCGACCACCTGGGTGGTGCCGGCCAGCCGGCGCAGCGCCGCCGAGTGCAGCACCCGGGCGCGGTCGCGCTGGAACGCCGTACGACCCGGGCGCTTGTCGGGTTCGGGGACCCAGCGGGCCTCGGCGGCGTGGTCGTACGGGATCGGGGCGGCGAGGCGGTGCGTGGTGTCATCCATATGGCACTCACGGTACGCCGCGCCCCTGACACGCGGGGTATGCCGCGCGCGAAGGAGCGCGGGCCGGGGCGTGAACGCCGCGCGGCGCGCGGGTGCCCGTCCCGGTGAATCCTCCTCACCCGGACGGCTCAGCCCCGGAGCGCCTTGAGGACGACGCCGGCCACCGCCTCCTGCCCCTTGGCGTTCGGGTGGATCGGCGCCATTCCGCGGGCCGGGAACGGCGGCTCGACCCAGCGCTGGTCCTCCCCCGCGCACATGTCGTGCCCGGCCGAGGGCCCGGCCGTGTCCACGAACACCGCTCCGGCCGCCTCCGCGTGCTTCTTGAGCATGCCGTTGAGCTGCTGCTCCTTCTCCGAGAGGAAGCCCAGGTCGGAGGCGGCCACGGTCTTGCCGAGCACCGGCAGGCAGCCCGACGGCTCGGCCGGCAGCAGCGTCGGGTACCCGATCACGTACACCCGGGCCTGCGGGGAGCGCCGTTTGATGTCCTGGAGGATCCCGCCGAGCCGGTCGCCGGCCGCGTCCACCTTGTGTTGGACCTCGTCGGCGCCGTCGGCGGAGGAGTAGTGGTCACGGCAGGGCGAGGCGGCGCGGGTCTGCTTGATCACGCCCTTCACCACGTCCATCAGGTTGTCCTTGGCGCACTCGGTCACGACCTCCATGAAACCGGCGTCGTTGCCGCCGATCCCGAGGGTGACCAGCCGGGTGTCCGCGCTCAGCGCGTCCAGCTGGGCCGGGTTGCTGCCGTTGCCGGTGTCCTGCGCCGCGGTCAGGTCCACGGTGGTGGCGCCGGTGCAGCTGACGTCCCGGAACTGCCCGGACGCCACCCCGAGGCCCTTGGCCACCAGGGACGGGTAGTTGACCGCCGAGCGGGAGCAGCCGCGCGGCTCGCCGGTCTGCGGGGGGATCTGCATGCCGGCCGTGTACGAGTCGCCGAGCGCGACGTACGGGCCGGTGGGTGGCGGGGTGGGTGTCGGCGACGGGGTGGCGCCGGCCTTCGCACGGCCGGGCACCGCGCCTGCGAGGTCCTTCCCCTGGCTGTCCGAACCGCCTCCGCCGGTGCATCCGGCCAGCAGCAGCGCGGCCAGTCCGGCCGTCAGGGCGACGGTCGGGCGTGTGGTCCTGGGCATGGCATCCCCCCGGGGGTACGACGAGTCACGGTCGGCTCCTCACGGCAGCCCGTCCCCCGGGCACCTCGGGCTCCAACGAGCGGCCGTCGACGATGACTCCCGCCTCCGCGAAATCCTCCCAAGGGGAATCCGCGTTCCCGTCAGGGCCCCCGGGGCCGCGCCGGAGGAGCCGGCTCCGCGCCCGCTCCCGACTACTCCGCGCCGCGCTCGTGCTCGGCCAGGAACTGCTCGAAGCGCCGACCCAGTTCGTCCGCCGACGGCAGGTCGACCGGCTCGGCCAGTAGGCTCTCCCGGTCCTCGGAGCCCGCCACCGCGTCGTACTGGCCCTCCATGCCGCGGATCGCCGAACGCAACTCGCCGTCCCCGTGGGTCAGCTGCTCCTCGATGTCGGCGTAGACCTCGCCGACCCGCTCGCGCAGCCGGGTGCCGGGCAGCACCAGCCCGGTGGCGGACTGCACCGCCTCCAGGACGAGCACGGCCGCCGCCGGGTAGGCCGAGCGGGCCACGTAGTGCGGGACGTGCACGGCGAAGCCCAGGACGTCGTGCCCGGCCTCGGCCAGGCGGTACTCCAGCAGCGCCTGCGCGCTGCCCGGGACCTGGGCCTGCTCGAACCACTGCGGGTACCCGGGCGCGAGGTCGAGCCGGTTGCCGTGCGGCGTCAGGCCGACCGGGCGGGTGTGCGGCACCCCCATCGGGATGCCGTGGAAGTCGATCGACAGGCGGACCTCGAAGCGCTCCACCAGCTCGCGGACGGCGCGCGCGAAGCGCTCCCACTCCACGTCCGGCTCGGGGCCGGTGAGCAGCAGGAACGGCGCGCCGGCGGCGTCGTGGACGAGCTGGAGCAGGATCTCCGGCGGGTCGTAGGACGTCCAGTGGTCGTGGTCGAACACCATCGCCGGACGGCGGGCCCGGTAGTCGACCAGCCGGTCGTGGTCGAAACGGGCCACCACCTGCGGCGATCCCGTCTCCAGCAGGTGGGCCACCACCTGGCCGCCGGCCTCGCCGGCGTCCATGAAGCCCTCGAAGTGCTGGAGCAGCACCAAGCCGGCGCCGGTGTCGCGCAACTGCGCGGTGGCGGTGGCCACCGCGGCCACGCCCTGCTGATCCAGCTCGTACAGCGCCTGGAAGTCACGCACCGCGCACCCAACCCCGTTCTCTGCTCGTCGTCCGACCGGCTTCTCGTCCTGTCCAGCGTGCCGGGCACCGCCGGAATTCCCGCCACGCCGGACGACTCGTCCGGAGCCTCGGCCGACCCCTCCGGACCATGATCGCACCCGACGGAAGATCCCCTGGTCACAGGCCTGCGAGGGCCCGTTCCGAGGTGCGCCGCAACAGGCCGCGCCGCCATTCGCGCGCCGCGAAGTGACGCACCGCCTTCTGGCGGGTATCGTCCTCTCGCTGCCTCGCATCGTCGCGTCGTCGTCACGTCGTCCGTAACGCCGTCGGCCACGTCCCGGTCCGGTGCTCGGCCAGCCACCCACGACGCATCTTGCCTTCACCTGGCCGCCTGCTTCCCTTCGCGCTCTCGTTTCCTTCTCGGCCATTTCGCGGACGCACACTGTCCCCTCGCACTTCCCGCCGGACCGGTCCGAGGACCCGTGTCCGTTCCGGCACCCCGCGCCGCCCGTTCCGGGCCGCCGCCCCCGCCCCGCCCGACCGGATCCTCCGGCGCGCACGGCTACCCGGGCGGACGGACCCGGGCCGGGGCGAACCCCGAAACCGCATCCCGAGCCGCACCCCGGCCCGGGAGGCGCCCTCCGACCGATGAAGGACCGAAGGTTCCGTGCCCGTACCTGTCATCCTCACCGGCCGCACCGTGCGGCTGGAGCCCCTCGCCGCGCACCACGCCGAGGCCATCGCCAAGGCCGGCGCCGAGGACCGTACGACCTACGCCTTCACCCCCGTTCCGCACGGCCTGGAAGCGGCCCGCGACTACATCGCGCGGGCCCTCGCCGACCAGGCCTCGGGACGGTCGCTGCCGTTCGCGACGGTGAACGTCGCCGACGGCCGGGTGGTCGGCTCCACCCGGTTCCTGGAACTGGACTACTGGCAGGGCCCGATGGTGTGGCCGCCGGTGCCCGGTGTGCCGTTCGGCGATCCCGCCACGGCCGTCCCGGACGCCGCCGAGATCGGCAACACCTGGCTCTCGCCGCGCGCCCAGGGCACCGGCATCAACACCGAGGCCAAGCTGCTGATGCTGCGCCACGCCTTCGAAACCTGGGGCGTGCAGCGGATCTCCCTGCGCGCGGACGCCCGCAACCTGCGCTCGCGCGCCGCGATCGAGCGGCTCGGCGCGACGGGCGAGGGCGTGCGCCGGGCCCACTCGCGCGGGCTGGACGGGGTGGTCCGGTCCACCGCGTTCTACTCGATCCTCGACGCCGAGTGGCCGGCCGTCCGGGACATCATCGAGATGCGGATCGCCGCCGCCACCTCGCCGAGCGCCCCGGATCCGGCGATCAACCAGGAGTGCCTTAGACAGGGCGGCAGCGGCGCCGGGCAGCTGATGATCACGGCCTGACCGGGGACCACTCACCGTCGGCGGCGTTCCTCAGGAGCCGAGCGAGGAGCAGGGGGCTCCGGTCCGCGTCCGTCGGGAACCGGTGGTGGGCCGTCTCGGCGACGGCGGAGACCGGGCGCCAGCCGTTCCGGACGCGGGCGACGGTCACCTCCCAGCGGGCCGGGCCGTCCGGGTGGCACAGCCGCAGGGTGCCCTCATAGGTGAGGACCTGCCAGCGGTGGTCCATCGCGGCCGGATCGGACCCGGTCCGGATGCGCTGCCACTGCTCGTCGGTCCACACCACGTCCGGGACCGGGAAGAGACGCGGCACCAGCATCTCCTCACGGCCCCGGCCGTCGGGGATGCTGTCCGGCTCCGGGAACGCCCAACCGGGCAGCGGCTCGCGCGCGGCCGTCCACGCGGCCGGGATGCCGCGCGTGCCGGTGCGGGCGGCGACCACTCCCCCGGTGATCGCCGCGACGGTGTCCATGTCCCCGCCCGCTGCGATCGCCTCCCACACCGCGGCCCGGTAGTCGGTCAGCCGGCGGGCGGCGCACCACAGGGCGTAGGGGACGGTGTCGGCAGCCGACGTCCGGCTGCCGTTGCCGAGTACGTGGGCGGCGACCCGGAGGTCCGGTTCGGCGAGCAGCCCGATCGCCTCGGTCAGGCCGTCGTGGACGGCGCCCAGCGGAGTGTGGTGGGCGACCCTGCCCAGGAAGGTCTTCGGCGTCATGGTCTCGGTCCGCGCCCGGACCGCGAGAGCCGCCGCCACCGCGACCGCGATCGCGCCGTCCACCGCCTGCGGGTGGGTGTGGGTGACCACCGCAGTCCGGGCCGCCTGCCGGACGGCCTCGTCCAGGTCCTCGGCGTACGCGGCGCCGAGCGGGGCGACCCGCATCGCGGCGCCGTTGCCGTACGAGCCCTGGCCGTCGAAGAGTTCGGCGGCGAGCCGCTTCGCGTCGCCGCCCTCGCGGATCAGCCGCAGCATCCGGTTGGCGGCCGGGCCGTAGCCGCGGTCGAAGTCGTGGCGGCGGGCGAAGGCGTGGGTGAGGTCGAAGGTGTCGATCGTGCCGCGTTCGGTGTGGGCGGCGTGCACCGAGCAGGCCATCTCGGTGTCGTCGGTCCACGGCCAGGGGCCGGGCGGGTCGGTGCGGTCGGCGAGGTGGGCGCGGGCGGTTTCGGGGACGAAGAACTGGGCGCCGAGGGCGTCGCCGACGGAGAGGCCCCGGAGCGCGTCGAGCGCCGGGCCGGTGTGTGGAGTTGTCATATGGGCGCCAGCTCAGCCGGTCGGCCGCCGTTTCGTCAACACGTTTGCCGGAACGCCCCCGACGAGGGATGTTTCGCATACCTCCGATCGGGGCGGGCAGCACCCTGACATGACCCGCGCGAACCCGCTCGACCCGGTCGCCCTGCTCGGCGCCGACCAGCAGCACATCGCCACCCGGGCGCAGCTGCGCCGGCTCGGGGTGCCCTCCGGCACCATCGCCCACCGGCTGCGGCCGGGTGGACCCTGGCAGCAGGTGCTGCCCCGGGTGATCTGCCTGCAGAGCGGGAGATTGACGGCCCATCAGAAACGGCGGGCCGCCCTGGCCTATGCGACGCCGAAGGGGCACGAGCCGCAGCCGGGGGAGGTGCTGCTGACCGGCTTCGCGGTACTGGCCGACGCCGGGCTGCCGAGCGCCGGGCACCCGGCCGACCTAGACGCGGTCGACGTCCTGATTCCACGCCAACGCCGCGTCGGGGAACGGGAGTTCGTCCGGATCCACCGGGCCGGCGGGGCGATGCCGGGCGGCTTCGAGCGGGACGACGGGCTGTGGAGCACCACGGTCGCGCGGGCGCTGGCGGACCTCGCCCCGAGGGAGACCGGGCAGCGTCGGTTCCGGGCGCTGTGCGCGGAGGCCGTCCAGCGGCGGCACTGCGAACTCGGCGAACTGCTGGACCAGTTGCTGACCCGGCCGGGCGTGCTCGGACTGCCGCACGTGGCCCGGGTGGTGGAGGACCTCACCGCGGGGGTGCGCTCGGTGGTCGAGGGCGAGGCCCACGAGCTGCTGTCACACGCGGGCCTGCCCGAACCGCTGTGGAATCCGGTGCTCTTCCTGGACGGACGCTTCCTCGCCGTCCCGGACGCCTACTGGCCACACGCCCGCGTGGCCCTGGAGATCGACTCCCGCGCCTGGCACCTGCGCCCGGCCGATCACGAGCGCGGCCTGGCCCGCGCCAACCGGCTCACCGCCACCGGCCTCCCGGTGGTCCGCACCACGCCGGTCCAGCTCCGCCGCGACCCGGCACCGGTGCTGCACGAACTGACCGCCCTGGTCACCACCGGCCCGCACGGCCCGCACGGCCGGATCACGTGGCGCCGGGCCCACTGACGGTCCGCCCGGCATGCCCGGCATGCCGGGCGGAGGCCGCCTCGGCGGCGGTCACCAGGCGCTGGAGTTCGGCGAGGTGGGCGGCCAGGGCCTTGCGGCCCGCCCTGGTGGCGGCGAGCCAGGTGCGGGGGCGCTTGCCGACGTAGCCCTTCTTCACGGCGACGTACCCGGCCTCTTCGAGAGCGTCCACCATGGCACCCTGTTTCCAGGATGGAAAGTACTTTCCATCAGCCGAGCCAGGTCGGGTCGAGTCGGGCCAGGTCGGGCCGGAAGGGACGGGGCCGGGAGGCCGGCTCAGCAGCGGGGGTCGATCTCCTGGAACGTCGCGTAGTGGTCCCCGGACCAGTACTGCTCGCCGGCGGTGCCGGTGACCACGCGGCGGGTGCCGCGGTCGTCGGAGCCCGGGGTGACCACGGTGTACTCGTGGTAGTAGCCGCCGGCCTTCTTGGGGAGGCGGCTCTCGCGGTTCTCGAAGACGATGCCGTCGCGGCTGTACGGGTAGGGCCCGCCCTTGGCGATCAGGCCGAGGGTGTCCTGGGCCTGGCTGGGGAGCTTGGTGCGGCATACGTCGGCCAGCGCGGGGTCGGCGGGGACCCAGGTGCCGGCCGCGGAGGGGGCGCCGCCGGCCGGTGGGGACGGCTTGGGGGCCGAGGGCTTGGGAGCCGAGGACGTGGACGTCGAAGAACCCGCGGCGGCGGCCGCCGTGGGGCTCGCGGCGGCCTTGGGGCGGCTGCTCCCCCTGTCGGCGAGGAGGTACCCGGCCCCGGCCAGGAGGGCCAGGATCAGCACGGCCACGACGACGAGCGGGTTTTTGCGACTGGTCATGCGCCCCAGCTTGGCAGGCGCCCGGGCCCCGCCCGGCGAGCCGCACACGTGGTCGCCGCCACGCCCGCCGGTGCGCGGACGTACGGCCGGGCGCAGCCGTAGGGCCGGGTACAGGCATGCGGCCGGGCGCAGACGTACGGCCGAGCGGGAACGGACGCCGTTGTCCGTTCCCGCTCGGCCGTGTTACGTACGCCGGTTCTCCTGCGCCGAGCTCCGGTGTACGCCCTCCCGGTGGGAGGAAGAGCGGTCAGTCGTGCCCGCGCGTGAGGAGGGGATGCCTTCCCTCCCTCAGCGCGAGTCGCTGCCCGCCGTCTCGATGGCGGCGCGGCCGGCCTCCAGGCGCGCCACCGGGATCCGGAAGGGGGAGCAGGAGACGTAGTCCAGCCCCACCTCGTGGAAGAAGTGGACCGACTCCGGGTCGCCGCCGTGCTCGCCGCAGACGCCGAGCTTGAGGTCGGGGCGGGTGGCCCGGCCGGCCTCGACGGCGTGCTTGACGAGCGCGCCGACGCCGTCGCGGTCGATGGTCTCGAACGGGGAGACCCCGAAGATGCCCTTCTCCAGGTAGGCGGTGAAGAACGAGGCCTCCACGTCGTCCCGGGAGAAGCCCCAGACCGTCTGGGTCAGGTCGTTGGTGCCGAAGGAGAAGAACTCGGCGGCCTCGGCGATCTGCCCGGCGGTGACCGCGGCGCGCGGCAGCTCGATCATGGTGCCGAGCTTGATGTCCAGCTGGACGCCGGTGGACTGGGCGACCTCGGCGAGCACGCGCTCGCACTCGTCGCGGACCAGCTCCAGCTCCTGGACGGTGCCGACCAGCGGGATCATCACCTCGGGGCGCGGGTCCCCGCCGGCCAGCTTGCGCTCGGCGGCGGCCTCGGCGATGGCCCGGACCTGCATGCCGAACAGGCCGGGGATGACCAGGCCGAGGCGGACGCCGCGCAGGCCCAGCATCGGGTTCTGCTCGTGCAGCTTGTGCACCGCCTGGAGCAGCCGCAGGTCGTTCTCGTTCGGGTCCTTGCGGGCCTCGGCGAGGGCGACGCGCACCGACAGCTCGGTGATGTCCGGCAGGAACTCGTGCAGCGGCGGGTCGAGCAGGCGGACGGTGACCGGCAGCCCGTCCATCGCCTGGAACAGCTCCAGGAAGTCGCTCTTCTGCAGCGGCAGCAGGGTGGAGAGGGCCTGCTCGCGGTCCTTGTCGTTGTCCGCGAGGATCAGGTGCTCGACCTCCTTGCGGCGCTCCTCACCGAGGAACATGTGCTCGGTGCGGCACAGGCCGATGCCCTGGGCGCCGTAGCGGCGGGCGCGCCCGCCGTCCTCGGCGTTGTCGGCGTTGGCGCGCACGGCCAGGCGGCGGCGGCCGTCGGCGTGCGACATCAGCCGGTGGACGGCCTGGACCAGCCCGCCCTGGACGTCGGCGCCGGCGTGCAGGGTGCCCTCGAAGTACTCGACCACGGGGGACGGCAGGACCGGTACCTCGCCGAGGTAGACCTTGCCGCTGGCGCCGTCGATGGAGACGATGTCGCCCTCGTGGACCACCAGGCCGTCGGCGGTGGTGAACTTGCGGGCCTTGGTGTCGACCTCCAGCTCCTCGGCGCCGCAGACACAGGTCTTGCCCATGCCGCGGGCGACGACGGCGGCGTGCGAGGTCTTGCCGCCGCGCGAGGTGAGGATGCCCTCGGCGGCGATCATGCCGTCCAGGTCGTCCGGGTTGGTCTCGCGGCGGACCAGGATGACCTTCTCGCCGGAGCGGGACCACTTGACGGCGGTGTACGAGTCGAAGACGACCTTGCCGATCGCGGCGCCCGGCGAGGCGGCGAGGCCCCAGCCGATCTGCTTGGACTCGGGGGTCGGGGCGAAGCGCGGGAACATCAGCTGGGCCAGCTGGCCGCCGGTGACGCGCATCAGGGCCTCGTCCAGGTCGATCAGGCCCTGGTCGACCAGCTGGACGGCGATCCGGAAGGCGGCGGCGGCGGTGCGCTTGCCGACCCGGGTCTGCAGCATCCAGAGCTTGCCGCGCTCGATGGTGAACTCGATGTCGCAGAGGTCGCGGTAGTGGTTCTCGAGCTTCTGCATGATCGCCATCAGCTCGTCGTACGACTTCTTGTCGAGCTTCTCCAGCTCGGACAGCTGCAGCGTGTTGCGGATGCCGGCGACGACGTCCTCGCCCTGGGCGTTGGACAGGTAGTCGCCGTAGACGCCCTGGGCACCGGTGGAGGGGTCGCGGGTGAAGGCGACGCCGGTGCCGGAGTCCTCGCCGAGGTTGCCGAAGACCATGGAGCAGATGTTGACCGCGGTGCCGAGGTCGTTCGGGATGCGCTCCTGGCGGCGGTACAGCCGGGCGCGGTCGCCGTTCCAGGAGTGGAAGACCGCGTGGACGGCGAGGTCCATCTGCTCGCGCGGGTCCTGCGGGAAGGCCCGGCCGGTCTCGCGCTCGACGATGCCCTTGAACACCTCGACCAGTTCCCGGAGGTCGGAAGCGTCCAGGTCCAGGTCGTTGACGGTGCCCTTGGCGTGCTTGGCCTCCTCCAGGGCCTCCTCGAAGAGCTCGCCGTCGACGCCCAGGACGGTCTTGCCGAACATCTGGACCAGGCGGCGGTAGGAGTCCCAGGCGAAGCGCTCGTTGCCGGACTGGGCGACGAGGCCGACCACCGAGGCGTCGGAGAGGCCGATGTTCAGGACGGTGTCCATCATGCCGGGCATGGAGAACTTCGCGCCGGAGCGCACCGAGACCAGGAGGGGGTTGTCGGCCTGGCCGAGCTTCTTGCCCATCTGCTGCTCGAGGGCCTCCAGGTGGGCGCTGATCTCCTCGTGGAGGGAGGAGGGCTCGCTACCGGTCTCCAGGAAGACCTTGCAGGCCTCGGTGGTGATGGTGAATCCCGGGGGGACGGGGAGTCCCAGGTTGGTCATCTCGGCCAGGTTCGCGCCCTTGCCGCCAAGAAGATCCTTGAGGTCCTTGTTTCCTTCGGTGAAGGAGTAAACAAACTTCTGCTGGGACGGCACGGGTCGGTCTCCTCGTACGCGGTTGCCCTGACGCCGGAGAACATACCCATTTCGAAGGCACTTCTCTGCCCTGAATAGGCCACCCGAGGCCGGTACCGAGAGGTAACCCGCTAGATCGAATGCACATAAAGGCGTTCACCTCTGTTGGTGAAATCGTCCGCCTGACGCTAGCCAGCGTTCAACTCTTGAAGACAACGAAACCCGAAGATCGCACGATTCGGACGCTGTGTAGCGACCGCGGGTCCGTCGCGTTGCCCCGGCTTGATTTCCTGCACCCGGATCGGCCGATCCCCGGATGACGGCTTCGGGAAGCGATTCACGGCCGACCTGTCCATTTCGTCCACTGACCCGGCATCAGCCCCCGCGGCGTGTGGCAAGCGTCACCAGCGTGTCTCACCGCTCGAGCGTAGATGGCCTCCGCCGATCGTCGCACAGCGTCCAGAAACGTGCCCGTTCCGTGACATCCGGACGCCGAAAAGGAGCCCTCCTGTCCAGAATGGACAAGAGGGCTGGGACCTAGTGGCAATCGGACCGCGAGGGCCCATTTTGCCGGTCCGTATAGATCATCCGCCGGAGGTGTCCGATTCGGCGTCCTCACCCGGGCGGGCGCAGTCGTACGGATCGTCCAACCAGTTCTCCGGCAGGACCACCCGGCCGTTGCCGCTGGTCCGCCCGCGCGGGCCGTCCGCGCCGGCCGGCCAGCCCTGCGACTGCTCCACCTCGGACAGGGTTTCGGCCAGTTCGGCCAACGAGGACGAATTGGCGAGCCGCACCCGCAGCTCGGAGCCGACCGAGAAGCCCTTGGTGTACCAGGCGACGTGCTTGCGGAAGTCGATCACGCCGCGCGCCTCGTCCCCGATCCACTCGCCGAGCAGCTGCGCGTGGCGCACCATCGCCCGCGCCACGTAGCCGAAGTCGGGGCGGGCGTAGTCGACGTCGCCCTCGAAGATCGCGACCAGGTCCTTGAACAGCCACGGCCGGCCCAGGCAGCCGCGGCCCACCACGACGCCGTCGCAGCCGGTCCCGCGCATCATCCGCAGCGCGTCGTCGGCCGACCAGATGTCGCCGTTGCCCAGCACCGGGACGTGCGCCGGGACGGACTCGCGCAGCCGGGCGATCGCCGACCAGTCGGCCGTCCCGCCGTAGTGCTGGGCGGCGGTGCGCCCGTGCAGGGCGATCGCGGCCACGCCCTCCTCGGCGCCGATCCGGCCGGCGTCCAGATAGGTGAGGTGGTCGTCGTCGATGCCCTTGCGCATCTTCATGGTCACCGGCAGGTCGCCCGCGTTGGCGACGGCCTCGCGCAGGATCTCCCGCAGCAGGTTGCGCTTGTACGGCAGCGCCGAGCCGCCGCCCTTGCGGGTCACCTTGGGCACGGGGCAGCCGAAGTTGAGGTCGATGTGGTCGGCCAGGCCCTCGTCCGCGATCATCCGGGCGGCCTTGCCGACGGTCACCGGGTCCACGCCGTACAGCTGGATCGAGCGCGGCTTCTCGCTCGGGTCGAACGTGATCAGCTGCATGGTCTTGGCGTTGCGCTCGACCAGCGCCCGGGTGGTGATCATCTCCGAGACGAACAGGCCCTTGCCGCCGCTCTGCTCGCGGCACAGGGTGCGGAAGGGCGCGTTGGTGATGCCGGCCATCGGTGCCAGCACGACGGGCGGCCACACCTGGATCGGGCCGATGTCGAGCGGCGCGAACTCGGTGTCGGGCGCGGTGGGTGCGGGCGTGGCTGTCATGCGCGGCTGACCTCGGGTCGAGGGGACGGGACTCTCCATTGTCCCCCACCAGGGTGAGCGGCCGGCCCGGCGGCGGGACCGGGACGCCGCCGGGCCGGTCCGCGCGAGGGGCGAGCGCTACGACGGATTGATGGTGATCGACCCCGAGGTGACCGTGGCGTGGATGCGGTTGGGGCTGCCGGAGTCCGCCAGCTGCGGATCGATCCGGCCGCTGCCGGAGCCGATGTCGCTGGAGAAGGCGTAGCGGCTGCCCTTCGGCAGGGTCATCGTCAGCGAGCCGGAGGTGGACCTGGTGTCCACCTGCTGCGGCGCCTTGGCGAAGTGCAGCTCCATCGAGCCCGAGGTGGTCTGGGCCTCCACCCGCCGTGCGCTCAGGTCGGCGCTCTGGATCAGCCCGGAGGTGGCGTGCGCCTTCACGTCCCCGGAGGTGTCGACCAGCAGCAGTTCGCCGGAGGTGAGCCTCAGGTCCACGTTTCCGCTCAGGCCCTCCACCTGGACCGAGCCGGAGTCCACCGACCCCGTCACCTCGGTGGCGGCCGGCACCTCCAGCTCGAGGTCGGCGCCGCAGCCGACGTCCGCGACCGGCAGGATCTGCCGGCAGTGCACGCCGACGGTGACGACGCCGTCGGCGAGGACGGTCGACACCACCGGCTTGCGCACCATCCAGTCCAGCCGCTGGTGGACCACCACCCGGCTCTCCCGGCCCACCCTCACCTTGACGGAGGCGCTGCCGGTCTCCAGCGTCAACCGGTGGATCGTGACGTCGTCGTACGACCGGGTCGAGTTCGACTGCTGCTGCGCCGCCGTCGCCCAGGTCTGCAGTCCACCGACGGCCATGACCAGGACGGCCGCGAGCGTCCCGGTGACGCGCCAAGCCTTCGCCACGCCCACCGTTACCCGACCTCCAGGAACCGCAGCACCGCCATCACCCGGCGGTGACTGTCCTCGGCCGGCGGCAGGTCGAGCTTGGTGAAGATCGAGTTGATGTGCTTGGCCACCGCGCTCTCGCTGACCACCAGCGAGCCGGCGATCGCGGCGTTGGAACGGCCCTCCGCCATGAGCGAGAGCACGTCCCGCTCGCGCGGGGTCAGCTTCTCCAGCGGGTCCCGGTGGCGGCGCACCAGCAGCTGGGCGACCACCTCCGGGTCCAGGGCGGTCCCGCCCTCGGCGACCCGCTGCAGCGCGTCCACGAAGTCGTCCACATTGGCCACCCGCTGCTTGAGCAGGTAGCCGACCCCGCTGGTGTTGGTCGACAGCAGGTCGGCGGCGTAGCGCTCCTCCACGAACTGGGAGAGCAGCAGGACGGCGGTGTCCGGCCACTGGCGACGGATCACCATCGCGGCCTTCACGCCCTCGTCGTGGAAGCCCGGAGGCATCCGGACGTCCGCGACCACCACCTTGGGGCGGTGCTCCTCGACCGCGGCCAGCAGTTCGGTGGCGTCCCCGACGGCTGCCACGACCTCGAAGCCCACCGCCTCCAGGACCTTGACCAGGCCGACCCTCAGCAGGACCGAGTCCTCGGCGATCACAGCGCGCACGGCAACTCCACAGTGATGGTGGTGGGGCCCCCGAGGGGGCTGAGAACGGACAGCGTGCCGTCGACCGAGGCGGCGCGCTTGCGCAGACCGGTCAGCCCGGTGCCGCGCGAGGGGTCCGCGCCGCCCACGCCGTCGTCGCTGATGACCAGGCGCAGCCGGCCGCGGGCCGTCCGCACCGCGAGGTCGACCCGGTTGGCCCGGGCGTGCTTGGCCACGTTGGTGAGCGCCTCGGAGACGGTGAAGTAGGCGACCGCCTCGACGGTCGGGGCGATCGGCTCGGAGAGGTCGACGTCCAGCCGCACCGGCAGCGGGGCGCGCGCGGCGATGCCGGACAGCGCCGCGTCCAGGCCGCGGTCCTCCAGGACCGCCGGGTGCAGGCCGCGGACCAGGTCGCGCAGCTCGTCGATGGCCGCCTGGGCCTCCTCGTGCGCGTCGACGATCACCTGCATCACCTCGGGCGGGACGTCCTTGAGGGTGCGCCGGGCCAGGCCCAGGTTCATCGCCAGCGAGGTGAGGCGCTGCTGGGCGCCGTCGTGCAGGTCGCGCTCGATCCGGCGGCGCTCGGCGTCCACCGCGTCGACCAGCCCCGCCCGGCTCTCGGCGATCTCCTCGACCCGCCGCTCCAACGCCTCCGCCCGGCCGGGACCGAGCAGCAGCAGCGCCGCCCACACCTCCAGGCGGGCCATCAGAGTCGCCGGCCAGGCCATCGCCACCAGCAGCAGCACCCCGCCGATCGTCAGCAGGACGTCCAGCCCGGCCAGGTCCGAACGCAGCGTGGTACCGGCGGGCATCAGCCAGATCCAGCCGTACACGGTGGCCAGCACCAGGGCGGCGCCCCACACCCACACCACCACCAGCGCGGCCGCCGCCAGCAGCGGGCCGACCACCAGGTGGTGCAGGGTCTGGCGCCACGTCACGCCCAGCAGCCAGATCCGGCGCCCGGCGAGCGGGCGCGGCGGCGGCACCTCCACCCCGCGCAGGGCACGCAGCCGCCCGCGCTGGAGAGCGGTCAACGGGCGGGTGCACACCAGGACGGCGGCGAGCACCGGGAAGACCAGCTTGGACTCGGTGACGGCCAGCCAGACCGGCAGGGCCGACGGTATTCCGGCGGCTATGAAACGGGTGTCCCGCCAGACCCCGGGCAACCACGAGGGGCGCCGCAGGCTCCTGACGAGTGCTCGGCGCAACGTGGTGGAGGGCATGGCCGACAGCGTAGGGCCCGGTGATCATCAGCCGCCATGAAGGGGGGTACCCGGTAGGGGTGTACCTGGATACACCCCCAATCCGGGGCGGGACACCACCGACAGGAGGGGGTGCCCGACGGAAAGCTTGAGCCCATGACGAGCACCGCATCGCACTCCGCCACTCCGCCGCACGGGCGGCCCGTCCCCGGGAACCACGGGGGTGCTCCCGGGGGCGCGCTCCTCCCGGCGTCGGAGCCGGAGGGGGCGCTGTCCGCCGGAGCCGGGCCCTGGTCGGTCCGCAGCGTCGGGTCCGGCCGCGGCCGGGCCGCGCTGGAGCTGTACCAGCACGGCGAGTTGGCCGACGTCCTGGTCGCCGCCCGGCTCACCCCGCAGCTCCTGCGCGGGGCGCGGCGCAGCCCGTCCGGCGGGCGGGCCTGGCACGTGCTCGCCTGGGGCCGGCTGGCGGCCGACGGTACGGCGCCCTCGGTGGTGTTCGCCGGGCGGCGGGCGTTCCGGCCGGTCCGGTCCGCCGGGTCGGTCCGGTCCGTCCGGTCCGCCGTCGCGGCCGAAGTGGTCACGGTGGCCGGGCGGTTCTGGCTCGCCTGGGCCGAGGGCCCGTTCGACACGGTGCTGGTCGAACACCCGGCAGGCGGGCCGGCCGAGCGGCTGCCGCTGGAGCGGGTTCCGGCCCGTCGGGTCGGGGGCGCGGCGTGAGCACCGCCGTCCTCTCGGCCCGGCCCGTCGGCCTCTGCGCCCCGTTCGCCGGTTCGGCCTCCTCGTTCGTCCTGCCCGTGCGCTTCGCCCGGGTGCCCGTCATGGCGGCGGTCGCCCTGCTGCCCTGGCTGACGATCCTCGCCGTCTGCCACGAGACCCCGTGGGTCGTGCTCGACCTGGTGGAGTTCTCCGCCCTGCTCTCGCTGGACGCGCTGCTGCGCCGGCGCAGCCCCGCCGCGCTGTGGGCGGGCGCGGCGGTGGCCCTGATGCTCACCTCGGACGCGCTGGCCGACATCGCCTGCGCCGGACCGGGGCACGCGGTGCTCGCGGCGCTGGCCATGGCGGGCTGCGTCGAGCTGCCGCTCGCCGTGGTGTGCCTGCTGCTCGGGCGGGACGCGGCCGTCCGCGCCTAGACCCCGGTGGGCAGCCGGTCCATCAGGGCGCGGGTCCCGTCGTCCAGCGGGGTGTAGGTGATGATCCGGGTGCCGAGCGCGGGGCTGAGCCAGAAGTTGGTGTACTCGCAGCTCAGCAGGCCGACACCCGGCACCTGGAAGCGCTTGATGCCGTTGCCCGGCCGCATCACGTCGTGCCGCTGCCAGAGCTCCGCGAAGTCCGGCGAGGCCTTGAGCACGCGGGCCAGCAGCACCTTCCAGGCCGGCTCCGCGCTGTGGTCGGCCATCGCCGAGCGGAACCGGGCCACCATGCCGAGCCGTTCGGTCCGGTAGTCGACCAGCACGTCGCGGAACCGCGAGGGCGTGAAAGCCATCCACATCAGGTTCCGGTCCTCGGGCGGCAGTGCGGCGAGGTCGCCGACGATCCCGGTGTACTGCGCGTTGTACGCCAGCACGTCGTACCGGGAGTTGACCACCAGAGCCGGGTACGGCGCCAGCTGATCCAGCACCAGCCGCACGCTCGGGGTCACCGAGGGGCACTCCTTGACCGGTGCCGGGTCGTCCGCGGCGGCCAGGGTGAACAGGTGCGCGCGCTCGCTCGGGTCCAGCAGCAGCGCCCGGGCCACCGCGTCCAGCACCTGGGTGGACACCTGGATGTCCCTCCCCTGCTCCAGCCACGTGTACCAGGTCACCCCGACCGCGGCGAGCTGCGCGACCTCCTCCCGCCGCAGCCCCGGCGTACGGCGGCGCCCGGTCATCGGCAGGCCCACCTGCTCGGGCGCGATCCGCTCACGGCGGCTGCGCAGGAACGCGGCCAACTCGTGCCGGCGGGCGTCGCCGGGATTGACCGGGGTGCCCGGCGCGGCCGGGTGCGGCCCGGCGGAGCCGGTGCGGGCCTGGGTCGGACGGGCTTGCGCGGCGGGGGTCATCAGGCTCATGCTCCCCAGCATGCGGCAACCGTCAGCCTGTTGCCAGGTACTTCTTATACCTGGATAACCACACTCTGGTACCAGGGTACGGAGCGGCGCATCGTATGACCCGTGACCCAACAACTCGCCGTCGCCCCAACCCCGCACCGCACCGCCACCACCCCCGGCACCGCGGCCCCCCGCACCTCCGCACCCGGAACCGGCACTCCCACCCTTGCCGCGCCCACCCTCGGCACCGCCGGGCTGGTCACCGTCCTGCTCGGGGCCTTCCTGCCGATGCTCGACTTCTTCATCGTCAACGTCGCCCTGCCCACCATCGACAAGGACCTGGCCGCCGGGCCCGCCGTCCTGGAGCTGGTCGCCGCCGGCTACGGCATCGCCTTCGCCGTGCTGCTCGTCCTCGGCGGACGCCTCGGCGACATCTTCGGCCGCCGCCGGCTCTTCGTCGTCGGCGCCGCCACCTTCGCCCTCACCTCACTGGCCTGCGGCCTCGCCCCCGACGCCTGGTCGCTGGTCGCCGCCCGGGCCACCCAGGGCGCCTCGGCCGCGCTGCTGATCCCGCAGGTCCTCGGCACCATCACCGCCGCCACCGACGGCGCCCGGCGCGGCCGCGCGCTCAGCGTGTACGGCGCGGTCGGCGGGATCTCGGTGGTGATCGGGCAGGTGCTCGGCGGAATGCTCGTCGCCGCCGACCTGTTCGGCACCGGCTGGCGCTCGGTGTTCCTGCTCAACGTGCCGTTCGCGCTGCTCGCCGTGGTGCTCGCGGTCCGCTACGTCCCGGAGAGCAGGGCCCCCCAGGCCGCCCGGGTCGACGTGCCCGGCACCGTCCTGCTCACCGGCACGCTGCTCTCCCTGCTCATCCCGCTGATGGAGGGCCGGGCCGCCGGCTGGCCGCTGTGGTCCTGGGTGCTGCTCGCACTGTTCCCCGTCCTCGCCGCCTCCTTCGCCCTGGTCGAGCGCCGCGCCGAGCAGCGCGGGGACACCCCGCTGGTGCCGCCGACCCTGCTGCGCATCCCGGAGATGCGGCACGGCCTCGGCATCGCACTCCCCTACTTCGCGGGCTTCGGCGGCTTCATGTTCGTCATCGCGGTCGCCCTCCAGCAGGGCCTGAAGCTCGGCCCGATCGCGGCCGGCTGGGCGCTCGTCCCGATGGCCGTCGGCTACTTCAGCGCCTCGCTCGCCGGCCCGCGCCTGATCGGCCGCTGGGGCAGCCGGGTGCTCAGCGCCGGCGCCGTCATCCAGGCCGCCGGCCTCGCCACCCTCGCCCTGACCGTCCTCGCCGACTGGGCGCACTTCTCCCCGCTGCGGATGGCCCCGGGCGTCGCCCTCGCGGGCATCGGGCAGGGCCTGATCGGCACCCCGCTGTTCCGGGTCGTCCTCTCCAAGGTGCCCGCCACCCGCGCCGGCGTCGGCAGCGGCGTCCTGGCCACCGGCCAGCAGTCCAGCCTCGCCCTCGGCGTCGCCACCCTCGGCACCCTGTACCTGTCGCTCTCCCCCAGCCTCGGCATGGGCCGCACGCTCGCCCTCTGCCTGGGCATCCAGCTCCTCGGCTCGTTCACCATCCTCTACCTGACCACCCGGCTCCCCCGCTCCATCGGCTGACCCCCAGGGCCTCCGGGCCCCGGGCGGCGGCGGACGGCCCCGCGATCGCACACCGATCGCGGGGCCGTCGGCGTTGCGCTGCCGGGTTTCTGGCCATGCGGCCCTCGGCGTTGCGCTGCCGGTTTCCGGCGGTGCGGCCCGTCGAGCCGACCGCCGGTCCGCCCCGGGCGGGGCGTGCCACCCGTTCGCGTGAAGTCGACGCACGTTCCTCGCAATCGCCGCACGGTCCGCCCTACCGTGAGTCGCATGACAGCCAGAGTCCCCATCCGACAGCTCCAGCAGCACGCCAGCGAGTTGGTCGACCGGGTCGCGGCCGGCGAGCGCATCGAGATCACCCGCAACGGGCGGCTGATCGCCGTACTCGCGCCGCCGGACCCCGAGCAGCGGGTGCTGGAGGACCTCGTTCGTGACGGCACCATCGACCCGGAGAACGCCGCCACCGCCCGTGGCCTGGCCGACTGGTCCCCACCGGTGCTCGACGTCCGCCTCGGCTCGGCCGCCGACGCCCTCCACGCCATGCGCGAGGAGGAGGACCGGTGATCTACCTCGACTCCTGCGCCATCCTCAAACTCCTGGTCCCGGAGGAGGAGTCGGACGCGCTGCGCACCTACCTCTCCTCACACGGCTCCGAGGGCCATGCGACCAGTGCGCTGGCCCAGGTGGAGGTCCCGCGGGCGCTCATCCGAGTCGGCGCGCCCCGGGAGCTGCTCGATGCTTCGGAGGAACTGCTCGACCGGCTGCTCCGGGTCCGGCTCTCCGACCCGATCCTCCGAGCCGCACGACAGTCCCCCACCCGGCACCTGCGTGCACTCGATGCCGTCCACCTGGCCAGTGCCGAGCACCTGGAACACGCGCTCACGGGGTTCGTCACGTACGACAAGCGCCTGGCCGAGGCAGCCGACGAACGGGACCTTCCGGTGGCCTCGCCGGGGGCGGTGCCGGGCGCCGGCCCAGCATGATCCTTCGCCAGGGCGCCGGCTTCTGCGGACCCGGGCCGGTGGTCCGTTCGCGATCAGAGAAGACTGACGCCATGAGCTTCGTCCTGCTGTTCCTGCTCGCGCTCGTCGCCGCCATCGCCGGCATCACGCTGTTCCTGGTGCGCCGGGAGCGGGCGCGGCGGCTCCACTCGGATGACGTGGCGGGGATGCTGATCGAGCAGTAGCTGACCGTCCGGGCCACGCGCATGCGGGCGACCTATTCGAGTGTGTCCCTCCACAACGGCACCGCCCTGGTGACCGACGAGGTGCACCGGTACCACTCCTGACACCCGACCAGGGGCGGCATGAAGCCTCCGGCCCGGCTCAGCGGCACAGCGCCGTGTCCACGACGCTCTCCAGGTGCCGGGTCACGCCGTAGTCGGTCGGGACGGTGGTCACCGCGATGTTGACGGCGCGGCCGTCGTCGGTGGCACCGCCCCGGGTCTCGTACCCGGGGATGTCGCCGCCGTGACCCCAGTAGACCCCGCCGCAGGAGAGCGGCCGACTGAAGATCCCCAGCCCGGCGCCCACGCCGGTGTCTCCGACCGGGACGGTGGTGCGCATCTGGGCGAGCTGGGCCGGCGGGAGGAGGCGTCCGGCGAGCAGCGCGGAGAAGAACCGGTTGAGGTCGGAGTCGGTGGAGATCATCTGCCCGGCGGCCCAGCCCGCCGAGGGGTCCATCTCCGTGAAGTCGCGCAGCGGACCGTCGGCGGTGTCCTTCCGGTAGCCCTTGGGGTGGGCCTCCCGGATGGTCCGGTCGCCCACGGCGGGGAAGTAGGTGTGGCGCAGTCCGACGCGCCGGATGATGCGCCGGTCGATCTCCTCTGCGAGCGGCCGGCCGGTGATCTTCTGGACGATCAGGCCGGCGAGCACGTAATTGGTGCTGCTGTAGCCGAACTTCTCCCCGGGCGCGAAGTCGGGCTTCTGCCGGAGGGCGAGGTCCAGGAGTTCGCGGGGCTCGAAGTACCGGTCCCGGAGCGAGGCTTCGTCAAGGAGACCCTCGTAGTCGGCCAACCCGCTGGTGTGCTGCAGGAGTTGGCGGACGGTGAGGTGCAGTCCGTCGATGCCCTCGCTGCGGACCACGCCGGGGAGGTAGGTGTCGACCGGGGCGTCGAGGTCGATCTTCCCCTCCGCCACCAGCTGCAGCACGACAACGGCGGTGAAGGTCTTGGTGTTGCTGCCGATCCGCACCTGCCCGTCGACCGGCACCTTCGCCCCGCCGGCCAGGTCCCCCACTCCCGCCGTGTAGTGGCGGATCCGGCCGTCGCGGTCCCGTACGGTCGCGAGCGCGGCGGGCACACCGTCCGCCTGCACCAGCGCGCTCAGTCCCCGCTGTACGGGGTCCGGCCGGGCGCCGGCGGAGGCGCCGGATGCGGCGGAGGCGCCGGGTGCCGCCAGGACGCCGGCCGCGACCGTCGCCGCGACCACGGCCGAGAGCGAGAGGGCCATGTGGCGGAAGCGCTGACGCATGAGTGAACTCCTCTGGGGTCGTGGGGAGTAGGGCCTCCCTGGTCACGATCGCCAGTCTGGTCGCACGGTTCGCCGACGACCCCCCCCGATCGAGGGAGCACCTTCGCCCTCGCCTCTCGCATTCGCCATCGCCCTCGCCTTCAGGGCCTGGCGGGCCCGCGCAGCGGCAGGGTCCGGCTGTAGACGACGCTCGTGGTCGTACTGCCGAAGCCGGCCAGTTCGTCGACGAGGGTCTCCAGGTGTTCCATGGAGGTCGCCGCGACCTTCAGGGTGTAGCAGTCGTCACCGGTGGTGCGCAGGCACTCGAGGATCTCCCGCCGCTCGGCGAGCAGCCGGCGCAGCGGCTCGTGGCGGTTGCCCGGGTACTTCAGCCGGACGACGGCGAGTACGGGGTAGCCGACCGCCGCGAGGTCCACCGACGCGTGGTAGCCGGTGATGACGCCCAGCGACTCCAGGTTCCGGACGCGTTCGGTGGTGGCGGACGCGCTGAGGCTCACCCGCCGCCCCAGCTCGCTGAGGGAGATGCGGGCCTCCCCTTGCAGCTGCTCGATGATCGCCCAGTCGGTGTCGTCAAGATTCACGGCCATGGGGCGAATCTACCGGGAGAATCGCGGCGGCCGCCGCCCAGTACCGGGAAGACTCCGTTCCGGTCGCCATGATCACGGGGATAGCCTCGAAGCATGCAACTTGGCGTCAACGTACCCAATTTCGGGCCCGGGACCGATCCCGGCGTGCTGCGCGAGTGGGCCAGGACCGTGGAGGGGCTCGGCTTCGACCTCCTGATGGTGTCGGACCACGTGGCGGTGACCCCGGACGTGGCCGAGCGGTACCCGGAGCCGTTCTACGAGCCGTTCACCACGCTGTCCTGGCTGGCCGGGATCACCACCGGCCTACGGCTTGGCACGACCGTGCTCATCCTGCCCTACCGGAACCCGCTGTTGGTGGCGCGCATGGCCGGTACTCTAGACCGGCTCAGCGGCGGCCGGTTCGTCCTCGGCGTGGGGGTCGGCTGGGCGCGGCAGGAGTTCGACGCGCTCGGGGTGCCGTTCACCGCGCGCGGCCGGCTGACCGACGAGTACCTGGGCACGCTGCGGGACGCCTGGGGCGGGCAGGACGGCGGGCAGGACGGCGGGCGGAACGGGTCCGTACCGGTGTGGGTCGGCGGCCACAGCGAGGCGGCGCTCCGACGGGCGGCCCGGTTCGGCGACGCCTGGCACCCGCTGCGGCTGCCGCTGGCCCGGATGCAGGAGGTGCTGGCCGGGCACCCGATGCCGGGCTTCGCGCCCCGCATCGCCCTGCGGCTGACGACCGCCCCGGTCGAGGGCCTCGAGCGGCCGGCCGGTGTCGGCACCATCGAGCAGATCCTCGACGATCTGCGGCAGTTGCGTGATCTCGGCGCCGAGACCGTCGTGTTCGACCCCTACCACGGCGACCCGGAGGAGACCCGCCGGCCGCAGACGGCCTGGCAGGCCCTCACCACCGTGGCCACCCACTGGAAGGCAGCAACCTCGTGATCACCGAAGCCGACGAGACCCTCCTGCGCCGAGCCATCGCCATCGCGGCCCGCGCCATCACCCTGGGCGACGCCCCGTACGGCTCCCTGCTGGCCGGTCCGGACGGCGAGATCCTCGCCGAGGCCCACAACACCGTGCGGCGCGACAACGACATCACGGCCCACCCGGAGCTGAAGCTGGCCCGCTGGGCGGCCCGCGAACTCGACCCGGAGACGGCCGCCCGCACCACGATGTACACCAGCTGCCAGCCGTGCGGGATGTGCGGCGGCGGCCTCGTCCGCTCGGGCATCGGCCGGGTGGTGTACGCGCTGTCGACGGAGCAACTCGTGGAGCTCAACCCGGAGTCGGGGGCGTGGCCGGTGGTGGCGGAGGAGGGCCCGGCGCTGCACGGGGAAGCCCGGGCCCCCATCGAGGCCTACTACCGGCCCCGTTGATCGTTCGGAACGAGATCTCAACGGCTCTTGAGGAAGTCGACCTTGACGTCGAGCGCCAGCAGATCGTCGTCATCCACCGTGAAGCCGCGAAGAGCGATGTTGAACGTCGCCTGCGGGGTCTCCCGCGGCAGGTCCAGGGTGAGGGTCAGCCTCGTGTCGCCCTTCGGGATCGGGCTCTTGCCGTCGCTGGTGCCGCAGGCCAGCTTGAGGCTGCCCTCACCGCGCAGTTCGGCGAGGAGGTCGAACTGCTTGGTCAGCACCTTGATCAGACCCAGCTTGACGGTGACGTCGACGTAGGCGCCGTCCGCGATCGGCTCCTGCACCGTCGCGTCGATGGTGAAGACACTGGTCTGCCCCGGGGCGGGAGGGTCCGGGGTGACCGTGATGCCGTTGATCTGCAACGGGTCCGTCGGCGAACCGTCGTTCGTGTAGTCCCAACCGGACATCGGAACCTCCGTGGGCGACAAGGGGAGTTGAGCACGGCAACGGCCGCCCAGTCTGGTGCGCCGACGGCCCGCACCAACGCGACGCGCTATTCAAACCACTCGAACGGCTGATCCGCCCGCGAGGAGGCCGTTCAGGAGCTGGTCGACGTGGGCGGCGGCCAGGGCGGGTTCGAGGGGCTGGTGCTCGACCAGGAGGCGGTACCAGAAGAGCCCGAAGAAGTGGTCGGTGGCGGCCTGCAGGTCGGCGGTGGGCGGGAGTTCGCCGCGCTGGACACCCCGGGAGAGCAGGCCGAGCACGACGGCGCGCCGACTCTCCACCCACTCCCGGAACGGCCCGGCGAAGCCGGGGTCGAGCTGGGCCTCCGCCATGAGGCCGCGCAGCGTACGAACCCGGACGGGGTGCGCGGTGACGCCGTACAGGGCGGTGGCGAAGGCGGTCAGGTCGCCGGCGAGTGAACCGGTGTCGGGCTCGGGCATCCGCTGCTCGACCGCCGTGCGGTAGGCGTCCATGACGAGGATCGCCTTCGACTTCCACCAGCGGTAGATGGTGCTCTTGGCGACGTCGGCGCGGGCGGCGATGCGTTCGATGGTGACGGCCTGGTAGCCGAGCTCCTCGACGAGTTCGATCGCGGCGGCCAGGACGGCGTCATGGGCGTCCTGGCTGCGGATCCGGCCGCCCGTGCGGCGGCTGTGGGTTTCTCCACTGTGGCGGGGTTCTCCGCTGTGGGTTTCTCCGGAAGACACCTCCTCACGCTAGCAGCGTGCTACCTTTAATCGAAACGCGACGGATCGTTTGAATTCAGGGGAGTGGATCGATCATGAGCGACATCGTGGTGGCACACGGCTACGGCGCGAGCGACGACAGCGTCTGGTTCCCGTACCTGACCCGGCAGTTGGCCGACGCCGGCCACCGGGTCACCGTGCCCCGACTGCCGGAGACCGAAGCGCCCAGCCTGGAGCCGTGGCGCAAGGCCTACGGCGACGCGGCGCTCGCCGCCGGCCCCGCCGAGTCCACCGTCCTGGTCGGGCACAGCATCGGCGGCGTCAACGTGCTGCGCTTCCTGGAACAGCACGACCACGAGACGAACGGGGTGTTCGCGGGCGTCCTGCTGGTCGCGGCCTCCGCCCACGAGGTCGGGTACGACGCACTCGCCTCCTTCTTCGAGGACGAGTTCGACTGGGCGCGCATCCGCCGCTCGGCCCGGAACTTCCGGATCCTCCAGGCCATGGACGACCCGGTCAACCAGCCCGACCCGACCGAGCACGTCCGGCTGTTCGTCGAGGGCCTCGGCGCCACCGCCGTCGTGACGCCCACCGGCGGCCACTTCGGAGCCACCCCGGACGACCACGTCGAGGTGCCGGAGGCCGTCCGACTGGTCCTGGAACTGCTCGCGGCCTGACCCGGCCAGGGGGTTCACCGTCCCGCCCAGTACCTTCGCCTTCGCGGAGGCGCCGTACGGGACGGCGGCGCTTGCACACGGCGGGCGGACCCTTGGGGAACAGTCGCGATAGAACGGTCACGCGAACGACGGCCACCGGTTCGCGGCCCACTCCCGCCAGTCCGCCCAGCCGGGCGGCAGGCCGGCAGCGACCCCGAGGCCTTCCAGCTCCGCCGCGTCCGGCTCCTCGAAGTGCGCCCGCCCGGCCAGGATGTCCGCCTCTGTCATCGGGAACGTCTCCTCGGGAGTGGTCGCCCAGCGATGGGCGATCCGGGCACGCTGGGTCCCGTCGTCCACCGGCAGGTAGAGCATCCGGAAGCACGCCCCCTCGGACTCCACCAGCCAGCGGATCGCGGACCGCTCCTCCCGCGACCAACAGCCGTAGTCCACCACGACGTTGGTGCCCAGCCTGACCGCCTCCAAGGCGAGCCAGAGCATGCGCCCCTCCAGCACGTCTCGCTTCCCGTCCGCCTCCGATGCGCCGAACAGCGGAATCATCCAGTCGTCGGGCGTCAGCCGCAGCGCGCCCTGCTCCTCGGCGAGCTGCCGGGCCATCGTGGTCTTTCCGGCCCCTGGCAGGCCGACCATCAGGAACAACGTAGTCACCGCGGGATCGTGACAGGGAAGCCGAGCGGACGGCCACCGCATTTTCCGCGCGACCCCGACCTGCGACCATGGGCCCGTCGGCACATCGAGCAGGGGGACCGGACCGCATGGAGCTACGGCAGCTGCGCTGCTTCGTCGCCGTCGCCGAGGAACTGCACTTCGGCCGGGCCGCCGAGCAGCTGCTGCTCGGCCAGCCCGCCGTGAGCCAACAGGTCCGGCGCCTGGAACGGGAGTTGAAGGTCACGTTGTTCGACCGCTCGCCCCGGTACGTCCGGCTGACCCCGGCCGGCGACCGCTTCCTGCCCGCCGCCCGGGACGTCCTGGCCGCCGAGGACGCCGCCCGCGCCCTCGCCGCCGACCTCGCCGCCGAGGCCGCCACACCCGCCGTGCTCCGGCTCGGCACCATCACCGGACTCGGCGAGCGGCTCGACCTGATCCTGGACACCTACCAGCGGCGGGCCCCCGGCGTGCGCGTCGAACTCCACTCCGCCCCGGTACGGGAACGGCTCGCCCGACTGGCGGACGGCCGCCTCGACGCCGCCTTCGTGCGCGGCGCCATCCCCGAGAGCAACACCGAACTCCGCTTCCTGCCCGTCTGGCAGGACGAGCTGGTGCTCGCCCTCCCCGCCCGGCACGCCCTCGCCGACCAGCCCGACATCGACCTCGCGGACCTCGCCGCCCTGCCCCTGCGGCTGACCGAACGCCGCAACCACCCGGCGCTGGTGGACCTGGTGACGGACGCCTGCGCGCAGGCGGGCTTCCAGCCGGTCCTCGGCCCGGCCCACGGCGGCACCCTCCAGGACACCCTCGCCGCGATCGGCACCGGAACCCCGATGTGGACGGTGGTGTACGCCGCCAACGCCCGGATGACGAACACCCACCGGATCGCCTTCCGCCCCTGCCGAACCCCGCTGACCCTCCCGACCTCGATCGCCGTACGACGCTCCGCCCCGCTCCCCCGGCTGCTCCTGCAAGCCTGCCGCCAGACGGCCGTGACCAGCCCGACCAGCCCGACCAGCCTGACCAGGGACGATCAGGATTCGTGATCGCTGCCAGAGCGATTCGGGTCTGGGTGCGGGCGGCCCGATCGGGTGGACTGTTCTCAGCCGGAAAACCCGGCAGGAACACCCCACAGGAAACCGGTCAGGAGCCGAAGATGCCGATCGTCACCATTCAGCAGGGCCCGCGCGAGGTCGAGCAGAAGCGCGAGCTGGTCAAGAAGGTCACCGAGGCCTTCGTGGAGGCCCTGGAGGTCCCCGCCGAGAGCGTGTTCGTGTGGATCCAGGAGTACCCGGCCGAGAACTGGGCTGCGGCCGGCAAGCTCACCGCGGACCGGTAGCCACCGGCCAACGGACGACGGGATGCGGCCGCTCCCACCTCCGCCCGCCGCACGGCGGCATCGAGCGGACGGCCCGCCCCGACGACGTCGACCCTCCCCCTGCTCGCACCTCATGACGTTACCGACCCGCCCCCGCACCTCCCTGCTCGCCGCCGCAGCATCCTCGGTCGCGACCGGGGCGGGCGCGGGGGCCGTCGACTCCCGTCCGCTGCGCCGCCACGACCCCGGCCGGGCCCGGTGCCGGGAAAACCGGTTGGCCCGAAAACCAGTTGGTCCGACCCCGCCATCGGCCTGACAATCCCCGGATGACCGATGACCAGAGCAAGATCCACCGGCGACGCGCGGCCCGCATGTCCTGCAAGCGGTTCCTCTCCGGCGACCGCATCATGAGCATCCGCGAGCGCCTCGCCCAACTCACCGCCCTGGACGGCCTGGACGTCTTCCCCGACTTCTACGGCAGCGACGGCCCGGTGCGACAACTGGAGGAACGGACCGCCGCTCTGCTCGGCAAGGAAGACGCGGTCTTCTTCCCCACCGGCACCATGGCGCAGCAGGTCGCCCTGCGCTACCACGCCGAACGCACCGGCAACCCCGCCGTCGTCCTCCACCCGCTCAGCCACATCGAACGCCACGAGCGCCACGCCTACACCCAGCTCACCGGCCTGCGCGGCCTCTGGCCCACCACCGAGCAGCGCCAGCCGACCGCCGAGGAACTCCGCGCGCTCGGCGAGCCCTTCGGCACCCTCACGGTCGAACTCCCGCTGCGCGACCCCGGCTACCTCCTCCCCACCTGGGACGAGCTGACCGAACTCGTCGCCGCCGCCCGCGAAACCGGCGCCCGGGTGCACTTCGACGGCGCGCGCCTCTGGAACACCACAGTCCACTTCGACAGGCAGCTCGACGAGATCGCCGCCCTCGCCGACAGCGTCTACGTCTCCTACTACAAGGACCTCGGCAGCATGAGCGGGGCCGCTCTCGCCGGAGACGCCGCCCTCACCGCCTACGCCCGCACCTGGCGCCACCGCTACGGCGGCCAGCTCTTCCAGCAGTGGCCGGCCGCCCTCGCCGCGCTCCACGGCATGGACACCGTCCTCCCCCACCTCGCCGACTACACCCGCCATGCTGCGACGCTCACCCGGGCCCTCGCCGCACTCCCGGGCGCCCGCCTCTACCCGGAGGTCCCGCCGACCCACGAGTTCCAGCTCTGGCTGCCGCACCCGGCCGAGGCACTGAACGCCGCCCACCTGACCCTCGCCGAGCAGGAGGACACCTGGTTCATCGGCTACTGGCAGGACGCCGCCCCCGGCCTCGCCATGGCCGAGGTCAGCCTCGGCGGACCGGCCCAGAGGTGGACGGCGGACGAGGTGACGGCGGTCGGGCTACGGCTCCTGGAGCTGGCCGCAGCCGGCTGACGGGATCTCCCGAGGCACCCGGGCCAGGGCTGCGCGGATGCTGTCGGCGGCTTCGGGGATTTCGACTCCGAGTTCGCGTAGCCAGTTCACAGTCTCGGCGATGGACAGGCGGGCCCGGCGGGCCGTCGCCACGAGGCAGGAGAGCGAACGGGGCCGGCCCACCCCGCTGGTCAGTTCTGCTCAAGGTGATACGTCGCAATCAAACGGTTCGCGAGCACCAGACCCTTTGTGTCACTATGACGATATGAGCGAGATGCACGTGGGGAACCCTGCCGCCGTCCGCAGCCGTGAGGAGCTGGCTGCGCTGATGGCCGACGGGGTGCACCCGAAGTGGGTGATGTTCTGGGGGCACACCGCACGCAAGGACGGCGGCACCCGGCAGGAGTGCATGAGCCAGTGGTGGCCCGGCGAGTTCACCGTCGACGGGGTGACGTACGCCTCCGCCGAGCACTGGATGATGGCCGGCAAGGCCCGGATGTTCGGGGACGAGGACATCGCGCAGCAGGTGCTGAAGGCCCGGACGCCCGCCGAGGCGAAGAAGCTGGGGCGGCTGGTCAAGGACTTCGACGACGAGGTCTGGGTGGCCGGGCGGTTCGAGCTGGTCGTGGCGGGCAACGTCGCGAAGTTCGGGCAGGACGAGTCGCTGCGCGCGTACCTGCTGGGCACCGGCAGCCGGGTGCTGGTCGAGGCCAGTCCGGTGGACCGGATCTGGGGTATCGGGCTCGCGGCCGACGACATCCGGGCGCAGCAGCCCAGCGAGTGGCGCGGGCTGAACCTGCTCGGCTTCGCGTTGATGGAGGCGCGGGCGCGGCTGGCCGCATGAGCACGGTCGCTCCGCTGCTGGACGGGACGGTGGTGGCTTCGGCCGCCACCGCCTTGCTCCTGGCTCCGGGGGTGCCGAAGGCGTCGAAGACGCCAGAGGTGCCGGTGCTGCGGGCCAGGGCCCGGCCCAGCCGCCGGGGCGCGATCGGGCCGGAGGCGGTACTGGCCGCCATCGTCGCGCTCATCTACCTCAACCAGCTCCTGGTCGCCGTCTACGTGAACCGGGTCCACGGCGGGGACCCGTCCTTCATCGCCCGCTACCTGCCGCCCGGCTGGTTCGATGTCCCCCGCCTCAGCGCCCTCGACTCCCTCGCCGCCCGCTTCCCGGCGCCGGAGCTGTTGGCGCCGTCCGTCCTGCGGGTGCAGGCGTTCCTCGAACTGCCGCTCGTCCTCCTGGCGTTCGTGTCGGTCGTCCGGCGGCTGGACCGCGAGCTGTACGTCCGGCTGGCCCGTTCGCCGCTGGTCCCGCTCGCCGCCGTCTCGTACACCGTGGCGTTCTGCGCGGTCGAGTGGGACCTGCGGAATCCGTACACCATGGACGACCTCGCCCTGCGCGTGCTCTCCGTCGCCGTCACACCGCCGCTGATCGTCTGGTTGGCCCGGCGCGAACCGGCCGGCGACCGCCCCGCCCGCCGCCACCTGTTCCTCTTCGCGCTCGACCTGTGGGCGTACGGGCAGTTGATGCTGGTGCTGTACGACACCGCGCTGCTCTACAATCTCGCCCGGATCGGCGGCCATCTCCTCTCCGCCGCAGTCGCGTTGACGGTTCTCGTCGGCACCCGCCTCGCCGAGAGCCGCCTCGCAGCCACCCGCCACACGGCCGCCCGCCTCGCGGCCCGCTCCGTCACACCGCCGGCCGCCCCCCGCACCGCCACCCTCACCGAGACCATCGGCCGGGCGCTCACGCTCTTCCTCGTCCCAGCCCTGGCGATCCGCTACGCCGAGACCTTCGGCACACCCCAACTCGCCGCGCTCGCTGGACTCTTGGTGATCGGATCGGCAGCCCGGCGGGACACCCTGTGCCTTCTCCTGCCCGCGGCCGCAGGTGCCGTGGTCGGGTATGCCGTCGCCGTCCTCGCCCCCGGCCCGTACTACGAGGCGACCCTCCTACGGAGCGCGACCGGCGCACTTCTTGCAATGACCGCCCTCTGCGCGCTCCTTGACACCACTCGGACACGACTGGTCGTGCGCTCTTAACTCCCCAGCCACATACCAACGCCAGGATGTCCTGCAGTCAGGGTCTGGATGGACAGGTTGGGGCGATCATGCGCATGCGGCCGACGGCACAACCCGCAGGCCAACAGCTGGGGGGCGAGCGACAAGCCGCCGAACTCCGCGCAGAGCTGGACGAGTTACTCCGTGCGAGCCGTTACGCGAGTCAGCGTGAACGGCGACTGAACGAGGCGATCCGGGCGAGCCCGGGGCGCCAGCGGCCGGACGGTGACCTGCTGCGGCAACTCGCCCAGGCCCGCACCCTCCGCGAGGGGTTGGGCGCCCGGTGCCTCCAACTCAGCGACCGGTTGGAGGCCTTGGAGACACGACTCAGACACGGAGAGCAGGACCCACACCAGCAGTACCACCAGCAGTACCGACCGGAGCCGGAACCGGCGCATCAGCCGGAGCCGCAGCCGCAACCCTCGCCCCGGCAGGCCCCGCCCTCCCCCGCCCGCCCCGACATCGGCGCCCTCACCGAGCGGATCTCCACCCTCCACCGCACCGGCGCCCTCACCGAGGCCGAGGAGCTGCTCGACCAGGCGGCGGCCCGCCTGGAGCCCGCCGACGCCGCACTGTTGGTCGGCATGCTCGCCCAGTACGGCCCGACCGGCGCCTCCCTCCACCTCGCCCGCAGCACCGCGCAGGCCGCGCCCGAGCACGCCGTCGCCGTCCTGGCGGAGCTGCGCGAGCTGGGCCTGGCCGAGGAGGCGGCCGAACTGTTCCACGCCTTCTGGGCCTACCCGGCCGCCTCCGTCCCGGGGCTCCTCTCGGCGCTGGAGCAGGCGGGGCAGAACGCGGACGGCGCGACGCTCCTGTGGGAGTGGGGCTCGGCGCCGACGCCCGAGCTGACGTCCCTCGCCGCCTGCCTCCAGCAGCACGGCCGCCCCGGCGACGTCCGGACGCTGCTGCGCCAGGCGGCCGGCCGTCCCACCGCCGACCTCGCCGACCTCGTCACCGAGCTGCCGCCGGCGCTCGCCACGGACCTGCTGCAGGAACTGGCGGCGCTCCGCCCGCCCGTCGAACTGGTGCGCCTGGCGGCCGCGTTGGACGGCGCCGGCAGCCGGAACCTGTACGGCGAGCTGCTGGACGCACTCCGCGCCGGCGGGCCCCGCCACCGCACCACCCTCGCCGCCCTCCGCGCGGCCGGCCTGCCGACCACCCCGCCCACAGCCCCCCGCTCCCGCTGGGGACGCAGGTAACGGCTGCCGCCGCAGCGAGGCCGCACACAGCGAGGAGCCCCCGACCGCCCCGAGATCAGGGCGGTCGGGGGCTCCCCGAACAGGCGGACCCGTCCTAGCAGCCGATCAGGCGCGCACCCAGGTACGCCTTGACCTGGTCCAGCGAGACGCGCTCCTGCGACATGGTGTCGCGGTCGCGGATGGTCACCGCGTTGTCCTCGAGGGTGTCGAAGTCGACGGTGACGCAGAACGGCGTGCCGATCTCGTCCTGGCGGCGGTAGCGCTTGCCGATCGCGCCGGCGTCGTCGAACTCGACGTTCCAGGCGGTGCGCAGGTCGGCGGCGAGGCCGCGGGCCTTCGGGGAGAGGTCGGCGTTGCGCGACAGCGGCAGGACGGCGACCTTGACCGGGGCCAGGCGCGGGTCGAGCCGCATGCCGACGCGCTTCTCCATGACGCCCTTGGCGTTGGGCGCCTCGTCCTCGAAGTAGGCGTCGATCAGGAAGGCGAGCATGGCGCGGTTGAGGCCGGCCGCCGGCTCGATGACGTACGGGAAGTAGCGCTCGCCGGACTCCTGGTCGAAGTACTTCAGGTCCTGGCCGGACGCCTCGCTGTGCACCCGCAGGTCGTAGTCGGTGCGGTTGGCGACGCCCTCGAGCTCGGAGAACTCGCTGCCACCGAAGTTGAAGCGGTACTCGATGTCCACCGTGCGCTTGGCGTAGTGGGAGAGCTTCTCCTTCGGGTGCTCGAAGAAGCGCATGTTCTCGGTGCGCAGGCCGAGGTCGACGTACCAGTCCCAGCGCTGCTGGAGCCAGTACTCGTGCCACTGCTCGTCCTCGCCCGGCTTGACGAAGAACTCCATCTCCATCTGCTCGAACTCGCGGGTGCGGAAGATGAAGTTGCCGGGGGTGATCTCGTTGCGGAAGCTCTTGCCGGTCTGGGCGATGCCGAACGGCGGCTTCTTGCGCGAGGTGGTCTGGACGGCCTTGAAGTTGGTGAAGATGCCCTGCGCCGTCTCGGGGCGCAGGAACGCGAGGCCGCTGGCCTCCTCGGTGACGCCGAGGTGGGTCTTCAGCATGCCCGAGAAGTCCTTGGGCTCCGTGAACTGGCCCTTGGTGCCGCAGTCGGGGCAGTTGACGTCCTTGAGACCGTTCGGCGGCGGGAAGCCGTGCTTGGCCTCGTACTTCTCTTCCAGGTGGTCGGCCCGGTGGCGCTTGTGGCAGGAGAGGCACTCGGTCAGCGGGTCGTTGAAGGTCGCGACGTGGCCGGAGGCCTCCCACACCTCGCGCGCCAGGATCACCGACGAGTCGAGGCCGACGACGTCCTCGCGGGCCTGGACCATCGCGCGCCACCACTGGCGCTTGATGTTCTCCTTGAGCTCGACACCCAGCGGTCCGTAGTCCCAGGCGGCACGCGTGCCGCCGTAGATCTCGCTGCAGGGGTAGACGAAGCCACGGCGCTTGCTCAGGCTGACGATCGTGTCGATCTTGTCGGCGGCCACAGTGCTCTCTTCAGTACGTACGGCACGGTCAGGGCACGGCTGGTTGCGCGTACCCGAATACCTCAGGTTACCGGCCATATGGGTACGTGATTCAAATCGGTATCGTCCGGCTGCCCCCACTCTTCGCCACCCCCCGTTCACCCGTCCGAGTGAGTTGACAATCATTTCCATCTTAGATGAGAATGATTGTCATGATGATCGGACTGCCTCGACGACGGACCCGCCGCTCCATAGCCATCGCCGCCACCGCGCTCGCCGCGCCCCTCGTCCTCACCGCCTGCGGAGGCAGCAGCAGCGCCGACAGCGGCAACGGCAAGCTGAAGGTCGTCGCCTCCTTCTACCCGATGGAGTTCCTCGCCCAGCAGATCGGCAAGGAGCACGTCGCGGTCACCGATCTCACCGCCGCCGGCGTCGAGCCGCACGACCTGGAGCTCACCGCCAAGCAGGTCGGCACCGTCCAGAAGGCCGACGCGATCCTCTACCTCAAGGGCCTGCAGCCCACCGTCGACCAGGCCGTCGCGCAGTCCTCCGGCAAGCACAGGATCGACGCCACCGCCGCCAGCCCGCTGGTCGACCACCACCTCGACGAGGGCTCCGAGGGCGACGGCAACGCAGCCGACGGCCACAAGCACGAGGGCCCGGCCGGCGACCCGCACATCTGGCTCGACCCGACCCGCTACGCGGCGATCGCCAAGAGCGTCGGCGACGAGTTCGCCAAGGCCGACCCGACCCACGCCGAGGACTACCGGAAGAACACCGACGAACTGGTCACCAAGCTCACCGCGCTCGACCAGGACTTCCGGGCCGGACTGAAGGACACCAAGACCAAGACCTTCGTCACCAGCCACGCCGCCTTCGGCTACCTCGCCGACCACTACGGCCTCACCCAGGTCGCCATCAACGGCGTCGACCCGGAGTCCGAGCCCACCCCGGCCCGCCTCGCCGCCGTACAGAAGGCCGCCAAGGACAACGGCGTCACCACGATCTTCTTCGAGACCCTGGTCAGCCCCAAGCTCGCCGACACCGTCGCCAAGGACCTCGGCCTCAAGACCGCCGTCCTGGACCCGCTGGAAGGCGTCAAGGACCCGGCCAAGGACGACTACCTCACCGTCATGAAGCAGAACCTGGCCAACCTCCAGGCCGCCCTCGGCGCCCCCGCCGGCAGCGGAACGCCTGCCACCCCGGCCGGAGCCGACGCCCCCACCCCCGACGCCACCACCCCTGCCGCCACCAGCTGACGGGACGGAACACCATGACGACCCACCCGATCCCCCCGGCCGTCCGCCTCCGTGCCGCCGTCGCCTCGCGCGGCGGCCGGCCGGTGCTGCGCGGCGTCGACCTCACCGTCCGGCCCGGCGAGGTCGTCGCCCTGCTGGGCGCCAACGGCTCCGGCAAGTCGACCACCGTCAAGACCGTGATCGGCTCCGTCCCGCTGGAGCACGGCACCCTGGAGCTGTTCGGCGCCCCGTACGGCTCCTTCCGCGCCTGGCACCGGATCGGGTACGTCCCGCAGCGCACCACCGCCGCCTCCGGCGTCCCGGCCACCGTGCGCGAGGTGGTCTCCACCGGACGACTGCCGCAGCACCGGCTGCTGCCGTTCCGCCGCAAGGACCGCGAGGCGGTGGACCGCGCGCTGGCCGCCGTCGGCATGCTGGAGCGGGCCGGGGACGGCGTGGCCGACCTGTCCGGCGGCCAGCAGCAGCGGGTGCTGATCGCCCGCGCCCTGGTCGGCTCCCCCGACCTGCTGATCATGGACGAGCCGATGGCCGGCGTGGACTCCGCCAGCCAGCAGGTGCTCGCCGACACGCTGCGCGCCGAGGTCGGCCGCGGTGCCGCCGTCCTCCTCGTGCTGCACGAACTCGGGCCGCTGGAACCGCTGATCGACCGCGCCGTCGTCCTGCGGGACGGCTGCGTCGCGCACGACGGCCCGCCCGTGCCCAACACCGGCCTGCACGCGCTGCCCGGCCACGACCACGTCCACCCGCACGCCGACCTGACCCCGCCGAGGCTGCTCGCATGACCGAGATGCTGTCCTACGACTTCATGCAGCGCGCCCTGCTCGCCGCCGTCCTGGTCGGGATCACCGCCCCGGCCGTCGGCATCTACCTGGTGCAGCGCCGCCAGGCCCTGATGGGCGACGGCATGGGCCACGTCGCGATGACCGGCGTCGGCCTCGGCTTCATCTTCCAGACCAGCCCGGTCTGGATGGCCGTGCTGGTCTGCGTGCTCGGCGCCGTCACCATGGAGCTGGTCCGCTCGCGCGGCAACCAGCGCGGCGACATCGCCCTCGCGATGCTCTTCTACGGCGGCATGGCCTGCGGCAAGCTGCTCGTCTCGCTCTCCGCCCAGGCCGGCGCCGGCTCGCTGGAGAGCTACCTGTGGGGCTCGATCCTCACCGTCGCCCCCGCCGACCTGGCCGCGATCGCGGTGCTCGGCGCGGTGGTCATCGCGGTCACCGTCGGCCTGCGCCGCCAGCTGTTCGCGATCTGCCAGGACGAGGACTTCGCCCGGGTCACCGGCCTGCCGGTGCGCACCCTCAACCTGCTGCTCGCCGTGATGGCCGCGGTCACCGTCACCGTCGCCATGCGGGTGGTCGGCCTGCTGCTGGTCAGCGCCCTGATGGTGGTCCCGGTGGTCGCCGCCCAGCAGCTCACCCGATCCTTCGCCGCCACCCAGGCCGCCTCGATCGCGCTCGGCGTGGTGGTCTCGCTGGCCGGCGTCACCGGCTCCTACCAGCTCGACGTGCCCTCCGGCCCGGCCATCGTGCTGCTCGCCATCGCGGTCTTCGCGGTGTTCAGCGCGCTCGCCGCACCGCTCGCCCGCCGCCGCCACCGCCACCGCGCCGACACCGAGCACGGACCGAAGGTCTGCGACGTCGAACTGCCGCTCCAGTCGCCGGAGCGGACTTCCTCCGACACGACCACCCCTGACGGGCGGGCCGGGCTGGCACAATGAGGTGCGAGCCGACCACGACCCCAGGAGGACCCCCGGTGACCACCGCAGGCCCGTCGCCGCGTGCCCGATCGACCCGGCAGCGTGCCGCCGTCTCGGCGGCCCTGGACGAGATCGCGGACTTCCGCAGCGCACAGGAGCTCCACGACCTGCTCAAGCACCGCGGGGACTCCGTCGGTCTGACCACGGTCTACCGCACCCTGCAGTCGCTGGCGGACGCCGGTGAGGTCGACGTGCTGCGCACCGCCGACGGCGAGGCCGTCTACCGCCGGTGCAGCAGCGGGCACCACCACCACCTGGTCTGCCGGCACTGCGGCGCGACCGTCGAGGTGGAGGGCCCCGCGGTGGAGCGCTGGGCCAACTCGGTCGCCGCCGAGCACGGCTTCAGCGACATCGCGCACACGCTGGAGATCTTCGGCACCTGCGCGGAGTGCGCCAAGAAGCTCTGAGCCGGCCGACCGGCACACCTGCCGTACCGGTCGTACGAAGCCGTACGCAGCCATACGCGACGGAAAGGACCCACCGGGATCTGCCCGGTGGGTCCTTTCCGTCGCGTACGGAGCGCGTCAGCGCTGGGACGGCCGCGGCGCGGGGAGCTCGTTCGGGATCGCCCCGCCGAAGCGCCGGTCGCGCCGCGCGTACTGCTCGCAGGCGCGCCACAGGTCACGGCGGTCGAAGTCCGGCCAGAGCACGTCCTGGAACACGAACTCGGCGTAAGCGGACTGCCAGAGCAGGAAGTTGGAGGTGCGCTGCTCACCGCTGGGGCGCAGGAAGAGGTCCACGTCCGGCATGTCCGGGTGGTACATGTACTTGGCGAGGGTCTTCTCGTTGACCTTCTTCGGGTCCAGCCGCCCGGCCGCGACCTCCCGCGCGATCGCCTGCGTCGCGTCCGCCAGCTCGGCCCGGCCGCCGTAGTTGACGCACATGTAGAGCGTGACGGCGTCGTTGCCCTTGGTCTGCTCCTCGGCGACCTGCAGCTCCTGGACGACGCTCTTCCACAGCTTGGGCATCCGGCCGGCCCAGCGGATCCGCACGCCCATCGCGTCCATCTCGTCGCGGCGGCGGGCGATGACGTCCCGGTTGAAGTTCATCAGGAACTTCACCTCGTCGGGCGAGCGCTTCCAGTTCTCGGTGGAGAAGGCGTACAGCGAGATGTTCTTGACCCCGAGCTCGATGGCGCCCGCGAGGACGTCGAGCACCACGGACTCGCCGACCTTGTGGCCCTCGGTGCGGGGCAGCCCGCGCTCCTTGGCCCAGCGGCCGTTGCCGTCCATCACGATGGCGACGTGCTCGGGCACCAGCTCGCCGGGGATCTTCGGGGGCTGTGCGCCGCTGGGGTGCGGGGTCGGGGGCGCGTACGCCCGCTGCTTGCCGCCGCCGAAGAGCCGTCGCGCTGCCATGTGCTCACTTCTCCACGTATCTCATCGAGCGGATGCCCCGCTCCAGGTGCCACTGCAGATAGGCCGCGACCAGGCCGCTGCCCTCCCGCCAGTACCGCGGCTCGCAGGCGTCGGCCGTCCGCCAGTCCCCTGACAGCAGCGCCCCGAGCAGTACCAGTGTCTCAGGGGAGGGTACGGCACATCCCGGCACTCGGCAGTCCGGGCAGAGCACCCCGCCTGCGGCGAGCGAGAAGAAACGGTTCGGCCCCTCCAGACCGCACTTGGCGCAGTCCGTGAAGCTCGCGCCGTACCCGTTCACCGCGAGCGAGCGCAGCAGGAAGGCGTCCAGCACCAGGTGCGACTCGTGCACCCCCGCCGCCAGCGTGCGCAGCCCGCCCACCAGCAGCAGGTACTGCTGGACGGCGGGCTCGCCCTCGTTCTCGGCGAAGCGCTCGGCCGTCTCCAGCATCGCTGTGCCCGCGGTGTAGCGGCCGTAGTCGGTGACGATCGAACCGCCGTACGGCGCGATGGTCTCGACCTGGGTGCAGAGCGGCAACCCGCGGCCGATCAGCTCACTCCCCCGGCTGAAGAACTGCACGTCCACGTGCGAGAACGGCTCCAGGCGGGCACCGAACTTGGACTTGGTCTTGCGCACCCCGCGCGCCACCGCCCGCACCTTGCCGTGCTGGCGGGTCAGCAGGGTGATGATCCGATCGGCCTCGCCGAGCTTCTGCGCCCGCAACACGACGCCGTCGTCCCGGAAAAGACTCATGCCGACCATTCTCCCCCAGCCGCCGACAGCGGCGGACGGCCGCGGGCGGCGACGCACCGCGGGCGGACAGCGCCGGACAGCCGTGTTGCCCGCACCGGGGCCGTGGGGGAGGACCACTGCGGTGCGGGTCACGGCGGGCCCGGAGGGGGTTCGGGCCCGTTTGTGGGGGATTTCGGAGATGGTCGACGGGTGAAGCGGCGACGAGGGGCTACGTGTACGGGCTACGTGTACCGGTTGCTCGTGCCGGCTACTTGTACGGTGCCCGGGTCGCCGCCTCCAGCAGCGCCCCGACCCGCGCCTGCGGCAGGTCCAGGCAGCGCCCGACCGCGGTCAGCGCCTCGCGCTCCTGCGGCAGGTAGCGCCCGTCGGCCAGGGCGATCGCCGCGCCCTGCAGCAGCAGCCGTTCGCGGCCGTGGTGGGCGAGGTGCGGCGTGAGCGGTTCGAGCACCGCGTGCAGTTCGACGGCCAGGCCGCCGGCCATGCCGTGGGCGTCGTAGAGTTCGCCGCCGAGTCCGGAGAGCGCGGCGAGCGCGGCCAGCACCTGGGCCTCGCCGCAGTCCTCGAACCCGGCCTCGCGCACCGCCGCGCAGGCCGCGTCGCGCGCCTCCCGGTGGGCGGTGCCGCCGGCCGCGAGGAGGGCCAGCGCGATGGTGTACTGGGCGTCCCGCAGCATCGCGCCGAGGCGTACGCAGGTCAGCTGTTCGAGGCTCTCGACGCCGTACCGACCGTGGCAACTGGTGCACTGCACGCTGCCGATCACCGGTCCGAGCGGGAGCACCGGGGTGCCGAGCAACCGCAGCCACCGCCGGCCGTGCTGCCGGCGGTAGTTGCGGTCCCCGCCGCAGCCCGGGCAGAAGAAGTCACCGAGAACGTCAGTCCGCCACCGCGGGCGAACACCCCACAACCTGGTCACGGCGCCACTCCCCAGACATGGCAGGCGGCCTGCTCGACGATGGGCAGGTCACGCGACCGGACACCGAGCCGTCCCACCGACCCGGCTTTCCGGTGGATCGATGTTGCCATGGTTACCGGCACGTGTCAGTACCTCGAACGGCTTCCGATCCCAAAAAATGTGGCGCAGGACACAGCGCCCCCGCGCAGGTGCCTGGGTACGGCGAAGGGCCGCCCCGCAGGACGGCCCCGCCGTGTGCCACTCGTACGAACTACCCGCGCTGCGACCGGTTGACGGCGCTGATCATGGCCTTCAGCGAGGCCAGCACGGTGTTGCCGTCGATGCCCACGCCCCACAGCACCTGGCCGTCCACCGCGCACTCGACGTACGCGGCGGCCTGGGCGTCGCCGCCCTCGCTCAGCGCGTGCTCGGCGTAGTCCAGGACGCGCACGTCGAAGCCGATCCGGGCCAGCGCGTCCGCGAAGGCCGAGACCGGGCCGTTGCCGGCACCGCTCAGGGCCACCGGCGTGCCGTCCACCACGGCCTCGGCGGTCAGCGCGTCCCGGCCGTCCTCGGTGGTCAGGGTGCGCGAGCCGCTCAGCGCCACCCGGCCCCACGGGTTGTCGGTGGTCGGCAGGTACTCGTCCTCGAAGACCCGCCAGATCTCGGCCGGGGTGACCTCGCCTCCCTCGGCGTCGGTCTTGGCCTGGATGATCCGGGAGAACTCGATCTGCATCCGGCGCGGCAGGTCCAGCTTGTGGTCGTTCTTCAGGACGTACGCGACGCCGCCCTTGCCGGACTGGCTGTTGACCCGGATGACCGCCTCGTAGGTGCGGCCGACGTCCTTCGGGTCGATCGGCAGGTACGGCACGCCCCAGGTGTGTTCCTCCACCGGCACGCCCGCCGCCCTGGCGTCGGCCTCCAGGGCGTCGAAGCCCTTCTTGATGGCGTCCTGGTGCGAGCCGGAGAAGGAGGTGTACACCAGGTCACCGGCGTACGGGTGGCGCGGGTGCACCTCCATCTGGTTGCAGTACTCGGCGGTGCGGCGCACCTCGTCGATGTCGGAGAAGTCGATCTGCGGGTCGATGCCCTGCGAGAACAGGTTCATCCCCAGCGTCACCAGGTCGACGTTGCCGGTCCGCTCACCCTGCCCGAACAAGCAGCCCTCGATGCGGTCCGCGCCCGCCATGTAGGCCAGCTCGGCGGAGGCGACGGCGGTGCCGCGGTCGTTGTGCGGGTGCACCGACAGACAGACGAACTCGCGGCGGGACAGGTTGCGCGACATCCACTCGAACTGGTCGGCCTGGACGTTCGGGGTGGCCCGCTCGATGGTGGCCGGCAGGTTCAGGATGATCTCGCGGCCCTCGCCCGGCTGCCAGACGTCCATGACCGCCTCGCAGACCTCCAGCGCGAAGTCCAGCTCGGTGTCGACGAAGATCTCCGGCGAGTACTGGTAGCCGAAGACGGTGTCCTCGCCCAGCAGCTTCTCCGCGTACTCCATCACCAGCCGGGTGCCGTCGGTGGCGATCGCCTTGGTGGCCGCCTTGTCGTTGCGGAACACCACCCGGCGGAACAGCGGCGCCGTCGCGTTGTACAGGTGGACGGTCGCGCGCGGGGCGCCGACCAGCGCCTCGACGGTCTTCTCGATCAGCTCCTCCCGGGCCTGCGTCAGCACCGAGATGGTGACGTCCTCGGGGATCGCCCCCTCCTCGATCAGCGACCGTACGAAGGCGTGGTCGGTGGCACCGGAGGAGGGGAAGCCGACCTCGATCTCCTTGTAGCCCATGCCGACCAGCAGGTCGAACATCTTGCGCTTGCGGGCCGGGGACATCGGGTCGATCAGCGCCTGGTTGCCGTCCCGCAGGTCGGTCGAGAGCCAGCGCGGCGCCTTGGTGATCACGGAGTCCGGCCAGGTGCGGTCCGGCAGGTCCACGGTGCCGAACGGCAGGTAGCGCCCGTACCGCATGCCGGAGGGCTGCTGGCGCACGGCGGCGGCGGTGATCGGGGTGGGCCGGTCGACGAAGGCGCGAGCGGCGGGGATGGACGCGGCGGAGGTCTGCTCGGTCATGGAGGTGACTCTCGGCTTCCTGTGGATGCGTGGTGCGGGCGGGTCGGGAGGGATCAACACCGACTGGCCGGCCTCTGCTGCCGCTCGCGACCCGCCATTGGATCGCCGATTCCGCGCACAGCTCGTTCCCCGCGGCGAGGGAGCCGGCCCCAGTGGACTACAGGCCCTCGACGCGGCAGCTAAGAAGAAGCAGCCCGTTGCGCATGATGCCCCAGCGTAACCCAGCGCCGCGCGCCCCCGAAGTGATCCGGGCTCCCGTTCCACTCCTTGAGACGCCGACCGGTCATGTCAAGGGTGGTGACATTCGGTCATCGAGGCCTCACCCTGGGCCACATGACTGCAGCAGTACCGATCTGCGCGATTGTCCCGCCGTACGTCCTGGACCGCCTCGCCGAGGCCGGTCACGAAGCCGCCGTCCACTCCCTCGCACTCGACGCCGCGCACCGCGCGGCCCGCCTCTCCCCGCCCCCGCCCACCGGCGGCGCCCCGGGCCTCAACCGGGTGATCTCCGACGCCGCCCACGGCCAGCGGCTGCCCGGCCGCACCGCGCGCACCGAGGGCCAGGCGGCGGTCGCCGACGCCTCCGTCAACCACGCCTACGACGGCCTCGGCGCCACCTTCGCGCTCTACGCCGACGCCTTCGGCCGGCACTCCATCGACGACCACAACCTGCGGCTGGACGCCAGCGTCCACTACGGCCGCAACTACGACAACGCCTTCTGGAACGGCCACCAGATGGTCTTCGGCGACGGCGACGGCGAGATCTTCGGCGACTTCACCGCCTGCATCGACGTCATCGGCCACGAACTCACCCACGGCGTCACCCAGTTCACCGCCGGACTCGACTACCAGGACCAGCCCGGCGCGCTCAACGAGTCGGTCTCCGACGTCTTCGGCTCGCTGGTCAAGCAGTACGCGCTGCGCCAGAGCGCCGCCGACGCCGACTGGCTGATCGGCGCCGGACTGCTCGCCCCCGGCGTCCAGGGCGTGGCGCTGCGTTCGATGAAGGCGCCCGGCACCGCCTACGACGACCCCCGGCTCGGCAAGGACCCGCAGCCCGCGCACATGCGGGACTACGTGAACACCGCCGAGGACAACGGCGGCGTGCACATCAACTCCGGCATCCCCAACCACGCGTTCTACCTGCTGGCCACCGCCCTCGGCGGCTCGGCCTGGGAGCGCGCCGGGCGGATCTGGTACGACGCGCTGACCGGCCGCACACTGCCCGCCGACGCCGACTTCACCGCCTTCGCCCGGGCCACCGTGGCCGCCGCCAAGGCCCGCTACCCCGACCAGTCCTCGGTCGCGGACACCGTCACGGCTTCCTGGGCGCAGGTCGGGATCAGCCCGGGGTGACCGGATGACCTCATCACCGTACGGCCGGGCAGAGGAGCCGAGACCGGCTGAGACCGGGTTGAGGTGCGCTTAAGGTCACGGTCCGGGAAAAGCGCCGCAAAAGCCTTCCCTGCGTACCACCATGGACACCATGCGTATCCAGGTGACCCGGACCGGCGGCTTCGCCGGAATCGTCCGCCACGCGGAGCTCGACAGCGCCGAGCGCACGGACGCCCCGCACGTCCACGCCCTCGCCCGCGAGGCCGTCGCGGGCGGGCTGCGCGCCCCCTCGTACGGGGTGCCGGACGGTTTCCACTACGAGATCACCGTCGACGGCCGGACGGTGTACTGCGCCGACCCGAAGCTCACCGACTCGCAGCGGGAGCTGGTGTCGCTGGTGCTGCGCGAGGGCGCGTAGCACCAGCGACGGCGGCGGAAGCGGAAGCGGCGACCGGCGCTCGAACTCCCCGGTCAGGGGCCCCGGTTCAGGGGCCCCGGTTCAGAAGCCGAGCTTGCGCAGCTGCTTCGGGTCGCGCTGCCAGTCCTTGGCGACCTTGACGTGCAGGTCGAGGTAGACCGGCGTGCCGAGCAGCGCCTCGATGTGCTTGCGGGCGGTGGTGCCGACGTGCTTCAGCCGCGAGCCCTTGGCGCCGATCACGATCGCCTTCTGGCTCTGCCGCTCGATGTAGACGTTGGCGTGGATGTCCAGCAGCGGGCGGTCCGCCGGGCGGCCCTCGCGCGGGAGCATCTCCTCGACCACGACGGCCAGCGAGTGCGGCAGCTCGTCCCGCACGCCCTCGAGCGCGGCCTCGCGGATCAGCTCGGCGACCATGATCTGCTCGGGCTCGTCGGTGAGGTCGCCGTCCGGGTAGAGCTGGTCGCCCTCCGGCAGCAGCTTGGTGAGCAGGTCGGCGGCCAGTTCGACCTGCTTGTCGCCGACCGCGGAGACCGGGATGATCTCGGCCCACTCGAAGCCCAGCTCGATGCCGAGCTGGTGGATGGCGATCAGCTGCTCGGCCAGGCGCTTGGAGTCGACCAGGTCGGTCTTGGTGACGATGGCGACCTTCGGGGTCTTCTTGATCCCGGCGATCTCCTTGGCGATGAACTTGTCGCCGGGGCCGATCTTCTGGTCGGCGGGCAGGCAGAAACCGATCACGTCGACCTCGGCCCAGGTGCTGCGGACCAGGTCGTTGAGGCGCTCGCCGAGCAGCGTGCGCGGCTTGTGCAGACCGGGGGTGTCGACCAGGACGAGCTGGGCGTCGGGGCGGTGCACGATGCCGCGCACGGTGTGCCGGGTGGTCTGAGGGCGGTCGGAGGTGATCGCGACCTTCGTCCCCACCAGGGCGTTGGTCAGGGTCGACTTGCCCGCGTTGGGCCGGCCGACGAAGCACGCGAACCCGGAGCGGTACGAGGAGGAAGGGGCATTCATGGGCTCCATTCTCCCTGATCACCGGAGCCCCGCTGCCCGGGGTCGCCCCCGGGCGCGTTCAGCCCTGCTTTCCGCCCTTGGCGTTCCCGGGAATCAGCGAGACCACCACCAGCACCAGCAGGAATCCGAGCGAGCCGAACAGCCAGCCCTGCGAACCGGTCTCCTGCCATTTCCCCAGCCCCATCACGAACAGCAGCAGCCCGGCGAAGAACGCCACCGCCCCCATGTCCCAGCCCCCCTCACCGAGTCCACTCCCCCGGTGAGATTATCTGCAGAACTCGTGGGGGCCACCACGCCGGGTGGTGCCGGGCCGAGAAGGCCCCGCAAGGGCCCTGGCCGCCCCTCAACAGCCCCCCAGAGCCCCTCCGTGCCCCCTCGGCAGCCCCCCAGCGCCGCTCAGCGCGCCTCGGCCGCCACCCGCAGCGCCCCGTCCGGACCGGCCAGCAGCACCGGCGTCCCGGCCCCGCCCAGGTCCCGCACCGCCGCCAGGTCGGCCTCGGCCGGCTGCTCCGCCTCGCTCACCACGGCCGCCGCCTCCAGCGACTTGGCGCCGCTGGCCACCGCCATCGCCACCGCCGTCTGCAGCGCGCTCAGCCGCAGCGACTCCAGGGCGACCGTCCCGGCCACGTAGGTCCGGCCGGTCTCGTCACGCACCGCGGCCCCCTCGGGGACGCCGTTGCGGGCGCGGGCCGAGCGGGCCAGGGTGATGATCTTCTTGTCTTCGGGGTCGAGCTCGACGATGTCACTCATGCCGCCGAGCATAGGCCGCCGCCCGTCGCCACCGGATCGCGAGCGCCCCGGAGGCGAGCGGGCGAGTAGCAGCGGCTCAGTGGCCGACCGGGTGGGTCGGGCCCGGGTTCGGGCGGAGGACCTTGACGAAGGTCTTCGGCCCGGACGGCATCGGCTCCTCGTTCTCGGCGCGATGGCGCCAGTACGGGTTGTCGTGCGGCAGATGGCTGCTCACCCGGCCGTACATCCCGAATGTCGTCAGGACGACCCCGAAGACGAACGCGAACAGCACGTTCGACATCCGGAAGTTGAGGATGTTGGCCTCCGGCCGTCCGAGCACCGTCAGGCCGTAGAAACCGGACAGGACGAACAGCACGCCCACCGCCATGTTCAGGTTGGCGGCGAAGTTCCCGCCGATCACCGCCCCGATCACCAGGATCGCGCCCGCCACGATGGACAGGACGGCCAGCGCGCCGTTGGTCGACAGCCCCGCGACCTGATCGCCCCGGGTGTCGAGGAAGCCCGGGTGGTCGGCCAGCCCGAGGGCCCCGAACACGATCAGGAAGACTCCTCCGAGCCCCGCTCCGATCCGCCAGACCATGAGGAGCTTGTGGTCGACGGGCAGTTCGTCTTGCAGCTTCATGGCGACCTCCAGAGCTCAGCCATGGCCTAGCTGTAGGGGTGGCTCCCCTGCATGTGGGGCGTCTCGTGCATGTAGAGCGAGCCGCACTGCTGGCAGCAGCGCAGCCCGGTGCCCCACTCCTGCTCGGGCCGCGTCTCGGCGTCGTCGGGCATGGTCCGGCCGCAGAGCGCCGTCGAGAGGTCCCGGTCCCGCACCACGTGCCAGGACCTGACTCCGCCGGCCGCCCCCTGCGGGCCGTACTCCGCGCGCAGTTTGTGCGTCATGCCCTCCATGGTCGCTCGGCGGCCGCCCACCCGCTACTCGCCCGCGAACTCCTCGGCCTCGTCGCCCTTGCGGACCGGGGTGGCGACCATCGAGCCGATCCGGTTGCGGCGGCCGGCCGAGGACTCGGCGGTCAGCAGGATGCCGGTCAGGCCGTCCGTGGCCGGCTCCGGCAGCGGGATCTCGCAGGCGGAACCGGGGATCGGCACCCGGCCGAGGTGCTTGGCCAGCAGGCCGCCGACGGTCTCGACGTCCTCGTCCTCCAGCTCGATGCCGAACAGCTCGCCCAGGTCCTCGACCAGCAGGCGGGCGGTGATCCGGTACGAGCCGTCGCCGAGGTCCTCCACCGGCGCGATCTCCCGGTCGTACTCGTCGGTGATCTCGCCGACGATCTCCTCCAGGACGTCCTCGATGGTGACCAGGCCGGCCGTGCCGCCGTACTCGTCGATCACGATCGCCACGTGCGAGCGGCGCTGCTGCATCTCGCGCAGCAGGTCGCCGGCCGGCTTGGAGTCCGGGACGAACACGGCCGGGCGCATCACCGCGCCGACCTCCTCGGCCTCCGCCTCCCGGTTGATGTGGGTGCGCCGCACCAGGTCCTTGAGGTAGACGATGCCGACCACGTCGTCCTCGTTGTCGCCGACCACCGGGATCCGCGAGAAGCCGGAGCGCAGCGCCAGGGTGAGGGCCTGCCGGACGGTCTTGTGCCGCTCGATCATCACCAGGTCGGTGCGCGGCACCATCACCTCGCGCACGATGGTGTCGCCCAGTTCGAAGACGGAGTGCACCATCCGGCGCTCCTCGTCCTCGATCAGGTCGTCCTTCTCGGCGAGGTCCACCAGGGCCCGCAGTTCCGCCTCGGAGGCGAACGGCCCCTCCCGGTAGCCCTTGCCCGGGGTCAGCGCGTTGCCGAGGAGGATCAGCAACCGCGGGATCGGGCCGAGCACGGCGGCCAGCGGCAGCAGCACGAAGGAGGCCGCGGTCGCCGTGGTGAGCGGGTGCTGGCGCCCGATCGTGCGCGGCGAGACCCCCACCGCGACGAAGGACACCAGCACCATCACGCCGAACGCCAGCAGCACGGCCTGCCAGGTCGGGGTGAGGTTGCGCACGCACACCACGGTGACCAGGACGGCCGCCGCCATCTCGCTGGCCACCCGGATCAGGGTCGCCAGGTTGAGGTAGCGGATCGGGTCGGAGGCGAGGGTCAGCAGGCGCGCGGAGCCGCGCCGGCCGACCCGCACGGCCTCCTCCGCCCGGAACCGCGAGACCCGGGAGATGCCCGCCTCGGCGCACGCGGCCAGCCAGCCGAGGACGACGAGCAGCACGGCACCGAGGATGAAGCTCGTACTCTCACCACTCACAGGGGTCGGGCTCCGCGCTCAGTGGGTGGTGGGGGCCGGGGAGATGCCGCCGAGGCCGCGGCCCGCCCGCCAGTCGTCCAGGATGCGCTTCTGGAGGGCGAACATCTCCTCCTCTTCCTCGGGCTCCTCGTGGTCGTAGCCGAGGACGTGCAGCACGCCGTGCACGGTGAGCAGTTGCAGTTCCTCGTCCATCGAGTGCTTCGAGGGGGCGGACTTGCCCTGCTGCTCGGCGACCTCGGGGCAGAGCACGATGTCGCCGAGCAGGCCCTGCGGCAGCTCCTCGCCCTCCTTGCCGGGACGCAGCTCGTCCATGGGGAAGGACATCACGTCGGTGGGCCCGGGCAGGTCCATCCACTGGATGTGCAGCTCCTCCATCGCCGCTCCGTCCACCAGGATCACGGACAGTTCGGACTGCGGGTGGATCCGCATCTTGTCCAGGGCGAAGCGGGCGACGTCGAGGATGGCTTCCTCATCGGCGTCCCAACCGGACTCGTTGGCGATGTCGATCGACATGACGGGCTGTGTGCTCAGCTTTCGGTGCGATGGGACTGGCGGGGTGCTCGGGGCGCCGTGGTCTTGCCCGGGCGCCGCTGGGCGGGCTTGCGGGGAGGGGTGGTGCCCTCCTCGGCCTCCTGGCGGGCGTCCCAGCGCTCGTAGGCGTCCACGATCCGGCCGACCAGCTTGTGGCGGACCACGTCGGTGCTGGTGAGGACGGAGAAATGGATGTCGGGCACGTCGGCCAGGATCTCCTGGACGACCTTGAGGCCGCTCCTGGTGCCGCCCGGGAGGTCGATCTGGCTGGTGTCGCCGGTGACGACCACCCGGGAGTTGAACCCGAGGCGGGTGAGGAACATCTTCATCTGCTCGGGCGAGGTGTTCTGGGCCTCGTCGAGGATGATGAAGGCGTCGTTGAGGGTGCGGCCGCGCATGTACGCGAGCGGCGCGACCTCGATGGTGCCGGCCGCCATCAGGCGCGGGATGGAGTCCGGGTCCATCATGTCGTGCAGCGCGTCGTAGAGCGGGCGCAGGTACGGGTCGATCTTCTCGTAGAGGGTGCCGGGCAGGAAGCCCAGCCGCTCCCCCGCCTCGACCGCCGGGCGGGTCAGGATGATCCGGTTGACCTCCTTGGCCTGCAGGGCCTGCACGGCCTTGGCCATCGCCAGGTAGGTCTTGCCGGTGCCGGCCGGGCCGAGGCCGAAGACGATCGTGTGCTTGTCGATCGCGTCGACGTAGCGCTGCTGGTTGAGGGTCTTGGGGCGGATCGTGCGGCCGCGGTTGGACAGGATGTTCGCGGTGAACACCTGGGACGGCGCCGGGCTGTCCGGGTCCTGCTCCTGGCTGCGGAGCATGGCGATGGAGCGCTCCACGGAGTCCTCCGTCAGGGGCTGGCCGGTGCGCAGCACCAGCATCATCTCGTTGAAGAGCTTCTGCACGAGGGCGACTTCGGCGCGCGCCCCGGTGGCGGTCACCTCGTTGCCCCGGACGTGGATGTCGGCGGCGGGGAAACCCTGTTCGATCACGCGCAGCAGCGAGTCCGCGGTGCCGAGCAGGGTGACCATCGGGTGCTTCTCGGGGATGACGAACCGGGCGCTGACACGGCCGTCGTCGGCCGGTTCGGAACGCGACTGTCCGTTGGTACGGGTCTGCGATGTGTCACTCATAGGTCGGCGCTGGGGCCTGCCTCATCCCATCCGTGGTGTCGTGTGCCGCTCGGTGTCTCCGGGGCACCAGGGTACGCCGCGAGCGTGATCGCCGCGGCGGGCGGCGGGGCCGCACCCGTCGATGCTGCGGCAGTTCGCGGGACGGCGCGAGCCCTTTTTTCCGCGGGTACCCGGCGCGGGCGGGTTCACGGCCGACGCGGGCCGGTTCACCGCCGACGAAGGCGGGTTGACAGCCGACGACGGCGGGTTCACGGCCAGCGAAGGCGGCTTCACGGCTGACGGCGCACGGGCACGGGCACCCGGGCGAGGTCGGCGGCCAGCACCAGCTCCCCGTCGAAGTGCTTGCGGGCGTCGGCCAGATGCTGGCCGAGGTCCGGATAGCGCTGTGAGAAGTGGGTCAGCACCAGGGTGCGCGCGCCCGCCTCGGCGGCGACCTTGGCGGCCTGCCCGGCGGTGAGGTGGCCGTGCTCCTCGGCGAGACGGGCGTCGGCGTCGGTGAAGGTGGCCTCGACCACCAGCAGGTCGGTGCCCTCGGCGAGCGCGTACACGCCCTCGCAGAGCCGGGTGTCCATCACGAAGGCGAACTTCTGGCCCGGCCGCGGCTCACTGACCTCGTCCAGGGTGACCCGCCGGCCGTCCGCCTCGATCGCGCCCTCGTGCTGCAGCCGGCCCACCGCCGGCCCGGAGACGCCCAGAGCGGCGAGCCGTTCGGGCACCAGCCGGCGGCCGTCCGGCTCGGCCAGCCGGTAGCCGAAGGACTCCACGGGGTGGTCCAGCCGCACGGCGTCCAGCGCGAAGCGGGCGCCGGGCGCGGGCAGCGGGCCCGGCTCGTCGATCGGCCGGGGCCGCAGCACGGCCGTCTCGTGGTACGCGGTGGCGTGCCGCAGCCGCTCGAAGTAGACCTCGCCGGAAGCCGGGAAGTAGACGTCCACCGGATGCGGGACGCGGTCCAGGTTGATCCGCTGGATCACCCCCGCGAGGCCCAGGCAGTGGTCGCCGTGGAAGTGGGTGACCGCGATCCGGGTGATCTGGGTGGCCGTGACCCCGGCGTGCAGCATCTGCCGCTGGGTGCCCTCGCCGGGGTCGAACAGCAGGCCCTCGCCGTCCCAGCGCAGCAGGTAGCCGTTGTGGTTGCGGTGCCGGGTGGGCACCTGGCTGGCGGTGCCGAGGACGACGAGTTCGCGCTGGGACACCTGGGATCAGACCATGCTCTCGGTCATGCGCTTGCCGCCGAGCACGTGGACGTGGGCGTGGAAGACCGTCTGCCCGGCGCCCGCACCGGTGTTGAAGATCAGCCGGTAGTCCTCGATGCCCTCGTCCTCGGCCACCCGGCCCGCCTCGGCGAGCAGTTCACCGGCGATCTCCGGCTCGGCGGCGGCCAGCGCGGCCGCGTTCGGGTAGTGGACGTGCGGGATGACCAGGACGTGCACGGGGGCCTTGGGGGCGATGTCGCGGAAGGCGAGGACGCGCTCGGTCTTGCGCACCACCGTCGCCGGGATCTCGCCCGCCACGATCTTGCAGAACAGGCAGTCGGGCTGCGCCTCGCCGGCCATCGGCTACTCCTCGGGATCGGTACGTCGGGTGATGGGGCCGTACGGGCGCAGCCTAGCCGAGCCCGGCCGCGGCCTGCTGGTACTCCCGCAGGTGCTTCCAACGCACCGCGCGCATGCCGACGATGTCGCCGTCGTCGAGGTCGAAGTCCTCGGAGAGGATCGTCACCGCGAGGAAGACGAAGCCGAGCAGCCAGCGCCTGGTGAGCCGCCACGTGTTCGGGCGCATCACCCGCTTGGTGCGCACCACCCGCATCGCCAGGATCGCCTTGCCGACGCTGAAGCCGGCGAGGCGGGCGAGCACGACCTGGTTCAGGAAGGACACGAGGAGGCCGACGACGACCAGCGCCACGACGTACGGCACGGCCGGGCCGCCGCTCTGCACGGAGTGGCCCGCCACGTTCCTGACCTTCGGCCGGCTCGCGGCGTCGGCGGCGGCGAAGCCGAGGCCGACCGCGAGGAAGAAGTCGAGCACGATCGCCAGGAAGCGCCGGCCGCCGCCCGCCTCCTTGGGGGGCGGCAGCGTCGCGGCGCGCTGCGGGTGCTGCGGCTGCTGCGGGTAGGGGTTGGGGTCGGGGTACGGGTCGGGCTGGGCGTACTGCTGGGGCTGTCCGTACTGCTGCGGCTGGCCGTACTGGGGCTGCTGGGGCTGCGGCGGCTGCGGCGCGTAGCCCTGCGGTGCGTACCCCTGCGGCGGGTACGGCTGCGGTTGCTGCTGGTAGGGCGGGTACGGCTGCGGTTGCTGTTGTCCGTAAGGGTTCTGGCCGTACGGCGACGGCGGGTAGCCCTGTGCCATGGTGATTCCCCCGTGAGCTGTGGATCAAGAAACAGCCCCGCATCCTACCCACGCCCCCGCGTGGGAAGTCGGCCCACCCGACTTCCCACGCGGCGACCCGCCCGCTTGCCTCCGGCGCGCCCCTTCGGCTTCTTTTTTCGGGGCGCACCCAGGCGGCGCCGCTACTGCCAGGGCATCGGCGGCGCCGTGCGGGCCGGGGTGTCGGCGAGTGCGGCCAGGGCGAGCCGGACGCCCTCGGCGAGCTGCGGGTCCTCGCCGGCCGCCCAGTGGTGCGGGGCGATCGGCACCTCGACGTCCGGGTCGACGCCGTGGTTCTCCACGCCCCAGCCGTAGTTCTCCAGCCAGAACGCGTACTTGGGCTGGGTGACCAGGGTGCCGTCGACCAGCCGGTAGCGGCTGTCGATGCCGATCACCCCGCCCCAGGTGCGGGTGCCGACGACCGGGCCGATCCCCAGCGCCTGGATGGCGGCGTTGACGATGTCGCCGTCCGAGCCGGAGTCCTGGTCGGCGAGCGCGACGATCGGTCCGCGCGGGGCGTCGCCGGGATACGGCACCGGGCTGTCGGTGTCCCGGCTGACGTTCCAGCCGACGATGCGGCGGGCGAGCTTCTCGATCACCAGCTGCGAGGTGTGGCCGCCCCGGTTCTCCCGGATGTCGACGATCACGCCCTCCTTGGCCATCTCCGAGCGCAGGTCGCGGTGGATCTGGGCCCAGCCGGTGGTCTGCATGTCGGGGACGTGCAGGTAGCCGAGCCGGCCGCCGGACAGTTCGCGCACGGCGGCCCGCCGCCCGGCCACCCAGTCGTGGTAGCGCAGCGCCTCGTCGTCGGCGAGCGGGACGACCACCGGGTGGCGCTGGTCGGTGCCGTCCTTGCCGGCCACGGTCAGCTCGACCGGCTGCCCGGCGGTGCCGGCCAGCAGCGGGGCCGGGCCGGTGACCGGGTCCACCGGGCGGCCGTTGACCGCGAGGATCGCGTCGCCCGGGCGGATCGCGGCGCCGGGCGCGGCCAGCGGCGAGCGGGCCCTCGGGTCGGAGGACTCGCCGGGCAGGATCCGGGCGATCCGCCACTGCCCGCCCTCCTTGACGAGGTCCGCGCCGAGCAGGCCCTGGCGCCGGGCGGCGTCGGTGTGCGCGCCGTAGGGGAGGACGTAGGCGTGCGAGGTACCGAGTTCGCCGTGCACCTCCCAGAGCAGGTCGACCAGGTCGTCGTGCGAGCCGACCCGCTCCACCAGCGGCCGGTAGCGCTCCAGGACGCCGGCCCAGTCCACGCCGGCGAGGTCGGGGCGCCAGAAGTTGTCCCGCATCAGCCGGCCGTTCTCGGCGAACATCTGCCGCCACTCGGCGGCCGGGTCGACGGTGACCCGCAGCCGGGCGAGGTCCACGGCGGTCTCGTCGTCCTCGCCGGCCGCCTTGTGGTCGGCGGGGACGATGCGCAGCTCGCCCTCGTCCAGCACGGCGACCCGGCTGCCGTCCCCGCTGACCGCGAAGCCGTCGACGTCGTGCACCAGTTGCTCGACCCGGCGCTTCTTCAGGTCGAAGCGCTCCAGCACCGGCCGGGGCCGGTCATCCTCCAACGAGGCCGCCTCGTCGCCGAGTTCGCCGAGCAGCGGGGCCCTGGTCCACAGCACGCCGTCCTTGGCGGCCCGCAGGGTGCCGAACAGGCCGCCCTCGACCGGGAACGGGACGATCCGGTCGGCGATGCCGTCCAGGTCCACCCTGGTCACCGGCGCGGTGTCGGCTCCGCCGTCCTCGCCGTCCGCCTTCTTGGCCCGCGGCTCGTCCTCCTCCCCGCCGAGCGGGCGCCCGGCCCGCTGCGGCCCGAACGGGGACGGCGTGTCGGCGGCCAGCGTGATCAGGTACGGGCGGCAGCCGTTGGGGAAGGACAGGTCGAAGACGTGCGAGTCGTAGACCGGGTCGAAGTTGCGCACCGACAGGAACGCCAGGTAGCGGCCGTCCGCGGTGAAGGCCGGCGAGGTGTCGATGAAGCGCTGCTGGGTGGCCTCGCTCACGGTGCGGGTGGCCAGGTTGGCCAGCACGATCTGGCGCAGCGACCACGGGCCCAGCCCCGGCACCGGCCGCGACCAGGCCAGCCAGGCCGAGTCCGGGCTGAAGACCAGCCCGCCGACCTCGCCGTCGGTGCTGCGGTCCAGCTCGTGCACGGTGCCGTCGGCGAGCGTCACCAGCAGCACCCGGCCGTCGTGCACGCCGAGCGCGGCCTGCTTGCCGTCCGGGGAGACGGCCAGCGCGTTGACCCGGCCGAGCTGCCCGGCGGCCAGCCGGCGGCGCTCGGTGCCGTGCACGGCCGGCGCGAACTCCAGGGCGTCCTCGCCCTCGGCGTCGGACACCCACAGCACGCCCTGGGCGCCGTCCTCGCCCGGCACCACCCGGACCAGGCGCCCGCGCACGCCCGGCGTCTCGTCCAGCACCCGGGCCGGGCCCTCGCGGTGGGTCAGCCAGTGCACGCTGCCGCGCACCACGACGGCGCTGGCCCGGCCGGTGCGGTCGGGGGCGACCGCCTCCAGCCAGTGCGCGGCGTGCACCGGGCGGGGGCGGCGGCCGCTGCGCGGGCCGGCCAGCCGGATGTCCAGGCGGCGCGGCTCGGCGCCGGCCAGGTCGTCCAGCAGCCAGACGTCACCGGCCCGGTGGAACACCACCCGGGTGCCGTCGGTGGCGGCGTTGCGGGCGTAGAAGCCGTCCGCGCCGACGCTGTGGCGGCGCAGGTCGGACCCGTCCGGGAGGCTGGACCACAGCTCGCCGACGCCCTCGTGGTCGGACAGGAAGGCGATCCGGCCGCCCTGCCCGCCCTGCCCGCCCGGCCCGCCCGCAGGGCCGGCCACCCACAGCGGCGAGGACAGCTGGCCGTCCAACCCCTCGTGGACGCGGACGAATTCGTCCCGGCCCAGCCACAGCTTGCCGGCCCGGCCGCCCCGGTAGCGCTTCCACCAGGCCGGTTCGCGGATCGCGGCACTGGCCAGCAGCACCCGGTCCCCGCCGGGCTCGAAGGCGATCCCGCCGATCGGCCCGTACGGCAGCCGCGCGGGCTCGCCGCCGTCCAGCGGCACGGCGTGCGCCCAGGTGCGGCGCAGGGTGGCCTGGCCGGCGGTGGTGGTGGCGATCGGGCGGCCGTCGGCCGTCCAGCCCTGCACCCGGGTCTGGCCGCTGCCCCAGTGGGTGAGCCGGCGGGACGGGCCGCCGTCCACCGGCACCACGTGCACCTCGGGCGCGCCGTCCCGGGTGGAGGTGAAGGCGATGTGCCGCCCGTCCGGGGAGAACCGGGGGTCGTGGACCGGCCGGTGGTCGGCCGTCAGCCGCCAGGCCCGGCCGCCGTCCAGCGGGGCGAGCCAGAGGTCGTTCTCGGCGACGAAGGTGATCAGGTCGCCGTGCAGGTGGGGGTGGCGCAGATAGGCGCCCGCGGAGGTGCTCAGGGAGTCCGTCACGCGGTCCAGCGTAGGCACGTACGCGTACGAGCCGCCGGGCTTTCCGGCAAGAGTCGGGCCCCTCGGGTGAGCCCGCTGGACCGCGCCGCGCGGCCGTAGTACGGGCCGCGGCCCCGGTGCACGGGCCACGGCCCGGTCCGGGCTACGCCCAGCGGCCGGTGCGTCCCAGCAGCAGCGCGCCGGCGGCCACCCCGGCGGTGGAGGTGCGCAGCACCGAGGGGCCCAGCCGGTACGGCTTCGCGCCCGCCTCGGCGAACGCGGCCAGCTCCTCCGGGGACACCCCGCCCTCCGGGCCGACCACCAGCACGAGGTCGCCGGCCTCGGGCAGCGCGGCGTGCGCCAGCGGCTCGGCGCCCTCCTCGTGCAGCACGGCGGCGAACGCGGCCCGCGCGAGGACGGGCGCCAGCTGCCTGGTGGTCATCGGGTCGCGGACCTCGGGGAAGCGCAGCCGGCGGGACTGCTTGCCCGCCTCGCGGGCGGTGGCCCGCCACTTGGCGAGCGCCTTGGCGCCGCGCTCGCCCTTCCACTGGGTGATGCAGCGCGAGGCCGCCCACGGGATGACCACGTCCACGCCGACCTCGGTCATGGTCTCCACGGCCAGCTCGCCGCGGTCGCCCTTGGGCAGCGCCTGGACGACGACGATCCGCGGCGCGGGCTCCGGCTCGCGGCGCACGGCGGCGACCGCCACGTCGATCGCGTCCTTGCCGAGCACCTCGGCGACCGTCCCGTCCACGCCGAGCCCCTGCCCGTCGGCCAGGGTCACCGACTCGCCCGGCTCCAGCCGCTTCACCGCGGCCGCGTGCCGCCCCTCCGGGCCGTCCAGGCGCACGACGGTGCCGGGCGCGGCGGCGACGATCCGCTCGGTCTCGACGACGAAGACGGGTGCGGTCATGCGGGGGAACCTTTCCGGGGTGCGGCCTGCGGGCTGAGGCCTGAGGCCCGGGTGCGGCCTACGGCCTGAGGGGGGACACGCGAAAGAGGTGCCGGGGTGGGCCCCCGGCACCCCTGCGCGGACGGCTACCGGCCGTTGAAGGCGTCCTTCAGCCGGGAGAACAGGCCCTGCTGGCCCGGCGCGAACTGGCCGGACGGCTGCTCCTCACCGCGCAGCACCGCGAGGCGGCGCAGCAGGTCCTCCTGCTCGGCGTCGAGCTTGCTGGGCGTCTTCACCTCGACATGCACTATCAGGTCGCCCCGGCCGCCCCCGCGCAGGTGGGTGATGCCCCGGCCGTGCAGCGGGATCGACTGGCCGGACTGGGTGCCGGGCCTGATGTCGACCTCCTCCAGGCCGTCCAGGGTCTGCAGCGGCACCCGGGTGCCGAGCGAGGCCGCCGTCATCGGGATGGTGACGGTGCAGTGCAGGTCGTCGCCGCGCCGCTGGAAGATGGTGTGGGTGGTCTCGGCGATCTCGACGTACAGGTCGCCGGCCGGGCCGCCGCCGGGGCCGACCTCGCCCTCGCCGGCCAGCTGGATCCGGGTGCCGTTGTCGACACCGGCCGGGATCTTGACGGTCAGGGTGCGACGGGCGCGGACCCGGCCGTCGCCGGCGCACTCCGGGCACGGGGTCGGCACGACGGTGCCGAAGCCCTGGCACTGCGGGCAGGGACGGGAGGTCATGACCTGGCCCAGGAAGGACCTGGTGACCTGGGAGACCTCGCCCTTGCCGCGACACATGTCGCACGTCTGGGCGGAGGTGCCGGGGGCCGCGCCCTCGCCGCTGCACGTGGTGCAGGTGACGGCGGTGTCGACCTGGAGCTCCTTGGTGGTGCCGAAAGCGGCCTCCTCCAGGGTGATCTCCAGCCGGATCATGGCGTCCTGGCCGCGGCGGGTGCGCGAGCGCGGGCCACGCTGGCCGGCCGCGGCGCCGAAGAAGGCGTCCATGATGTCGGAGAAGCCGAAGCCCGCCGCGCCGGCGCCGAAACCGCCCGCGCCACCGCCGCCCGGCGACAGCGGGTCACCGCCGAGGTCGTAGACCTGGCGCTTCTGCGGATCGGAGAGCACCTCGTAGGCGGCGTTGATCTCCTTGAACCGCTCCTGCGTCTTCGGGTCCGGGTTGACGTCCGGGTGCAGTTCGCGTGCCAGGCGCCGGAACGCCTTCTTGATCTCGTCCTGCCCCGCATCCCGTCGGACGCCGAGTACCGCGTAGTAGTCCGTGGCCACCAAATGCTCCGCTTGTTCCGCCTGTAGTAGTGCTGCGACTGGTTACCGCGCGTCATCTCCAGGACGCGCGGTCTTTGCTACGACTCGGCCAGGATCTGACCCACGTACCGCGCCACCGCGCGCACCGCCCCCATTGTGCCCGGGTAGTCCATCCGGGTCGGGCCGATCACACCCAGTTTGGCCACGCTCTCGTCGCCCGAACCGTAACCGACCGACACGACCGAGGTGGAAATCAGCCCTTCGTAGGCGTTCTCCCGCCCGATCCGGACCGTCATCGCGGCGTCGTTGGTCTCACCCAGGAGGCGGAGCAGGATGACCTGCTCCTCCAGGGCCTCCAGCACCGGCTGGATGGTGAGCGGGAAGTCGTGGCCGAAGCGGGTCAGGTTGGCCGTGCCGGCCAGCATGATCCGCTCCTCGTTCTGTTCCGCGAGCGTCTCGAACAGGGTCGCCAGGACCGTGCTGACGGTCGGCCGGTCGGCCTGCTCGAACATCGCCGGCAGTTCCTCCAGCAGCCCCGGGACCTCCGGGAGGCGGCGGCCGGCGGCTCTGGTGTTGAGCGCGGCCCGCAGGTCCGCCAGGACCGTCTCGCCGACCGTGCCCGGGCAGTCGACCATCCGCTGCTCGACCCGGCCGGTGTTGGTGATCAGCACCAGCATCACCTTCGCCGGGGCCAGCGCCACCAGCTCGATGTGCCGCACGGTGGACCGCGTCAGCGACGGGTACTGCACCACCGCGACCTGCCGGGTCAGCTGGGCGAGCAGCCGCACGGTGCGCGCGACCACGTCGTCCAGGTCGACCGCGCCGTCCAGGAAGTGCCGGATCGCCCGGCGCTCGGGGGCGCTCATCGGCTTGACCTCGGCGAGCTTGTCGACGAAGAGGCGGTACCCCTTGTCGGTCGGGATGCGGCCGGCGCTGGTGTGCGGCTGGTGGATGTACCCCTCCTCCTCCAGCGCCGCCATGTCGTTGCGGACGGTCGCCGGCGAGACCCCGAGGTTGTGCCGCTCCACCAGGGCCTTGGACCCGACGGGCTCCTCGGTGCCCACGTAGTCCTGCACGATCGCGCGGAGCACGGCGAGCTTGCGGTCGTCCAGCTGGCGGACCTCACCGGCCATGGGGCACGCACCTCCGTCTTCGCTCGTTGTCCGTCTGTGTCCCTGGGTGTCCCCGGGTGCTGCTGCCGGCCGTTCCCGGAAGGTCCGGCCTCGGCACCTTGGCACTCTGAACACACGAGTGCCAGAACCGTACCTGCCAGTGTAAGGCCCGGGTCCTGCCGCAGGAACGGCCGGACCGGCGTGATCCTTCCCGCAGTTCCAGGTACGGCCCGCGGGGCGGCCACCGTTCACGGGTTCCCGTCACGGGTTCCCGGCGCGCGAGTGGTGCCACGAGGCCGTCCGGGTGGCAGCATCGAAGGCGACGGCGAATGGAGGAGCAAGCGATGTCGAGCTCGGGCCAGCACACCCGTTTCGCACCCGACCGCGGCCTGACCGGCCGCATGGTCGCGACGATGTTCGTGATCGGGCTGCTGTACGTCGGTTTCACCGGCCTGCTGATCGCGCTGCTGCGCGGCGCCTGGCCGCTGATCGTCCTGATCTCCGGCGGGCTGTTCGTGGCCCAGTTCTGGTTCAGCGACAAGATCACCGAACGGGCCATGGGCGCCCGCCCGGTGTCCCCGGAGGAGTTCCCCCAACTGCACGGCACGATCGACCGGCTCTGCGCCCTGGCCGACATGCCCAAACCCCGCGTGGCGGTCGCCGACAACGACATGCCCAACGCCTTCGCCACCGGCCGCAACTCGCAGAACGCGGTCGTCTGCGTCACCACCGGCCTGCTGCGACGCCTGGAGCCCGAGGAACTGGAAGGCGTCCTCGCCCACGAGCTGTCCCACGTCGCCCACCGGGACGTCGCGGTGATGACCATCGCCGGCTTCCTCGGCGTACTCGCCGGCGCGATGACCCGCATCGCCGTGTACGGCGGATTCATGGGCGGCGGCCGCAACAACAACGACCAGAACGCGGCCATCGTCGCGCTGATCATCCCGCTGGTCTCGATGGTCGTCTACGCGATCAGCTTCCTGCTCACCCGGCTGCTCTCCCGCTACCGCGAACTGGCCGCCGACCGCGCCGCCGCCCAGCTCACCGGCCGGCCCAGCGCCCTCGCCTCGGCCCTCACCAAGGTCACCGGGCAGATCGCGGCCATCCCCAGCAAGGACCTGCGCCAGGCGCAGCCCTACAACGCCTTCTACTTCGCCCCCGCGCTGAACGCCCGGGAGACCGCCTCCCAGCTGCTCTCCACGCACCCGACGCTGGAGAAGCGGCTGGAGCAGCTGGCGAAGATCTCCGAGCAGCTCGGCCACTGAACCCCCGCCGACCCTCCGCCGACCCCTGCAGACCCTCCGCCGACCTCCGCCGACCTCCGCTGACGAAAGGACCGCCGTGGGAATCCTGGACGCCCTGTTCGGCCGCACCAAGCCCGTCAAGCCCGACCTGGACCAGCTGTTCGGCGTGCCGTCCGCCGCACTCACCCTGGAGGCCGGCGCCGCGTTCACCCCCACCGGGCTCGGCTCGGTCTGCTTCGCGGCCGTCGAAGGCGCGGCCTTCGTCCAGGTCGAACAGCAGGTACGGGCGCTGCTGGACGCCGACACCGAGCGCGGCGGCGTCCCGGTGGAGGCCTCCAAGGACGACTACGGCTACTCCTGGCTGCTCGCCCGGCACCAGCCCGAGGAACTGCCGGAGCTGGTGAACGACCTGCACGCGGTCAACAGCGAACTGGAGGCGAACGGCTTCGGGCCGCAGCTGCTCTGCTCCCTGGTCGGCTTCCGCAATCCGCAGGGGCAGTCCCTGGCCCTGGTCTACCTCTACAAACGCGGCACCTTCTACCCCTTCGCCCCGATGCCCGGCGGCGGGGAGAAGCGCAACAGCCCGCTGGAGCTGCAGGTCAACGCGATGCTGGGGAACGACCTGCGGCTGGAGAAGGACCTCAGCCGCTGGTTCCCGGTCTGGGGCGCGCCGGGCCTCTGACGGCCCGTCCGCCATCCCTATGATCACCCGTATGCGCAGCCGCCAGTACGGTCCCGACCTGACCCCGCCGTGGAAGAAGCAGGCCCCCGCCCCGGAGGTGCCCGCCGAGCGGGACCTGGTGGTCGAGGAGGCGGCGACCGGCTTCTGCGGGGCGGTGGTGCGGTGTGAGAAGACCGCCGAGGGGTTCACCGTCACCCTGGAGGACCGCTTCGGCAAGCACCGGGTGTTCCCGCTGGTCCCGCGCGGCTTCCTGCTGGAGGGCAAGGCCGTCACCCTGGTCCGCCCGGCCGGCCCGGCGGCGCCGCGAACGCCTCGCCGCACCGCCTCCGGCTCGATCGCCGTCCCCGGCGCCCGCGCCCGGGTCGCCCGCGAGTCGCGGATCTACGTCGAGGGCCGGCACGACGCCGAGCTGGTCGAGCGGGTCTGGGGCGACGACCTGCGCATCGAGGGCGTCGTCGTCGAGTACCTGCGGGGCATCGACGACCTGCCCGCGATCGTCGCCGACTTCGCCCCCGGCCCCGGCCGCCGCCTCGGCGTCCTGGTCGACCACCTGCTCCCCGGCACCAAGGAGCACCGCATCGCCGCCCGGGTCACCGGCGACCGCGTCCTCGTCGTCGGCCACCCCTACATCGACATCTGGCAGGCCGTGAAGCCCGCCGCCGTCGGCATCCCCGCCTGGCCCGCCGTCCCCCGCGGCGAGGACTGGAAGGAAGGCACCTGCCGCCGCCTCGGCTGGCCGACGGACACCCCGGCCGCCTGGAAGCACATCCTGTCCAAGGTCGACACCTACAAGGACCTGGAACCCGAACTCCTGGGCCGGGTCGAGGAGCTGATCGACTTCGTGACCCTGCCGGACTGAGGCCGGTCAGACGTACTTCTGAAAGTCCGTGGTGTCCAAGCTGATGCCGAGCTGGTCGATGGGGACGGGCTCGCCGAACTTGCTGGTCCGCTCCGACATGTACCTCGGGAGTCCGGACCCGGAATCCTGACCCAGCTCGGTCAGCAGCACGCACTCCCCCTTGATCGGGTCGACGATCAGATACGCGGGGACAGTGCCCTTGGCGTAGAGCTCCCGCTTGGTCCGGTAGTCACGGTCGGCACTGGTCTTCGGCACCACCTCGACCACCAGGGTGACGACAGGCGACGGCAGTAGCCGCCCGTACTCCTCGACCACCCCGCGCTCGAAGACCACCGGGTCGCGAAGACCCCGGTCATCCGATCATCGATGGCGGTCATCGCACGCTCCCTCCGACGGCTGACACCCACGTCAACGAATGTCAGTCCACCAGGTCACGCACGACCGCGTCCGCCAGGAGCCTGCCCTGGAGGGTGAGGACGGCGCGGCCTGCCGCGTAGGGCTCGGGGGCGAGGAGGCCGTCGGCGAGGTGCCGGGCGGCGGCCTCGCGGCCGGTGCCGGTCAGCAGATCGAGGGAGACGCCCTCGACCAGGCGCAGTTCCAGGAGGATGCGCTCGACGCGGCGGTCCTCCTCCGCCAGGACCTCGCGGCCCAGGCCCGGGGTGCGGCCCTCGGTGAGGGCCTGGGCGTAGGCGGCGGGGTGTTTGGCGTTCCACCAGCGGACGCCGCCGATGTGGCTGTGGGCGCCGGGGCCGGCTCCCCACCAGTCGGCGCCGGTCCAGTAGAGCTCGTTGTGGCGGCAGCGGCCCTCGGGGGTGGTGGCCCAGTTGGAGACCTCGTACCACCGGTACCCGGCAGCGCCCAGTGCCTCCTCGGCGATGAGGTAGCGGTCGGCGTGCACGTCGTCGTCGATCATCGGCAGTTCGCCGCGCTTGACCCGGGCGGCGAGCCGGGTGCCCTCCTCGACGATCAGGGAGTACGCGGAGACGTGGTCGGGCCCGGCGCCGATGGCGGCGTCCAGGGAGGCCCGCCAGTCGTCGTCGGACTCGCCCGGGGTGCCGTAGATCAGGTCGAGGTTGACGTGTTCGAACCCGGCCGCGCGGGCTTCGGCGACGCAGGCTTCGGGGCGGCCCGGGGTGTGGTGGCGGTCGAGCAGCCGGAGGACGTGCGGGCGGGCGCTCTGCATGCCGAAGGAGATCCGGTTGTAGCCGCCCTCGCGCAGCTCGGCCAGGTACGCCGGGTCGACGGATTCCGGGTTGGCTTCGGTGGTGACCTCGGCGCCGTCGGCGAGCCCGAACTCCTCGCGGACGGCGGCGAGCATCTTCACCAGGTCGCCGGCGGGCAGCAGGGTGGGGGTGCCGCCGCCGAGGAAGACGGTGCGCACCGGCAGGTCGGTGTCGCCCAGCACCTTCCGGGCGAGCCGGATCTCGGCGACCACGTTGTCGGCGTACGTCTCCTGGGAGGCGACGGCCCCGGAGGAGCGCAGCTCGGTGGCGGTGTAGGTGTTGAAGTCGCAGTAGCCGCAGCGGCTGGCGCAGTACGGCACGTGCAGGTAGAAACCGAACGGGCGGCTGCCGAGCCCGTCGAGGGCGTGGGCGGGCAGGGAACCGTCGGACGGCACCGGTTCGCCGTCGGGGAGTGCGGAGGGCATGCCCCCATTGTCCCGTACGGTCCGTGAAGCCTGCGCGGACCGTACGGGACGGGGTGGGACGGGGTGCGGACGGGCCGGGTCAGACCTCGTTGGCGCCCGTGTACATCGCGGCGACCGCGTCCGCGTAGGTCTTCTCGACCACGGGGCGCTTGATCTTCAGGCTCGGGGTGAGCTCGCCGTGCTCCACGTCGAGGTCGCGCGGCAGCAGGTGGAACTTCTTGATCGTCTGCCAGCGCTGCAGCCCCGTGTTGAGCCGCTTCACGAAGCCCTCGATCAGCTCGTGGACGGCCGGCTCGACGGCCAGCTCGGCGTAGGACTTGCCGGCGAGGCCGTGCTCGGCGGCCCACGGCATGAGGACGGCCTCGTCCAGGCCGATCAGCGCGGTGCAGAAGTTGCGGCCGTTGCCGATCACCAGGATGTTGCTGACGAACGGGCAGACCGCCTTGAACTTGCCCTCGACCTCGCTGGGCGCCACGTACTTGCCGCCGGAGGTCTTGAACAGGTCCTTCTTGCGGTCGGTGATCCGCAGGAAGCCGTCGGGGCTGAGTTCGCCGATGTCCTCGGTGTGGAACCAGCCGTCCGCTTCCAGCACCTCGGCGGTCTTCTCCGGCAGGTTGTGGTAGCCGCGCATGATGCCCGGGCCGCGCAGCAGGATCTCGCCGTCCTCGGCGATCCGCACCTCGGTGCCGGGCAGCGGGCGGCCCACGGTGCCGATCCGCACGTCCTCCTCGCGGTTGACGCAGGAGCCGGCGCTGGTCTCGCTGAGGCCGTAGCCCTCCAGGATCGGCACGCCGGCACCGAGGAAGAAGTAGCCGATCTCCGGAGCGAGTGCGGCGCTGCCGGAGACCGCGCCGCGCAGCCGCCCGCCGAACGCGGCCCGGATCTTGGCGTACACCAGCTTGTCGGCCAGCGCGTGCTGCACCCGCAGGGCCAGCGGGGCGGTGCCGGTGCCGGTGGCGACGCGGCTCTCCTGGACGGCCCGGGCGTGCTCGCGGGCGACCTTCGCCGCCCACAGGAAGATCTTGTACTTGGCGCCGCCCTCGGCCCGGGCCTTGCCCGCGATGCCGTTGTAGACCTTCTCGAAGATGCGCGGCGCGGACGCCATGATGGTCGGCCGGATCACCGGCAGGTTGTGGATGATCCGGTCCACCCGGCCGTCCACCGCCATCACGTGGCCGGTGGCGATCTGCCCGGAGATCAGCGTCTTGCCGAACACGTGGGACAGCGGCAGCCACATGAACTGCACGTCGTCGGAGCGCAGCAGCCCACTGGCCTCCTGCGCCCGGCCCTCGTACGCCCAGCAGTCGTGCACCAGGCGCACGCCCTTGGGGCGGCCGGTGGTGCCCGAGGTGTAGATCAGGGTGGCCAGCTGCTCCTTGTCGAGCCCGTCGACGGCCTTCTCCACCGCGTCCGGGTGCTGCTCCAGGTACTCGGCGCCGCGCTGCTCCAGTTCGGCGAGGGTGAGCACCTCGAGGCCGGCCGCCTCGGGGGCCTCGTCGGGGGCGTCGAACAGGATGACGGTGCGCAGCTCGGGCAGCTGCTCGAGCTGCGCGGCGGCCTTGGCCAGCTGGGCGGCGTTCTCCGCGAACAGCGCCCGGGAGCCCGAGTTGGAGAGGATGAAGACGGTCTCGTCCGCGTTGGTGCTCGGGTAGACGGTCGTGATCGCCGCGCCCGCGCACATGGCGCCGAGGTCGGTGATGATCCACTCGATCCGGGTGGAGGACGCCAGGGCGACCCGGTCCTCCGGCTGGATGCCGAGCGCCATCAGGCCGGCCGCCACCGCCTTGACCCGGGTCGCGGTCTGCGCCCAGGTCAGCGAGCGCCACTGCTCCGCGCCGGGCGCGCCGTCCGCGGCGTGCTCGTCGACCGGGGCGGGGTAGCGGTAGGCCTCACCGTTCGGAGTCGCGGCGACCCGCTCCAGGAACAAATGGGCGACGGAGGCGGGACGCCCGGCGACGAGGTCGGGCCGGCCGGAGTCGATCAGGGACTGCGCGGAACTCAACGAGGACCTCCGGGGGCGGGTGGCCGTCTGAGGGATTGTCGCGGCGGCCGTGGGGGCGGTCGCCGGGCCCCCGGTTCACCTGAACGGTACCGGTCAGTAACAAGGGGGCAATCAGCAGCCTAGGGGGAAACCGGTCATTCCGTAAGGGGGCGGAGCCGGTCGGCACACCCCCCGCACCGCCGGTGACCACGCCACACCGACGGACGCACCCGGCAAGGTGACCAACGAGCGAACTGCCGGACCGTTCGGTAAAAGCCCGGCAAACCCCCGGTTCCCACACGCCGAATGGCCTGTACGACCGCACAGAAGAACGAGAATTGGGGTGCGAACCCGACCGGCGACGACAAGAGTGTGCTAGTGCTGATCAGACTGCTGAGGGCGTACCTGCGCCCCTACTCCCGACCGATCACCCTGCTGGTAGCCCTCCAGCTGGTGTCCACCCTCGCGGCGCTCTACCTGCCGACGCTCAACGCCGACATCATCGACGACGGCGTGGTCAAGGGCGACACCGGGTACATCCTGCGCCTCGGCGGGGTCATGATCGGCGTCACCCTCGTCCAGGCGATCTGCTCGATCGGCGCCGTCCTCATCGGCGCCCGCGTCGCCATGGCCTTCGGCCGCGACGTCCGCGCCGCCGTCTTCGACCGGGTGCAGAGCTTCTCCGCCCGAGAGGTCGGCCAGTTCGGCGCGCCCTCCCTGATCACCCGCACCACCAACGACGTCCAGCAGATCCAGATGCTCGCCCTGATGAGCTTCACGCTCATGGTCGCCGCACCCATCATGTGCGTCGGCGGCATCATCATGGCGCTCAACCAGGACGTCCCGCTGTCCGGCCTGCTGCTCGCCGTCATCCCCGCCCTCGCCGTCGTCGTCATCCTGCTGGTCCGCGCACTGCGCCCGCAGTTCCGCAGCATGCAGGAGCGGATCGACACCGTGAACCGGGTCCTGCGCGAACAGATCACCGGCATCCGGGTCATCCGCGCCTTCGTCAAGGACACCCAGGAGCAGGCCCGCTTCGCCGACGCCAACGAGGACCTCACCGACGTCGCCCGCCGCGTCGGCCGGCTGATGGCCGTCATGTTCCCCGCCGTCATGCTCGTCGTGAACATCTCCAGCGTCGCCGTGCTCTGGTTCGGCGCCCACCGCATCGACAGCCACTCCATGCAGATCGGCGCGCTCACCGCCTTCCTCTCCTACCTGCTGCAGATCCTGATGAGCGTCATGATGGCCACCTTCATGTTCATGATGGTGCCCCGCGCCGAGGTCTGCGCCGAACGCGTCCAGGACGTCCTCAGCACCGACTCCAGCGTCGTCCCGCCCGCCGCGCCCGTCACCGAGGTCCTCCGCCGCGGCAACCTCGAACTGCGCGACGTCGACTTCCGCTACCCCGGCGCCGAGGCCTCCGTACTGCGCGGCATCGACCTCACCGCCCGCCCCGGCGAGACCACCGCCATCATCGGCTCCACCGGCAGCGGCAAGTCCACCCTGCTCGGCCTCGTCCCCCGGCTCTTCGACGCCACCTCCGGCCGGGTCCTGCTCGACGGCGTCGACGTCCGCGAACTCGCCGCCGACACGATCGCCGACAACATCGGCATCGTCCCCCAGAAGCCCTACCTGTTCAGCGGCACCGTCGCCAGCAACCTCCGCTACGGCCGGCCCGACGCCACCGACGAGGAACTCTGGCACGCCCTGAAGATCGCCCAGGCCAAGGAGTTCGTCGAAAAGCTCCCCGAAGGCCTCGACGCCCCCATCGCCCAGGGCGGCAGCAACGTCTCCGGCGGCCAACGCCAACGCCTCGCCATCGCCCGCGCCCTGGTCCGCAAACCCTCCGTCTACCTCTTCGACGACTCCTTCTCCGCGCTCGACTACGCCACCGACGCCAGACTGCGCAAGGCCCTCGCCGACGAGACCTCCGACGCCACCGTCCTGATCGTCGCCCAGCGCGTGTCCACCATCCGCGACGCCGACCGGATCATCGTCCTCGACGAGGGCGCCGTCGTCGGCACCGGCACCCACCACGAACTGATGGCCGACAACCCGACGTACCGGGAGATCGTGCTCTCCCAGCTCACCGAGCAGGAGGCGGCGTGACCACCCCCGGAAACCCCACGGCGGAGCAGGACACCGGAAAGGCCGACCCGACGACGGCCGGCCCGACAACGGCCGACTTGACGACGGCCGACTTGACGACGGCCGACCTGACGAAAGCCGAGAGCGCGCAGGCCGACCTGACGAAGACCGACGCCGAACTGCCCAGCGACTCCCAGGCCGCCGCCGCCCGCCGCGGCCCCGCCGGACCCGGCCGCTTCATGGGCGGCCAGGGCTCCGAGAAGTCCATGGACTTCAAGGGCTCCGGCAAACGCGTCCTCGGCCTGCTGCGCCCCGAACGCAACATCCTCATCGGCGTCCTGCTCCTCGGCGTCCTCGGCATCGGGTGCGCCGTCATCGGCCCCAAGATCCTCGGCAACGCCACCGACCTGATCTTCGCCGGCGTCGTCGGCGCCCGCTTCGCACCCGGCAGCTCCAAGGCCCAGGTCATCGACGGCCTGCGCGCCCACGGCGACAAGGGCGTCGCCGACCTGCTCTCCGCCGTCGACTTCACCCCCGGCCAGGGCATGGACTTCGACGCCATCGGCTCCGTCCTGCTCTGGGTGCTCGGCATCTACGTCGCCTCCGCCGTCCTCGGCATCTTCCAGGGCCGACTGGCCACCAAGGCCATCCAGCTCGCCAGCTACCGGCTGCGCCAGGACGTCGAGTCCAAGCTGTCCCGACTGCCGCTCAGCTACTTCGACAAGCAGCCGCGCGGCGAAGTGCTCAGCCGGGTCACCAACGACATCGACAACATCGGCCAGTCCATGCAGCAGACCATGGGACAGGTCGTCAACTCGCTGCTCACCGTGGTCGGCGTGCTGGCCATGATGTTCTGGATCTCCCCGCTGCTCGCCCTGATCGCCCTGGTCTCGGTGCCGGTCTCGGTGGTCGTCGCCACCAAGGTCGGCAAGCGGGCGCAGCCGCAGTTCGTCCAGCAGTGGAAGTCCACCGGCCAGCTCAACGCCCACATCGAGGAGATGTACACCGGCCACACCCTGGTCAAGGTCTTCGGCCGCCAGCGCGAGTCCGCGGAGACCTTCCGCAAGCACAACGAGGCACTCTACGAGGCCAGTTACAAGGCCCAGTTCATCTCCGGGATCATCCAGCCCGCGATGATGCTGATCGGCAACCTGCAGTACGTGCTGGTCGCCGTCGTCGGCGGCCTGCGGGTGGCCAGCGGCGCGCTGTCCATCGGCGACGTGCAGGCGTTCATCCAGTACTCCCGGCAGTTCAGCCAGCCGCTCACCCAGGTCGCCAGCATGGCCAACCTGGTGCAGTCCGGTGTCGCCTCCGCCGAGCGCGTCTTCGAACTGCTCGACGCCCCCGAGCAGAGCGCCGAACCCGCCATGCCCGAGAAGCCGGACGCCCTGCACGGCCGGGTCGCCTTCCAGGACGTCTCCTTCCGCTACGAACCCGACAAGCCGCTCATCGAGGACCTCTCGCTCAAGGTCGAACCCGGCCACACGGTCGCCATCGTCGGCCCCACCGGCGCCGGCAAGACCACCCTCGTCAACCTGCTGATGCGCTTCTACGAGGTCAGCTCCGGACGGATCACCCTCGACGGAGTCGACATCTCCGCGATGTCCCGCGAGGACCTGCGCTCCGGCATCGGCATGGTCCTCCAGGACACCTGGCTGTTCGGCGGCACCATCGCCGACAACATCGCCTACGGCGCCCGGGGCGCCACCCACGAACAGGTCGTCGAGGCCGCCAAGGCCGCCCACGTCGACCGCTTCGTCCGCACCCTGCCGGACGGCTACGACACCGTCATCGACGACGAGGGCACCAACGTCAGCACCGGCGAGAAGCAGCTGATCACCATCGCCCGGGCCTTCCTCGCCCAGCCGTCCATCCTGGTCCTCGACGAGGCCACCAGCTCCGTCGACACCCGCACCGAGGTACTCATCCAGCGGGCCATGGCCCGGCTGCGCACCGGCCGCACCAGCTTCGTCATCGCCCACCGGCTCTCCACCATCCGGGACGCCGACGTGATCCTGGTGATGGAGAACGGCTCGATCGTGGAACAGGGCTCGCACGACGAACTGATCGCCGCCGACGGCGCCTACGCCCGGCTCTACCAGGCGCAGTTCGCGGAGGCCGTGGCCGAGGTCGACTGACGCAGCGCCACATGACGGGCCGGGGCGGGACCTTCCGCCCCGGCCCTTCGCGTGCATGCCCTTCGCGTGCATGCCCTCGTGTGCGTGCCCTCGTGTGCGTGCCCTCGTGTGCATGCTCTTCGCGGGTGACCACCTTTGCGTCCCGCCTTCGCGTCCCCGCCCGTCGCGCACCCGGTCGTCGCCATGGGTGCCGCCGGGCGCTACCTTGGGCGCGTGATCGACGACCAGCTCCCGGCCGCCCCGGACGCCTTCGAGGCGAACCGCCGCTACCTCGGCTCCGTCGCCTACCGGCTGCTCGGCTCCTTCACCGACGCCGAGGACGTCCTGCAGGACGCCTGGCTGCGTTGGCAGGCCGCCGACCGCGCCACCGTCGCCGATCCGCGCGCCTTCCTGACCACCGTCGTCACCCGGCTCTGCTACGACCAGCTGGGCTCCGCCCGGGCCCGCCGCGAGGCCTACTACGGCGAGTGGCTGCCCGAGCCGGCCGTCTCCTACGCCGACGGCCCCGACTCCCCCGACGAACTCGCCGAGCGCGGCGAGTCCGTCTCGCTCGCCCTGCTCGCCGTCCTGGAACAGCTCACCCCGGCCGAACGGGCCGCCTTCGTCCTGCACGACGTCTTCGCGGTCGGCTTCGAGGAGATCGGCGCCTCCCTGGACCGCTCCCCCGACGCCGCCCGCCAACTCGCCTCCCGGGCCCGCCGCCGGGTCAAGGACAGCGCCCGGCGCCCCGGCGGCGCCGCCCCGGCCGAGCACCGCCAGGCCGTCGAGGCCTTCGTCGCCGCCACCACCCGCGGGGACATCCTCGCCCTGATGGAGGTCCTCGACCCGGACGTGGTCTGGCACGCCGACGGCGGCGGCATCGTCCGCGCCGCAGCCCGCCCCGTCCGCGGCGCCGACCGGGTGTCCCGCCTGGTGACCGGCCTGATCGCCAAGTGGTTCACCCCCGACATCGGGACCGCCCACGCGATGGTCAACGGCGAACCCGGGCTGGTCTGGTACGACCGGGCCACCGGCACCGTCGGCGGCGTGCTCGCCTTCACCGTCGCCGACGGGCGGATCACCGAGGCGCACGTCGTCGTCAACCCCGAGAAGCTCAGCCGGATCAGCCCGGTCACCGCCCCCTGACCGACCCCACGACACCCCCGCCCCGAGCCCCACCCCGGGCCCGCCCCAGACCCGCGGCGATGTGACGCGGGTCACGGTCACATCCCGACCGGCCGCGTCGTCCCCTTCCCGAGCAGCGCTCCACGAGGGCGCACCGAATGGAGGCGGACGAGATGAGCAGCAGCACCACCACCCCCGGGAAGCGGATCGTCGTCCTGGGCGCCGGATACGCCGGACTCACCGCGGCCAAGGGCGCCGGACGGCACCACACCGTCACCCTGGTCGCCCCCGAGGAGCGACTCCTGCACCGCATCCGCCAGCACGAAGCGGCGGCCGGCCGCGGCCGCGACTGGCCGGCCATCACCGACCTGGCCCGCGGCCGCACGATCCGGCACCACCGGGCCCGCGCCGTCGAACTCGACCTCACCGGACACAAGGTCCTGCTGGACGACGGCACCACCCTCGCCTACGACACCCTGGTCTACGCCCTCGGCAGCCGCACCGCCTGGCACGGCGTCCCCGGCGCCGTCGAAAACGCCCACCCCGTCGAGCGCGCCGCCGAGGTCCGGCGCCTGATCCGCGAGGCCGCCCGGCCCGGCACCCTCGCCGTGGTCGGCGGCGGCGCCACCGGCATCGAACTGGCCACCGAACTCGCCGAAGCCCACCCCGACTGGCGGGTGCGGATCATCGCGGCCGGCCGGGTCGGCGGCATCTACTCGCCCAAGGGCCGCGCCCACGTCCGGCGCGTCCTCGACCGGCTCGGCGTCGCCGTCCACGAGGACGCCACCGTCACCGAGGTCACCCCGGACGGGCTGCGCACCACCGCCGGCCCGATCGACGCCGACCTCACCCTCTGGGCCGCCTCGCTGGAGCCGCACCCGCTGGCCGCCGAGGCCGGGCTGGCCGTGGACGAGCGCGGCCGGGCCCTGGTGGACGACCACCTGCGGTCCGTCTCGCACCCCGACGTCCACGTGGTCGGCGACGCCGCCGCCGTCACCGTCCCCGACGTCGGCACCCTGCGGATGGGCTGCGCCACCGCCCTGCCGCAGGGCCAGTACGTCGGCAAGCTGCTCGGCGGGCGCACGGAGAAGCCGTTCTCGTTCCGGTACCTCGTGCAGTGCGTCAGCCTCGGCCGGCGGGACGGGCTGCTCCAACTGGTCCACGCGGACGACTCGATGAAGCCCACCGTGTTCACCGGCGCCGCGGGGCGGCTGGCCAAGGCCGGGATCGTCTCCGCCGTCTTCAGCGCGCTGAAGTAGCCGCCCGGGTAGCCGCCGAAGCGGCCTTGACGGCCTCGACGGCCTGGACGGCCTCCGGGAACGCAAAAGGGCCCGGGCGGGATGCCCGGGCCCTTCGGCTCGCCTCGGTTACTTCTTGTCCTTCGGCGCCTCGGCGTCGGTGGACAGCGCGGCGATGAAGGCCTCCTGCGGGACCTCCACGCGGCCGACCATCTTCATCCGCTTCTTGCCTTCCTTCTGCTTCTCCAGCAGCTTGCGCTTACGCGAGATGTCACCGCCGTAGCACTTGGCGAGGACGTCCTTGCGGATCGCGCGGACCGTCTCACGGGCGATCACCCGGGAGCCGATCGCGGCCTGGATCGGCACCTCGAACTGCTGGCGGGGGATCAGCTTCTGCAGCTTGCCCGCCATCATCACGCCGTAGCCGTAGGCCTTGTCCTTGTGGACGATCGCGGAGAAGGCGTCCACCGCGTCGCCGTGCAGCAGGATGTCGACCTTCACCAGCTGGGCGCTCTGCTCGCCGATCGGCTCGTAGTCGAAGGAGCCGTAGCCGCGGGTCTTGGACTTCAGCTGGTCGAAGAAGTCGAAGACGATCTCGGCGAGCGGCAGGGTGTAGCGCAGCTCTACGCGGTCCTCGGAGAGGTAGTCCATGCCCTGGAGGTTGCCGCGGCGGGCCTGGCAGAGCTCCATGATCGCGCCGACGAACTCGTTCGGCGCCAGGATGGTGCCGCGCACGATCGGCTCGTAGACCTCGGCGAGCTTGCCGGTCGGGAACTCGCTCGGGTTGGTGACGGTGTGCTCGGTGCCGTCCTCCATGATCACCCGGTAGATCACGTTGGGGGCGGTGGAGATCAGGTCGAGGTTGAACTCGCGCTCCAGGCGCTCCCGGATGATCTCCAGGTGCAGCAGGCCGAGGAAGCCGCAGCGGTAGCCGAAGCCGAGCGCGACCGAGGTCTCCGGCTCGTAGACCAGCGCGGCGTCGTTGAGCCGCAGCTTGTCCAGGGCGTCGCGCAGCAGCGGGTAGTCCGAGCCGTCCAGCGGGTAGAGGCCGGAGAACACCATCGGGCGCGGGTCCTTGTAGCCGCCCAGCGCCTCGGTCGCGCCCTTGTGCATCGAGGTGATGGTGTCACCGACCTTGGACTGCCGGACGTCCTTCACACCGGTGATGATGTAGCCCACCTCGCCGACGCCGAGGCCGTCGGCGACCTTCGGCTCGGGCGAGATGACGCCGATCTCCAGCAGCTCGTGCGTCGCGCCGGTGGACATCATCGCGATCCGCTCACGCTTGGTGAGCTGGCCGTCGACCACCCGGACGTAGGTGACCACGCCGCGGTAGGAGTCGTAGACCGAGTCGAAGATCATCGCGCGGGCCGGGGCGTCCTTGACGCCGACCGGGGCCGGGATGGTGTCGACGATGTGGTCCAGCAGGCCTTCGACGCCGAGACCGGTCTTGGCGCTGACCTGCAGCACGTCCGAGGGGTCGCAGCCGATGATGTGCGCGATCTCCGCCGCGTACTTCTCCGGCTGGGCGGCCGGCAGGTCGATCTTGTTGAGCACCGGGACGATCGTGAGGTCGTTCTCCAGCGCCAGGTACAGGTTGGCGAGGGTCTGCGCCTCGATGCCCTGGGCCGCGTCGACCACCAGGATCGTGCCCTCGCACGCGGCGAGGGAACGGGACACCTCGTACGTGAAGTCCACGTGGCCGGGGGTGTCGATCATGTTGAGGATGTGCGTCGCCCCGGCGTTCGGCCCGGTCGTCGGCGCCCACGGGAGGCGGACCGCCTGCGACTTGATGGTGATGCCGCGCTCACGCTCGATGTCCATGCGGTCGAGGTACTGGGCACGCATCTGCCGGGGGTCGACGACACCGGTGATCTGCAGCATCCGGTCTGCGAGCGTCGACTTGCCGTGGTCGATGTGGGCGATGATGCAGAAGTTGCGGATCAGCGCCGGGTCGGTACGGCTGGGCTCTGGCACATTGCTGGGGGTCGCGGGCACCTTGGTCCGATTCTCCGTTGGTCCGGGGCCGGGGGTGTCCGGGTCATCGCTGACCGGTTTCCCGGGGACCGGACAGTCTCGTCCGATCGAAATAGTTCCTCCCATCCTCCCACGAGCGCGGGCCGTGCTGCCGTTCGGGCACCGCCCGACCCTTCCGCCACCCGTCCCCGGGCGGCAGGATGGCCTCCCGTGATCCTCGAAAGCGCCCTGCTCGACGTCCTGCCCGGCCGGGAGGAAGAATTCCTCGCCGCCTTCGCCGAGGCCCGCCCGCTGATCGCCGTCCAGCGCGGCTTCCGCTCCCTGCAACTACGCCGCTGCCTCGACGAGGGCCGCGGCTCGCGCTTCCTCCTCCAGGTCGAATGGGAGACCCTCGCCGACCACACCGAGGGCTTCCGCACCTCCCCCGAGTACCAGCGCTGGCGCGCCCTGCTGCACCACTTCTACCGCCCGTTCCCGGAGGTCGAGCACTACGGCGAGCCCCTGCTCGACGCCTGGCCGGCCCGACTCGTGAGGTCCTGAGGTCCGTGAGGTCTCCTGAGGTCCGTCAGGTTCTCCTGAGGTCGGGGACGGGGCCTCCCGGCCCGGTCGGCTCGACCTGGTTCGCCTGCGGATATGTTCCGCCAGGCGATCGGTAAGCTAATCTGCCCAGCCGTGAGACGGATCGAACTCAGCCGCGTGCGCCGCGGAGCGCGGAACAGACCGCACGACAAGGCCGCAGCGGCCCCAGCGAGGCTCGGCTGGCTGGACGCGCTGCGCGGCCTCGCCGCCCTCGCCGTGGCCATGCACCACTTCGGGCTGCGGTTCTTCATCCCGCACGGCACGGCGCTGACCCACCACTTCGACCTCGGCCTGTTCGGGGTCATGCTGTTCTTCCTGGTCAGCGGCTACATCGTGCCCGCCTCCCTGGAACGCCGAGGCGACATGCAGGCGTTCTGGGTCGGCCGCGCGTTCCGGATCTACCCGGCACTCATCGCCGGGTTCGTCGCGGCGCTGGTGATCCTCCCGGCCGGGCACAACATGCTGATCGACCGATCCGTCTTCGATCGCCCGCTGCTCTCGCTCGGGGCCAACAGCATGCTGCTCCAGGACCTGCTGGGCGTGCCCAACGCCATCGGCATCATGTGGAGCCTCACCTACGAGATGGTGTTCTACTACTTCGTGTCCGCCCTGTTCGTGCTCCGCAAGCACCGGCAGAGCGGACCGATCGCCGTGGGCTTCGCCACCTGCGCGGTCCTGCTCGGCGGGGTGATCGCCCCGGCGAACCTCGCCAAGCAGGGACTGTCGACCGAGAACCTGGTCCTGGCCACCGGACTCGTCGCGGCCATGGGCCTGCTCTGTGCGATCAGCGGCAACTCCCAGCTCACCCGCACCGGAGCCCTGCTGCTCGGCGCGCTCGGCGTCCTGCTGGCGTTCGGCAGCAGCCGGTCCGCGCTGTTCGAAACGATGATGATCTTCGCGACCATGTTCGCCGGAACCGTCATCTACCGCGCGGAGCACGGCCAGATCGACCGCATCCAGGCCATCGCCTACTGCGGCTTCGTCTTCCTCGCCGGGGTCCTCGGCGGGCGCATGTACAACCACGGGGACGCCCTGTGGCGGACCTGGACCACCAGCTGGATGGCGTGGTCCTTCGCCTACGCCGGAGCCTGGATCATGCTGATCCTGGGGATGGCGCTGAAGAAGCGGCGCTTCCCGAAGGCGCTCACCTGGCTGGGCACCGTCAGCTACTCGGTGTACCTGCTGCACTGGCTGGTCATCGACGGCATGGACTGGCTCTACGGCATGCCGTGGCTGTTCCAGGGGGCGCCGGCGCCGAAGTCGACCAAGTTCGCGATCGTCTTCACCCTGACCTTCCTCGCCATCACGCTCGCGGTCAGCTACCTGATGTACCGGCTGGTCGAGGTGCCGTTCCAGAAGCTCGGCCGGCGGTTCCTCACCTGGCTCCGGCGGCACACCGGCGGCCCGACCGACACCCGGGGCGCCGGCGCTCCGCTCCCCGCCCAGGGCGGCGCTCCGGCCGCGGAAGCGGTGCCCGCCGGTGCTGCTCCGGCGCCTGGCGGGTTCGTGCCGACGCCTGGCGGGCCCGTAGCGGCGTCCGGCAGGTCTGCTCCGACCGCGCCGACCGCCCCCGTGGGTGGCGCTCCCGCCGCCCCCGAGCCCGTGTGACCCGGTCACTGAGGCGGCCGGTTTGGGGCGGGCGGCGGGCCCCTGGTAGCGTGGTCAGCTGCACCTGGCCTCGGCATGCCCTCTCAGCTGGACCGACGGCCGCCCGGTGTGATCCCGTTCAGAACCTTTAGACAGACTGAGGCTCCTTCGTGGCGAACATCAAGTCCCAGATCAAGCGCAACAAGACCAACGAGAAGGCGCGCCTGCGCAACAAGGCCGTCAAGTCCTCGCTGAAGACCGCTCTGCGCAAGGCCCGTGAGGCCGCTGCCGCCGGCGAGACCGAGAAGGCCGCCGTGCTGGCCCGCGCCGCCTCCAAGGCGCTCGACAAGGCCGTGAGCAAGGGCGTCATCCACGCCAACCAGGCCGCCAACAAGAAGTCGGCCATCACCAAGCGCGTCAACACGGCCGTCCAGGCCTGACGCCCCCGGGGGTTCCGACCCCCGATCGTCCCAGGACGATCCGGCCCTCTACCCGGACCCTGAGACGCACGAGACTCGCACCGCACGCGGCCTGCGTTCGCCACGCGGGTGCGGTGCACGAAGCAGTACGGCAGGCGCCGCAGTCGGCCTCCTCCCCGGAGGCCACTGCGGCGCCTGTCGCGTTCCACGGTCCGGCCGCTATGGTCGGTCAGGTGCGATCGAGGTGCGGGGGAGCGCCCCGACGCCAGGCCCAGGGGGGAACTTCATGACGACGCCACCGCCACCGCCACCGTCGGCGCCGAACGGGCCGGGATACGGCTTCCCGCAGCAGCAGCAGCCGCCGGGAATGCACCCGGTACCGGGCGCGCAGCCCGCACCCAGTGCGCCGGGGCCTGCGGGCTTCGGTCCGCCGCCGGGCTTGCCCACGTCGCCCGGGATGCCGACCGCTCCGGGCGCGGGGACGCCGCCCCGCTCCGGAGGGAACCTGCGGCGCAACGCCGTCTGGGCCTTCGTCGGCGCCATACTCGCCTCGGCCGGCTGGACCGCCGCCGTGGTGGCCGTCCCCGGCATGGTCAGCAGCGACTCCTCGCCGCGCAGCCTCGGCAGCTACCACCTCTCGGACGACTTCTGCACCACCGCGAAGCCCACCAAGCTGCTGCAGACGTACTCCGTCTCGGACACCTCGGCGCCGACCCACCACACCGACCGGCACCCGGCCCTGGACAGCATGAACTGCTCGATGAGCCTCAAGCGGACCGGCGGCAACAGCGACAGCGAGTACGCCTCGGTCTACCTGCGCGCCGACCTGCACAAGGCCGTCAACCCCGCGCCCGAGCTGGCGGCCAACAAGGAGCTGTACCGGGCCCGCGGCTACCAGGTCACCGACGTCCCCGGGATCGGCGAGGAAGCGTACTTCCTGTACAAGGACGACGCCTCGGACAAGTACCACAGCGTCTACGCGGAGCTGGACATCCGCGACGGCGGGATGACGTACTACATCAACTACAGCGCCAGCTACACCGAGGGGAAGGCCAAGCCGCCGTCCAAGGACGACCTGCGCAGCGCCCTGCAGTCCGACGGCCAGGACGCCGTCCGGGCCATGAAGAAGTAGCCCTCCGGCCCGGCCCCGCTGTTCGCGTCGGCCCGCGCCGAGCCCCGCCGAGCACCGCCGGGCACCGCCGGGCCCGCCGCGTCGAATGGCCCCGCCGCGTCGGTGGGCGTCAGTAGGCGGGGCGTCAGTAGGCGGGGCGGGAGCCGGCCCGCGCGGCCCGGGCGACGGCGACCACCGCGCGCTCCAGGGCGAAGGCCGGGTCGTCCGACCCGCCCTTGACGGCGGCGTCGGCCTGGGCGATCGCGGTCAGCGCGGTGGCCACCCCGTCGCCCGTCCAGCCGCGCATCTGCTGGCGGACCCGGTCGACCTTCCACGGCGGCATGCCCAGCTCGCGGGCCAGGTCGGCCGGGCGCATGTTCCGCCCGGTGGTCGCCAGCCGCCCGATGCTGCGCACGCCGGAGGCCAGCGCGTAGGTGATACCGGTCGGCGGCTGGCCGACGGCCAGGGCCCAGCGCAGCCGCTCCAGCGCCTCGGCCGCCCGGCCGGTGACCGCCAGGTCGGCCACCTCGAAGCCGGTCGCCTCGGCCCGGCCGCTGTAGTAGCGGGCCACCACCGTCTCGTCGATCGTGCCCTCGACGTCCGAGGTCAGCTGGTTGCACGCGGCCGCGAGCTCGCGCAGGTCGCTGCCGAGCGCGTCCAGCAGCGTCTGGCAGGCCTCCGGGGTCGCCGAGCGGCCCAGCGTGCGGAACTCGCCCTTGACGAAGGCCAGCCGCTCGCTCGCCTTGGTCAGCTTGGCGCAGGCCACCTCGCGGCCGCCCGCCTTGCGCCCGGCGTCCAGCAGGCCCTTGCCCTTCGCACCGCCGGCGTGCACCAGCACCATGATCACTTCTTCGGCCGGGGCCTCGATGTACGCCTTGACCTCCTTCACCGAGTCGGCGGAGAGGTCCTGGGCGGCGCGGACCACGATGACCTTGCGCTCGGCGAACAGCGACGGCGTGGTCAGCTCGGCCAGGCTGCCGGGCTGCAGCCCGCCGGGCGGCAGATCCCGTACGTCGGTGTCCGGGTCCGCAGCCTTCGCCGCCGCCACCACCTGGGCGACCGCGCGGTCCAGCAGCAGCTCCTCCTGGCCGACCGCGAGGGTCAGCGGGGCGAGCAGGTCGTCGGGTGCACTCTTCCTGGCCATCGTCTACCAGCATCCCACGGGCCGCGGACACTCCCGCCCGATCGGCCGAGCCGGGCAGCCTGGACAATGGCCGGGTGACCGAGAACCACACCACCGACCTCGCGGACCTCGACGACCCGCACGCCCGGCAGCTGCTCGTCCTGCCCGACCGCGACACCGCCGAAGAAGCCGCCGAGGAGCTCAGCGCCACCCAACCCGACCTCGGCGAGCTCGAGATCGTACGCGACGCGCTCGCCGGCGAGGACGACGCCGAAGACGCCCAGTGGCTCATCGTGGTCGAAGCCCCGGACACCGGCTGGACCCCCGCCCTGCTGCACGCGCTCGACGCCCTGGCCGCTGAGCACGAGGGCTGGCGCGAGCAGGCCTGAGGGCCGGGCCTCGTCGGCCGGGTCTGACGGGTCTGACGGGTCTGACGGGCGGATCGTGCCGTCAGGCCTGACGGATCGAGTCTTGCCGGGGAACCCTGCTCCCGGCTCTGCGAAGTGCTGTGGGGCGGGCCAGTTAGGGCCAATTTTGCTCCTGCTATTTTCCGCGCGCTCCGGGCTTGGCCCGGAGCGCGCCGAAACGTTTCTTCTGGCCCCGCCCCCGCCCCTCCACTCCTCCCCCAACCCAACCCCCAACCCCTTTCCCTTCCCCACTTCGTGGTTGGGAGGAGGAGGAAAGCGGGGGTCACGCGGGCGGGGCCCGCGGTGTGCCCGGGGTCTGCCCGGGGCGGGTGGGGACCACCGAGTTGCTCGCGCCGCGGGCACGCGGCTTGTGGGCCGCGTGGGTGGGCTGCGGGTGGACGGACACGCCGAGAGTGGCCGGAGAGTCGCCGGTCACCGCGATGTCGCCCGCCCGGTCGGTCCGCAGCACGGTCGCGCCGAGCGCGCGCAGCCGGTCGACCGTCTTCGGGGAAGGGTGTCCGTAGGCGTTGCCCTCGCCGCAGGAGATGAGGGCCAGTCGGGGCCGCAGGGCGCCGGCGAGGTCCCAGTCCTGGTGGGCCGAACCGTGGTGCGCGACCTTCAGGACGTCGACCCTCCCCAGGCGGCCCAACAGGGCCGACTGGGCCGGTGGTTCGAGATCTCCAAGCAGTGCCATCCGTAGTCCTCCTGTCAGTGTCACCATCAGTGCGACGCTCGCGTTGTTCGCCCCGGGCGCCTCGATGTCCGCCCCCGGAACGGGCCACACCACGTCCCAGGCCAACTCCGCTCCGATCGACCGCCGTTCGCCGCGGCCGGCCCTCAGCATCGGAACTCCGGCCCCGGCGGCCCAGCCCCTCACCCGGGCCGCCTCGCCCGGCGGCTCGTCCAGCGTCGTGCCCTCGACCGCGCCGACCTTGCGCCCCCGCAACACCCCTGGCACGCCCTCGACATGGTCAGCGTGGAAGTGTGTCAGCAGCACGAGCGGCACCGTCGTGATGCCGAGGTCGCGCAGGCATCTGTCGGCGGCGTCCGGATCCGGCCCGGCATCGATCACCACGGCGCTGTCCGGCGCACCGGCCGCGAGGGCCAACATGTCTCCCTGGCCGACGTCGCACATCGCCAGGCGCCACCCCGGCGGTGGCCAGCCGGTGGCGATCCGGGTGAGTTGCGGCGGGCGCAGCAGTACGGCCAGCAGGACCACCAGCAACGCGCTCGTCACCAGTACCCGCACTCTGCGGCGCCCGGGGCGGGGGCGGACGGGCGCCCGGATGTCGGGCTCCGCCCGGCGGGGCAGCAGGAGCGGCGCCGCCCAGCAGACCGCCAGGACCGCCAATGCGACCGTCGCCGTCCCGAACCAACCTCCCGGCCAGGACAGTTGGCCGCCCGGCAGCTCGGCGCCGCGTCGCGCGACCAGGGCGAGCCAGCCGGCCGGCACCCCGGCCGGCATCGCGAGCAGGCCTGCCAGGGCCGGAAAGAGCGGCTGCAGGACGAGCACTCCGAAGCCGAGCAGCGTCGCCGGGGCCACCGCCAGCTCGGCCAGCAGGTTGCACGGGATGCCGACCAGGCTGATGTGCCCGGACAGCACCACCGTCACCGGCGCGCACAGTGCCTGCGCGGCCGCCGTCGCCGCGAAGGCGCCGGCCAGGTGGTGCGGCCAGCGCCGGGCCCGCAGGGCCTCGGCCCAGTGCGGCCCGAGGACGAGCAGCCCGGCCGTGGCGAGCACCGAGAGCAGGAAGCCGAACGAGCGCGACAGGAACGGGTCCAGCAGGACCAGCACCAGAACGGCTCCGGCGAGCGCGGGCACGGCCCGGCGGGGGCGGCCGGTGGCCAGGGCCAGCATGCCGATCAGCCCCGTCCCGGCCGCCCGTAGCACACTGGGCTCGGGGCGGCAGACGGTCACGAAGGCCAGCGTCAGCCCCGTGCCGAGCAGGGCGGCGGTGCGCAGCGACAGCCCCAGCACCGCGGCCAGCCCGCGCCGTTCCGCAGTGCCGGCCTGGCCGGGCGCGCCGAGCAGTGCGCCGAGGACGATCGCCAGGTTGGCCCCGCTGACCGCCACCAGGTGGACCAGGTCGGTGGCCCGGAAGGCGTCTTCGAGGTCGTCGGGCAGGCGCGAGGTGTCGCCCACCACCAGGCCCGGGAGCAGCCCGCGCGCGTCCGGCGGGAGCCCCTCGGTGGCCGCGCGCAGGCCCTCGCGCAGCCGGCCGGCGATTCGCTGCGGCAGGCTCGGCGGTGCCAGCTGCCGGGGCGGGCCGTGGACGAGCAGCAGCGCCGCGGACTCGGTGTCATGGCCCTCCCCCGCCGGCTGCACCTCGGCCTCCACGGCCAGCCGCTCGGACGGGAGCAGCCGCTGCCAGGTCTCGCTGTCTGCCCCTCGGACCATGACGGTCACGGGTGTGCGCGTCCGGGTGGTCCGCCTGTCCGGGAGCAGGACGACGCGGTCGGCCATCGCGTCCACGGTGAGGAGCGCCTGCCCGCCGGTGGTGCCGCCCCGGGAGGTGTGGACCTTGGGGTCTCCCGTGACGGTCAGCTCAACCTCCACCGCCGGGGCGGGGGCGGGCGCGGCCGGCGACCGTGGCGCGGCGTGCTCGGCCGCGCGGGCGAGTTCGGGCAGCGGGCCCCGGTGCAGGTCGGCCGTGTGCAGCGGGGTGGCGATCGCGGCCGCCGCTCCGGTGAGCAGGGCGGCGGCCAGCGTCACCGCGGCCCCGCGCCGACGCAGGACGCCCGGCCGGATGAGCAGCAGAACGGCCGCGAGCGCGGCGACGCCCGCCATCGCGAAGACGGAGGCCTCGTATCCCGACTCCAGGCGCAGGAGCGCCGCCGTGACCACCCAGGCCGAGACGGCGGGCAGCAGAAGCCGGAAGTCGGTGTCCGAGGAGCGGGCAGGCGGGTTCGATGCGGTGGCTGCGGACACGGCGGTACCTCCCTTCGCAGCGAGGGGGACGGATGGGGGAAGCGTCAGAGGGTGAGCAGCGGACGGAGTTCCGCGTACGTGCGGGTGCCGATGCCGCTGACCTGCCGGAGCTGGTCGAGGGAGCGGAAGGAGCCGTGCGAGGTGCGGTAGGCGAGGATGCGCTGGGCGAGGGTCGGGCCGACGCCGGGGAGGGTGTCGAGCTGTTCGAGGGTGGCGCGGTTGAGGCTGACGGGTGGCCGGGGTACGGCGGGGCCCGGGGGTCCGCTGCCGGTTCCGGCGGCCGGGGCCGGGGCGGGGGCAGGGGCCTGCTCGCCGACCAGCAGCTGCTCACCGTCCGTCAGGACGCGGGCCAGGTTGAGGTTCTTGGTGTCCGTCTCCGGTAGCACTCCGCCCGCGGCCCGCAGGGCGTCGGCCACCCGCGAGCCGCCGGGCAGGGTGTGCAGGCCGGGGATGTGGACCCGCCCACCGACGTCGATCACGACGGCCGCACCGACGCCGACCCCAGCACCAGCGCCGGGCACGGCGCCGCCCGAGACGGCGGGACCGGCCTCGACGGCACCGACCGCACCGACCGCACCGACCGCACCGCCCCCTGACGTCGCATCGGCGGGGGCCGACGCGTCCGGCCCCGGCAGCGCCGAGGCAGCCGCCAGCGCGGGAACGGCGACCGTCTCCGGTCTGGCCAGCCAGAAGTGCTGGACGGCATAGCCGACCGCGAACAGCAGCAGGATGACCAGCCCGGCCACCGCGCGCCGGTCAAGCACCACCGCCGGAGCGAACGAACCGAACCGCGGACGCGCCCCGGCGCCCGGTGGCTCCACAGCAGCGCCCGGTGGCTCCGCGGCGGCGCCCAGACCCGTACCCGCACCCGCACCCGCACCCGCACCCGCACCCGGTGGCAACGGCGCCGCGCCCGTCGGCGGCCCGGTCGCCGGCAGCTCCCCCGTCGCGGACGAGACCGCGCCCGCAGCGGCACCCGCAGCCGTAGCCGCCCCCGGGGAACCTCCCCCGCCTTCCCCCGTGCCCCGGCCGCCCACCGGCTCGTCGGCCGTCGGCAGCAGCGCCGCCATCCGCAGCCGCACCGTCTCGTTGATCGCTTGGCGCTTCGCCGCGCCCGGGCCCATCGTCGTCATGCCGAGGACGGTAGGAGTCCCCCGACGAGCGCGCCGAAATTACCGAAAGCCTGTGGATAACCCGGGGGTTGTGGACAAAAATTGTCACTCACACGAGCGATCAAGGCCATCACGAGTTGACCGGCACGGCGCTCGGCCCGCCGTTCCCGAACCGCCCGAAACCAGCCCGCCCCGTCAGCGCGGAGCGACCACCACCGCGAGCAGCCCCGGCCCGACATGCGCGCCGATCACCGCCCCCACCTCGCCGACGTACAGCTCCCGCAGCCCCGGCACCCGCGCCCGCAGCCGCTCCGCGAGCGGCTCGGCCCGGTCCTCGGCGGCGAGGTGGTGCACGGTGATGTCGACTTCCCGCTCCCCCGACCGCTCGACCGCGATCTCCTCCAGCCGCGCGATCGCCCGCGACGCCGTCCGCACCTTCTCCAGCGGCTCGATCCGCCCCCCGTCCAGGTGCAGCAGCGGCTTGACCGCCAGCGCCGACCCGAGCAGCGCCCGCGCCGCCCCGATCCGCCCGCCCCTGCGCAGGTGCTCCAGGGTGTCGACGTAGAAGAAGCCGTTGGTCTCCGCCGCCCGCCGGCCCGCCGCCTCGGCCGCCCCGGCCAGGCTCTGCCCGGCCGCGATCGCCTCGGCCGCCGCCAGCACCCCGTACCCGAGCGCCATCCCGACCAGCCGGCTGTCCACCACGCGCACCGGGACGGGCGCCTCGGCGGCCGCCAGCCGGGCGGCCTCGACGGTGCCGGACAGCTCTCCCGAGATGTGCACCGAGACGATCCCCTTCGCCCCGGCTTCGGCGGCCGCCCGGTACGCGGCGGCGAAGGTCTCCGGGTTCGGCCGTGAGGTGGTCACCCGCTGCTTGCCGTGCAGCGCCTCGGCGACGTCTTTCGGGGAGATCTCGACGCCCTCGCTCAGGACCGAGTCACCGACCGCGACGCTCAGCGGGACCACCGTGATCCCGTGCCGGTCGAGGGCCTCCTGCGGCAGATAGGCCGTGGAATCGGTGACAAGCGCGAGGTCGGAGGGCATGAGGCGGAGGTTACTCCCCGTTCGTGCGCGGGAACAGCGGCCGTCGGCGGACCACCGCGCCGCGGACGCGAGGTGCCCGCGAACCGCCCGCAAGGTGCCCGCGACCCGCCCGCGAGCCAACCCACGAACTGCTCAGAGAGCCGAGCCCGGTGAGCGCCGGGGAAGTCAGCCCGCCGAGGGCCCCGCCGAAGGCTTTCGCAGCCGCTGCGCCAGCTTGGCCAGCGGATCGGCGAGCCCCAACAGCTCCTCCGCGCTCGCACGCCCCTTCCCGTCCGTCAGCCCGGCCCGAGCTGTACCTGCGGCCGTACCCGCGGCCGCCCCCGCCGAGCCACCGGCACTCGAGCCGGACCCTGCACCGGCGCGACCAGAGTCGGCGGAAGCAGAACCGGCGGGAGCAGGACCGGCCCCGTCCCAGTGCCGCAGCGCCCCCGCCTCGCTCTCGCATTCCTGGCTGAGCCGGCTCAGCTCGTCCTCGGCGAACCGGTGCATCCGGTCCTGCGCCGCCCAGCGCATGGTCTCCGCCGCGTGCGTGATCCGTTCCGCCCGCTCGCGCAGCTCCGGCAGCTTGGCGGCGATCCGCGCGGTGTCCGGCTCGCGTTCGAGCATCCGCAGCTCGCCGTCGAGCTCCGCCGCGTGGGCGTCGAGCCGGGTGAGCAGGGCGAGCGCCTCGGCGAGCTGGCCGTCCTGCCCGAGTCCGCCTTCGAGCACCTGCCGGGTGCCGTCGAGCGAGGTCCGCAGGCCGAGCCGGACGGTGGCGATCTGCGCGGGCGGGCCGATCCTGGTGTACGTCTTCGCCTTGAGGGTGGCGGTCTCCACGGCGCGCCGGGCGTTCGCCTCGTGCTTCTCGATCTTCGCGCCGACGGCCTTGGCCGCCTTGACCGTGCCGACCACCGCCAGGACGACCCCCGCGATCCCGAAGAGCAGGACCAGGCCGATCATCACGCCGAACACGTCCATCGTGCGCCACCTTCCGCCACCGTTTCGGCCCCCACCGGGCCCAACGCGGGCCTCATCGCCGAGGGTTCCACGGTAGCGCCGGAGCCCTCCCCGGGACGGCCCGAGCGGGCCCCGCGGCCCGAGATCAGGGACAGATCCGGGATCTCCCCGAGGGCCCGAGCCCGTCCCCGTCCCCGTCCCCCTCGACAGGGCCCCGAGCCCGTCCCCGTCCCCCTCGACAGGACCCCGAGCCTGTCCCCTCCGCCTCGACACGGCCCCGAGCCCGTCCCCTCCCCCTCACATGGCACCGGGCGGGCGCCCCGAAGGACGCCCGCCCGGTCAGCCCCGGCCCCGGAATCAGCCGGTGACGATGTTCACCAGCTTCGGAGCACGCGCGATGACCTTGCGCACCTCCGCGCCGCCGATCGCCGTGACCACCGCCGGGTCCGCCAGCGCCAGGGCCTCCAGCTCGGCGTCCGAGATGCTCGGCGCGACCTCCAGCCGGGCCTTGACCTTGCCCTTGATCTGCACGACGCAGGTCACCGACTCGTCGACCACGTACGCCGGGTCGGCGACCGGGTAGTCGGTGTGCGCCAGCGACTCGCCGTGGCCCAGCCGGCGCCACAGCTCCTCGGCGATGTGCGGGGCCAGCGGCGCGACCATCAGCACCAGCTGCTCGGCCACGGCGCGCGGCGTCGAGCCGCGCTTGACCAGGAAGTTGTTCAGCTCGATGGCCTTGGCGACGGCCGTGTTGAAGCGCAGCGCGGCCATGTCGCCGCGGATGCCGTCGATCGCCTTGTGCAGGGCGCGCAGCGTCGCCTCGTCCGGCGTCTCCTCGGTGACGACCAGTTCGCCGGTGGTCTCGGAGACGACGTTGCGCCACAGCCGCTGCAGGAAGCGGTAGGAGCCGACGACGGCGCGGGTGTCCCACGGGCGGGAGACGTCCAGCGGGCCCATCGACATCTCGTACAGGCGCAGCGTGTCGGCGCCGTACTCGTCGGCGATGTCGTCCGGCGCGACGGCGTTCTTCAGGGACTTGCCCATCTTCCCGGCCTCGCGCTTGACCGGCTCGCCCTGCCAGGAGTACTGGCCGTCGCGCTCCTCGACCTCGGTGGCGGGCACCGGGAAGCCGCGCTCGTCGCGGTAGACGTCGGCGGTGATCATGCCCTGGTTGAACAGCTTGTGGAACGGCTCGACGGAGGAGACGTGGCCCAGGTCGTGCAGCACCTTGTGCCAGAAGCGCGCGTACAGCAGGTGCAGCACGGCGTGCTCGGCACCGCCGACGTACAGGTCGACGCCGCCGGCCGGCTTTGTCTCCGTCGGGCCCAGCCAGTACTGCTCGTTGGCCGGGTCGACGACCGCCGAGGAGTTGGCCGGGTCGACGTAGCGCAGCTCGTACCAGCACGAACCCGCCCAGTTGGGCATGGTGTTGGTCTCGCGGCGGTACTGCTTCGGCCCGTCGCCCAGGTCCAGCTCGACGTTGACCCAGGCTTCGTTGCGCGACAGCGGGGTCTCGGGCGAGGAGCTGGAGTCGAACGCGTCGTAGGTGCGCGGCGAGTAGTCGTCGACCTCGGGGACCTCGACGGGCAGCATCGACTCGGGCAGCGCGTGCATGACGCCGTCCTCGTCGTAGACGATCGGGAAGGGCTCGCCCCAGTACCGCTGGCGGCTGAACAGCCAGTCGCGCAGGCGGTAGTTGACGGTGCCCTCGCCGATGCCGCGCTCGGCCAGCCAGGCGGTCACGTGGGCCTTGGCGTCGACGACGCTCAGGCCGTCCAGGGTCAGCCCGTCACCGGAACCCGCGGAGCCCTGCTCCCGGGCGGAGTTGACGATGACGGAGTCGTACGTGTCGAACGCGTCGTCCCACTGCGTCGGGTCCTCGCCGCGTCCGTCGGTCGGCTCGACGACGCAGCGCATCGGCAGGGCGAAGGCGCGGGCGAAGGCGAAGTCGCGGTGGTCGTGGGCGGGGACGGCCATGATGGCGCCGGTGCCGTAGCCCATCAGCACGTAGTCGGCGATGAACACCGGGACGGACGCGCCGCTGACCGGGTTGACGGCGTAGGCGCCGGTGAAGACGCCGGTCTTGACCTTGGCGTCGACCTGGCGCTCGACGTCCGACTTGGCGGCGGCGGTGGCCCGGTAGGCGGCGACGGCCTCGGCGGGGGTGGCGGCGCCGCCGGTCCACTCGGCGGGCACGTCCTGCGGCCAGGCGGCGGGGACGATCGAGTCGACCAGGCCGTGCTCGGGCGCCAGCACCATGTAGGTGGCGCCGAACAGGGTGTCGGGGCGGGTGGTGAAGACGGTGATCTTCTCTCCGGAACCGACCGCGAAGTCGACCCGGGCGCCTTCGGAGCGTCCGATCCAGTTGCGCTGCTGCAGCTTGATGGCCTCGGGCCAGTCCAGCAGGTCCAGGTCCTCGATCAGCCGGTCGGAGTACGCGGTGATGCGCATCATCCACTGGCGCAGGTTGGACTTGAACACCGGGAAGTTGCCGCGCTCGGAGCGGCCGTCCGCGGTGACCTCCTCGTTGGCCAGTACGGTGCCCAGGCCGGGGCACCAGTTGACCGGCACCTCCTTGGCGTACGCCAGGCGGTACTCGCTCAGCGCCTCGTCGCGCTCGGCGGCGGACAGGGACGCCCACGGGCGCCCGTCCGGGGTCTGCCGCTCGCCGGACTCGAACTGCGCGACCAGCTCGGTGATCGGACGGGCCTTGCGGGCGGCCTCGTCGTACCAGGAGTTGAAGATCTGCAGGAAGATCCACTGGGTCCAGCGGTAGTACTCCGGGTCGATCGTGGAGATCGAGCGGCGCGGGTCGTGGCCCAGGCCCAGCCGGCGCAGCTGGTGGCGCATGTTGGCGATGTTGGCCTCGGTGGAGACCCGCGGGTGGGTGCCGGTCTGCACCGCGTACTGCTCGGCGGGCAGGCCGAAGGCGTCGTAGCCCAGCGTGTGCAGCACGTTGTGGCCGGTCATCCGCTGGTAGCGGGCGAAGACGTCGGTGGCGATGTAGCCCAGCGGGTGGCCGACGTGCAGGCCCGCGCCCGAGGGGTACGGGAACATGTCCATGATGAAGCTGTGCGGCTTCGCGGCGACGTCACCGGCCGACGGGTCGGCCAGCGCACCGGTGGGGTTGGGGGCGTGGAAGGTGCCCTCCTTCTCCCAGATGTCCTGCCAGCGGGACTCGATCTCGGCCGCCAGCGCGGCGCTGTACCGGAACTGCTCGGTCGCGGTCTCGGCCGCGCCGGACGCAGGGGTCGTCTCGCTCATGGTCCTTCAAGCTCCATCGATGTCGGTTGGCGAACCGCGCAGGAGGCCGGCCCGTGGGCCCCGCCCGGGACGGGGTCGGGGGCGGAAAACAAAAAAGCCCCTCGCAGGAGGGGACGCCACGCCGACTCCGGCACCGCCCGAGGGCTCAGCCGGTCCTGGTCAGCGCGGCCGGCTAAGGAGCAGGCGCACGGTTCGCATGGGCTCAGGGTACCGCAAGCGACTCAGCGCGCTCCCGGGTATACCCGCCGGGACGGCCGCCCCGCACCAGCCTCGCCGACCAGCCGGACCGCCACCACGGCAGCCCCACGGCGACCGTCCCACCAGGACAGCCCCACGCACCCGGAACCAGCGGCCAACCGCCGCACCACCGCCCCAACACCCCACCGCACCCGCACCCGCACCCGCGCCACCACCCGCACCACCACCCCGCCACCCGCACCACCACCCCGCCACCCTCACCGCGCCGCCGCCACCCGCCCCGCCGCGTCGAAGTCCCGCAGCGCCTTAGCCAGCCGCTCGGACTGCATCCCCGCCGCGAGCGAGCGCGCCAGCGCCGCCGTGCGGGCCGCCTCCCGCTGGTCGCCGAGCCGCCGGTGGGTCTCGGCGAGGCGCACCATCAGCAGCACCTTGGAGCGGGCCCGCCCGGGGCCGAGTCCGGCCACGGCCTCGGCGAGCAGGGCCTTCGCGAGCCGGTTCCGGCCGAGCGCCAGCCACGCTTCCCCCACCATCCCGGCGAGGGAGGCACGGGCCTCCTCGGTGCCGGGCACGCCGTCCAGTTCGGCGAAGGCGCGGGCGGCGGCGGCCTCGGCCCGCTCCGGCTCGTCCCGGCGGCCGTACGCGCGGGCGAGCCGGCCGAGCTGGCGGGCCCGGCCGGTGGGGCCGAGCGCGGCGCCGTGGGCCTCCAGGGCGGTTTCGAGTGCGGAGACGGCGTCCAGGCCGCGTCCGCCCGGGCCCTGGGTGGCGAGCACGACCAGCGCGCCGAGCACGGCGACCCCGAGCCGGGGGTCTCCGCTGACGTGGGCGGCGCGCAGGGCGGCGACGAAGGCGCGTTGGGCGGCCGCGTCGTGGCCGAGGTCGTACGCGGCCCAGCCGGCTAGCCGGGCGAGCCGGCTGGCCGTGCCGTAGAGCTCGCGTCCCAGCCGTTCGTCGTACGCGCCGAGTTCCAGCAGTTTGGCCAGCATGGCGAGTTCGGCCCGGGTGGGGCCGAGGACGAGGCCGCCGCCGCAGGAGCGTTCGAGCCGCTGCTTGCTGCGGTAGGACAGGCCGAGTTCGCCGACCAGTCCGGCTTCGACGCGCAGCGCGCCCTCGCCGCCTCCGACGGGTGGCGGCGGGGAGGCGAGCCGGGCGGCGGCCTGGTCGAGGTCGGCGTTGCGGAACAGGTCGGTGAGGCGGACCGGTCCGGCGTCGGTGGCGGCTTCGCGCAGCGCGGTCTGGGCGGTGTCGGCGGTCCACGGGTCGGTGAGCAGCCGGGGCGAGAGGATCTTGGCGCCGCGGTGGCCGCCCATCCGGCCCCAGAGCTGCTCGTAGGTGACGGCGATGCCGAGGGTGCGGCTGAGGACCTCGCAGACCGCCTGGTCGTGCGGGCTGCGTGGCACCATGCCGCGGTCGCGCCACTTGTACGGGGCGGTGGAGCTGATGGCCAGGCCCGGCGGCAGCGCGAGGCTCACTTCACGGGCGAGCCGTTCCGGACTCCAGCCGAGTTGGTGGAGTATCCGGGCCAGTTCCTCGTTCCGCCTTCGCTCCAGATCGGCCATGGCACGACGGTAGCGGGATTCCGGGTGCTCCCGCCGGTGGCGGGGGCGAAACGGCGAAGAGCCGCCTCCCGAAACGGGAGGCGGCTCTCGACTGCTGTGGAGCTACGGGGAATTGAACCCCGGACCTCTTGCATGCCATGCAAGCGCTCTACCAACTGAGCTACAGCCCCTTGACCTGCGATGTCACCGGGTTCTTGGCCGTTTCCGTCCGGTTTCCCTCGGCGACATCGACTACTTTACACGGTCAGGGGCGTGCTCCAGAAATCCGTTTCCCGAGGTCCCGGCGGGGGCTCCCGAGGAGCGGCGCTCCGCGCCCCCGAGTCCGCCCCCCGCCCTCCACCCTCCACCCTCCGCCTTCCGTCCCCCGCCGCAGGACCGTCCCCCATGCACGACGGCACCTTCCTCCTAACGCACGGCCCGCCGGCTGCGCGCGGCGAAGCCCGCGGCGGCCAGGACCGCGACGGCGTTGACCAGCAGCGTGGTCTGCAGCGCGTGTCCGGAGTCGGCGGCCGGTGCGGGCAGGTCGACCTGCCCGAGGAACACCGAGCCGAGCACCGCGACCCCGATCACCTGCCCGAGCTGGATGACCGTCACCATGACCCCGCTGGCGTCGGCCGCGTCCTCGGGCGCCACCCCCGCGAGCGCCCGGGCGAACAGCGGCGCGTACGCGCAGCCGGCGATCAGGCCGAGCGCGGCCATCTCGGCCAGCGGTCCCGCGCCGATCTCGGCGCCGCCGCCGAGCAGGACGCCCAGCAGCAGGTAGCCACCGCCGAGGAGCACCGCAGCGAGCGTCGGCAGGGCCGCGTGCAGCCGTCCGGGCAGCCGGTGCCAGTGCATGCTGGACACGCCGAAGCCGATCGCGACGGGCGCCGAGCAGAGCCCGGCCTTCAGGGCGGTGTGGCCGAGCGCGGCCTGCTGGTGCAGGGCGAAGGAGAACATGAAGCCGGCGAAGGCGGCCATGATCGCGAACAGTCCGGCCGCCGCCGGCCGCAGCCCGGGGGCGCGCAGCACCCGTCCGGGGATCAGCGGCTGCCCGCCGCCGCGGGCGATCCGGCGCTCGACCACCACGAACAGGCCGAACAGCAGCACGCTGCCCGCGATCATCGCCCAGCCCCAGGCGGGCCAGCCGAGCTCGTGGCCGAGGACGAGCGGCACCACCAGCAGGCCGAGTGCCGCGCCGAGCACCACCAGGCCGGGGATGTCGAAGCCGCGCGAGGCGTCGCCGGGGGTCCGGGGCAGCAGCCGGGCGCCGGCGGCCAGCAGCAGCACCCCGATCGGCACGTTGACGAGGAACACCGGCCGCCACCCGCTGCCGAACAGGTCGGCGCTGACCAGCACGCCGCCGAGCACCTGGCCGAGCGCCATGCCGCCGGCCAGCACCGCCGAGTAGAGGCCGAGCACCCGGGTGCGGGCGGCGCCGGTGAAGGTGCGCTGCAGCAGGCTCATCACCTGGGGCACCATCAGTGCCGAGCCGGCGCCCTGGAGCAGTCGGAAGGCGATCAGCCAGCCGGTGGACGGGGCGAGGCCGCAGGCCAGCGAGGTGGCGGTGAACGCGGCCAGGCCGATCTGGAACAGTCGGCTGTAGCCGTACCGGGCGCCCAGCCGGGCCCCGGTGATGAGCAGCACGGCGTAGGCGATGGTGTAGCCGGCGATCACCAGTTGCAGGGCGGCGCCGGAGGCGCCCAGGTCGGTCCGGATGGTGGGTACCGCGACATTGACGATGGAGACGTCGAGGACGGCCATGAACTGCCCGCACAGGACGAGCGTGAGGAGGAGACCGGGCCGTACGGCCGGGGCCCCGATGGTGCGTCCGGCCACACTGGGCCGGATCTGAAGGTCCGTCATGGCCACCAGCCTGCGGCCGTGCCGGTACTGGTGGTTAGAGCCTGCTGATCCTGGTACTGGCAGCACCTGTATCGCCCGGCGGACCTGCGGCACGATGGTGGCCATGACCGTCCTGGAGGAACTGCCGACCGCCACGGGCGGGCGCGACCGCCGCCGCACCGAGCTGGCCCGTTTCCTGAAGGCCTGCCGGGCGCGGGTCACTCCCGAGGAGGTCGGGTTGCCGCCCGGGCTGCGCCGTCGTACGCCGGGGCTGCGGCGCGAGGAGGTGGCGCAGCTCGCCGGGGTCGGGGTCACCTGGTACACGTGGCTGGAGCAGGGGCGGCCGATCAACGCGAGCGAGCAGGTGCTGCTGGCGGTGGCCCGGGCACTGCGGTTGGACGGCACCGAGCGCGAGCACCTGTTCCGGCTGGCCGGGATGTCCCCGTCGCCGCACGCGCAGCCGGCCCCGCCGGAGCTGAGCCCGTCGATCCAGGTGATCCTGGACTCGCTCGCCCCGCTGCCGGCGGCGGTCTCCAACACCCGCTTCGACGTGCTGAGCTACAACGGGCCGTACCGCTCGCTGTTCGGCGCCGAGCGGATGCGCCCGTCCCGTGGGGTCGCCTTCAACAGCCTCTGGTGCATGCTGACCGCGCCGCCGTGCTGCAACCCGTGCGAGAACCGTGACGAGGCGCTGCCGCGGATGGTGGCGGTGCTGCGGTCGGCCTACGGCAAGCACGTGGGCGAGCCGGCCTGGGAGCAGCACGTGCAGGAGCTGTCGGCGCGCAGTGAGCTGTTCCGGGAGCTGTGGGACCGCCAGGAGGTCGCGCCGCCGGAGACCTGGCTGCGGTTGTTCCGTCATCCGGAGCTCGGGGTGCTGCGGCTGAACGCCACCTATCTGACGATGCCGGGCGTGCCGGAGTGCTACATCGTCGTGTACGTGCCGGCCGGCCCGGAGGACCGGGAGCGGGTCGAGCTGCTCGGTTCGCTGCCGCCGGGCGGCTGGACGCACATCTGCGTGTAGCGGGGGCTTAGGGCCCGGAACGCCGGAAGGCCGCCACCCGATGGGTGACGACCTTCCGAACTCCTGTGGAGCTACGGGGAATTGAACCCCGGACCTCTTGCATGCCATGCAAGCGCTCTACCAACTGAGCTACAGCCCCGCGACACGGGCGACCCTGGATGACCACGACCGCCGATGCGGAGTGGAGCTACGGGGAATTGAACCCCGGACCTCTTGCATGCCATGCAAGCGCTCTACCAACTGAGCTACAGCCCCGCACTTCACCGGATCTTCCGCTTCCCTTTCGGGCCGCGTTCCCTTCCGTGCGAACGAGGAAGACTCTAGCTGGTCAGGGCCGGAACTGCGAAATCCGGCCCTTCGAGGCCCCCGCACGCCCGTGTCAGACGACCGCGGCGGAGCCGCTCAGGTGTCGCCCCAGGTGTCGCCCCAGGTGTCGCCCCAGGCCGCCTCAGGCGTCGCCTCAGGTGTCGTCGCCGATGACCGGCTGCGGGAGCGTGCCCGCGTTGTGCTCCAGCAGGCGCCAGCCGCGCGCTCCCTGGCCCAGCACCGACCAGCAGCAGTTGGACAGTCCGCCGAAGCACTCCCACTGGGCCGGCTCCAGGTCCAGCAGCCGCCCGAGCATGGTGCGGATCGTCCCGCCGTGGCTGACCACGACCAGGGTGCCGTCGTCCGGCAGCTTGGCCGCGGCCTCCAGCACCACCGGCACCGAGCGGTCGGCGACCTCGGCGGCCAGTTCGCCGCCACCGCCGCGCCGCACCGGCTCGCCGGCCGCCCAGGCCGCGTACTCCTCCGGGAAGCGTTCGCGGATCTCGGCGTTGGTCAGGCCCTGCCAGGAGCCCGCGTAGGTCTCCCGCAGGCCCTCGTGGTGGGTCACGTCGAGTCCGGTGACCTTGGCGAGCTCGTCGGCGGTGCGTCGGGCGCGCTCGAGGTCCGAGGAGATCAGCAGGTCGGGGTGGAGCCCGGAGAGCAGCCGGGCCGCTCGCTGGGCCTGCAGCACGCCCTGGCCGGTCAGCTCGATGTCAGTGGTGCCCTGGAACCGCGATTCGAGGTTCCAGGAGGTCTGACCGTGTCGCCAGAAGACGATGCGCGGGCCGCGCGCGCCGCGGCTCAGTGCAGGTCCTCGGGCTTGCCGAAGTCGTCGGCCGGGGCGAGCGCGTTGCCGGCCTCGTCGGTGTGCGCGTCGGGGCGGTTGCGGGAGGCCAGGGCGTCCTCGGGCAGCGGCAGCTCGGGGCAGTCCTTCCAGAGCCGGTCGAGCGAGTAGAAGGAGCGCTCCTCGGAGTGCTGGACGTGCACGACGATGTCCAGGTAGTCGAGCAGGATCCAGCGGCCGTCGCGCTCGCCCTCGCGGCGCACCGGCTTGATGTCCAGCTGCTCGCGCAGCTGGTCCTCGATCTCCTCGGCGATCGAGCGGACCTGGCGGTCGTTGTTCGCGGAGGCGATCAGGAAGGCGTCGGTGATCGACAGCACCTCGCTGACGTCGAAGGCGATGATGTTGTGCGCGAGCTTGTCGGCCGCCGCCTGGGCGGCGACGGTGATGAGCTGCTGGCTGTGGTCGGTGACGGTCACGGTGTTCTTCCGGCTCGGCGGCGTGGGGCGGCGCCCCGGCACAGGGCCGGGGTCGCCTTCCAGGATCTCACGCCGCCAGGGCGGGCCCGGAACCGTTTTCCGGGGCCGCCCGGCCATGGCGCCACCGCGGGCCGGGCCGTCGAACGGCCCACCGCCGGCCCTACTGGTTCTTCGGCGCCTGGTAGTCCTTGCCGAGGACGACCAGCAGGTCCGCGTTCTGGGTGTCCCCGGTGACCTTCTTCACCGCCGTGTCCGGCAGGCCGAGGCTGGTCGCCAGCGACTTCGCCGTGCCCTGCCGGGCGTCGTCGGTGTAGCGGATCTCACTGCTTGCCTGCGCGGCGGTCTTGGCTCCGCCGGGGATGAACGTCAGGCCCGAGTTGACGATCTGGACCTGCGCGGCGGCGGCCGCCGCGTCGTTGCCGCTGGCGTCCTGCAGCGCGACCCGGGCCGGGGCGTCGCCGACGGCCGCGGACTTCACGGTGCCGCCCAGCACGTCCTTGACCTGCTTGCCGGCGGTCGCCTCGTCCAGGCTGCCGTCCGGCTTGACGGTCAGCGCGGTGGTGCCGACGTGGCCGTCCTTCGCCTGCTGGGCGAGCTGGGCGAGCACCCCGGCGAGGGCGTCCTCGGGCAGCGAGGGGTCGAGCACCGCGTTCATCCGGTGCACGTCGTCCTTGGCGTCCTTGAACTCGGTCGGCATGGTGCGCAGCACGGCCTCCATGACCTGCCCGAACCGGGCCAGCTGGACGTCCCGGCTCTCGCCGGGGTTCTGCAGCGTGGCGTACGCGACCGCGGCCTTCCCGCTGAGCATGGTGTTCTTCCCGGCCGCGGACAGCAGCTTGCCGTCCGGCTTGCCGCCCTCGTGGGTCTCTGCGTTGGTGTCCACCCGGACGCCGCCGAGCTGGGAGACCAGCAGTTCCAGGTACGGGGTGTCCAGGCGCCAGGTGCCGGCCACCGGGGCGCCGAGCACGGTGGACAGGCCGTCCCGGGTCGCCGAGGCGCCGATGGCGTCCATGGCCTGGCCGACGGTGGTGACCGGCGGGTCGGCGGGGCCGGGCAGCCGCAGGGTGTCGGGCAGCAGCAGCACGGTGCCCTTCTTCCCGGAGGCGTCGTCGACCAGCAGCGCGCTGGACACCTTGCCCTGCAGGTCGCGCAGGTGGACGACGTTGACCTGGCGCCCGCCGGCCGCGGCGGCCGCGGTCGGCTTGTCGCCGCTGAACCACAGGTAACCGCCGACGCCGCCCGCCGCGAGCGCCAGCACCACGCCGAGGCCGATCAGCCGGTTGCGCAGCTTGCGGCGGCGCTCGGCGCGCACCTCGCTGCGGGACTCGGCGAACTTCAGCCAGTCGATGACGTCCTCGGACTCCTCCGGCTCCTCGTCGACGAAGGTGAACTCGCCCGTGGTGTAGCTGTCCTTGGGCGCCTTGCTCCCGGCCTTGCCACCCCGCGCCCCGGCGACCTGCTCGGACGGCGCCGCGGGCTCGGCCGGCGCCGCCTCGGCGGCGGGCCTGGGCACCCGCGGACGCGGCGTCACGGGTGCGGAAGGAGCGACGGGCGCAGCGGCGGCGGGCGAGGCGGCCGCGGGCTGCGCCTGCGGCTCGGCGACCCCCGGGGCGGCGGCCTGGTACGGCTGCTGGTAGCCCTGCTGCCCCTGGTACCCCTGCTGCTGGTAGCCGTACGGGTCCTGGGTGTACACCGGTTGCCCGTACTGGTCGTACTGCGGCTGCTGCCCGTACGACTCGTAGGACTCGTACGACTGCTGCTGCGGGAACTGCCCGGCCTGACCGACCTCACCGGTCTGCCCGGCCTGCTGGTACCCCTCGTACCCCTGCTGCCCCTGGTACCCCTGCTGCTGGTAGCCGTACGGGTCCTGGGTGTACACCGGCTGCCCGTACTGGTCGTACTGCGGCTGCTGCTGCTCGTACGACTCGTACGACTGCTGCTGCGGGTGCTGCCGGTACCCCTGGCCCTGGCCGTGGCCCTGCCCCTGGTACGGCTGCTGGTACTGCCCGGTGGACCAGTCCTCCGGCCGCTGCTGGCCATCGCTGCGTTCGGTCATGCGCCGCTCCTGGCTCAGGTCCCGCGCGGCGCGTACAGCGCCCGCTTGTCGATGTAGCGGACCACGCCGTCCGGAACGAGGTACCAGACCGGCTCGCCCTTGGCGACCCGGTTGCGGCAGTCCGTGGAGGAGATGGCCAGCGCCGGGACCTCCACCAGGGAGACCCCGCCCACCGGAAGCCCGGCGTCCGACAGAGTGTGCCCCGGGCGGGTGCATCCGATGAAGTGGGCCAGCGAGAAGAGTTCGTCGGAGTCGCGCCAGGACAGGATCTGGGCGAGCGCGTCGGCGCCGGTGATGAAGAAGAGGTCGGCGTCCGGGTGCAGGGCGTGCAGGTCGCGCAGGGTGTCGACGGTGTAGGTGGGGCCCTTGCGGTCGATGTCGATCCGGCTGACGGAGAACTGCGGGTTCTCGGCGGTGGCGATGACCGTCATCAGGTAGCGGTCCTCGGCCGGCGTGACGTGGCGGTCGCTCTTCTGCCACGGCTGCCCGGTCGGAACGAAGATCACCTCGTCCAGGTGGAACGCGCTCGCGACCTCACTGGCGGCGACGAGGTGGCCGTGGTGGATCGGGTCGAAGGTCCCGCCCATCACCCCGAGTCGCTTCTTCACCGGCTCCGGTCCGCCGGGATTCCCGGCCTGCTCTCCCATGCCGCCACACCTTACGCGACGCCCGTTACGGTGCGGGAACGCCCGGGTGGGGGTTGCTCGCAGACCCGGTGGGGGTTGTCCGCAGATGCGTGAGGGAGCGGCCGGCCGGTGGCCGGACGCTCCCCGAGCGGTCCCCGAACCGGGCTCAGCGGTCCCGGTTGAAACGGGTGGTGATGAAGAGCAGGAGCAGCAGGATCACCAGGGCGGCGCCACCCGTCAGGGCCGGGTTCAGGCTGTCGTGGTTGCCCCCCTCGCCCTCGGCGAGCAGGTTCAGAACGGGGAGTGCGGCAGCAGTGCTCATGGTCGTCGGGACCTTCTCGGCTCGGTTGAACGGACCTGGGGGTTGTTCCGGGCCGGTGAGGGCCCACCCGTCATCGTACGGGGGGTGGCACGGCAACCGCTCGGCGGCCCACCGCCGCTGACCGGACGTGAGCCGGTACGAGCCACCGGAAGGCGGGAGACCAAGAAACCGATGCCCGGCCGAGAGCGAGGCCGGGCCGAGAGCGAGGCCGGGGGCCGGGCCCGGAGCCAGGCCGTGGGCCTAGTTGCCGCGGAAGGCGCGGGCCATCAGCCAGACCAGCAGGCCGATGCCCACGAAGGACGCGATCACGATGATCCGCAGGAAGAGGCCCGGGCCGGCCTCGTCGGAGATGGGCGCGGCCAGGCTGACAAGCGTGTCGGTGGACATCTGCGGGGCTCCTCGAACTGCTCGGTACCGCGGCCGGGTCCGGTCTCGGTGGTCCAGGGCATTCAGGGTAAACCGGCCTCACACCGGCGCCGCCCACCGACCCCTTCGGCGCGGCCGGGCCCGCACGTACGCTGGCCCGCGGGGACGAGTACGCAACCACGGACGTTGCACAGACAGTCGTTTCAGGCGAAGACCAGCGGGGGGCCGGCCAGCGGGCCGCGGCCGCCGTCGACCAGGAGGTACTCAGACCATGACCGACACGACCGCGAAGACCCCGAGCCGCCGCCGCGAGCGTTTCCCCGGGATCTCCACCCGGGCCTGGGAGCACCCGGCGGACCGCTCGGCGCTGGTCGCCCTGCGCAAGCTGTCCGGCTTCGACGACATCCTGAAGAAGCTCGCCGGGCTGGTCTCCGAGCGGGCGATCCGGCTGATGTTCCTGGCCACCGCGGTGAAGACCTCCGAGCGCCAGTTCCCCGAGCTGTACGACATGGTGCGCGACACCGCCTACGTGCTCGACCTGGAGCAGGTCCCGGACCTGTACGTGACCCAGGACCCGACGGTCAACGCGTTCACCATCGGCATCGACACCCCGATCATCGTGGTCACCAGCGGCCTGGTCGAGCTGCTCGACGAGGAGGAGCTGCGCTCGGTCATCGGCCACGAGGTCGGCCACGCGATGTCCGGCCACGCCGTCTACCGGACGATGCTGATGATCCTCACCAACATCGCGGCCCGGATCGCCTGGGTGCCGCTCGGCAACCTGGCGATCATGGCCCTCGTCACCGCGCTCAAGGAGTGGTTCCGCAAGGCGGAGCTGTCCAGCGACCGGGCCGGCCTGCTCGCCGGGCAGGACCTCCAGGCGTCCATGCGGGCCCTGATGAAGCTGGCCGGCGGGCACAACCTGGCCGAGATGAACGTCGACGCCTTCCTGGAGCAGGCAGCGGAGTACGAGAGGGCCGGCGACCTGCGCGACGGCGTGCTCAAGCTGCTCCAGGTGCTGCCGCAGACCCACCCCTTCGCGGTGGTCCGGGTCGCCCAGCTGAAGAAGTGGGCGGAGAGCGACGAGTACCGCTCGATCATGACGGGCGCCTACCCGCGCCGCGCGGACGACTCGGACACCTCGGTCGGCGAGCAGTGGAAGGCCGCCGCCGACCACTACACGACCTCGGTGAAGGAGAGCAAGGACCCGCTGATGGGCCTGCTCCGGGACGTCGCCGGCGGCGCCGCGACGGTGGGCGGCAAGCTTCGCGACACCTTCACCGGCGGCAACCGCGGCGCCTCGAACGGCTCGACCGCTTCGACCGCTTCGACCGACCACAGCGAGAACTGACGGCTGACCCCAGCGGCCGCCGACCGCTGAGCACCGACGACGGCCGGTGACCCGCCCGGGTCACCGGCCGTCCGCCTCCGCGGCTCCGGCTCCCCGTCCCGTCAGCTCCCCGCCAGCACCCCGCACACCTGCCACGCCGGGCGGGCGTGGTTGCCGGGGTCGACCGCCGTCGGCGGCGTGACCACCGTGCCCTGCCCGGTGGCCAGCACCGGCTGCAGGAAGCCCGCCATCGAGGTGCCGCAGGGCGCCGGCCCGGCCTGCAGCACCGAGTCCACCAGCCGCAGCTGCGCCGAGGCCAGGTCGACCCGGTCGAACTGGAAGGTCAGCTGCCGCCGCACGGTCTCCAGGGTGACCGGCGCTCCGGCCGGGGCTCCGGCCGGCTTCAGCGCGTAGACGAAGGTGTGGTCGGTGGTGATCTGCAGCGTCCCGCTGTCCGCCTCGTCGATCCGCATCGCGCCGACCACCTTCACGGTGTCCGAGGCCAGTGCGACCTGCGCGGGGTCGAACCGGACCAGCCAGCCGGTCACCGCGTGGTGCCGGTCGTCCACCGGCTGGGTCACGCTCGCGTCGAACTCCGCCTGCTCACCGGGTGTGACGAAGGCCCGCACGTCCGCGGTGGCGCCCTGGACCAGGGCGGTCGGGGCCAGCGAGGAGGAGACCAGGTAGCGCTGGACGGTGTCGAGCGCCTTGGTCACCTCGACCCGGCTGAAGTGCTCGGTGGGCGCCCCGGTCGGGGTGTTCAGCCCGACCGTGCCGTCCCCGTACCCGGGCGGCAGCACGGCGAAGGGGTTCGCCGGGTCGGCGACCGGGTGGACGGCCGAAGCCGGGCTCAACGCGACCAGACTGACGGTCAGTTGGCTTCCCTCGGGTCGCGCCGCGAGCCCCTTCGGCGAGGTGACCCCGAAGTACACCGCGGCCCCGAAGGCGAGCAGGATGAGCAGCAGCAGGGCGAGTGCCTGACGCGGCACGGTGCCCAGCGGGCCCAGCCGCACCCGCTTCCGGGTGGCCTTGCCGAAGGAGCCCGCCAGTCGCTCCCGGGCGGACAGCTCCTGGATCCGGGCGGCCCGGACGAACGATTCGTCGAACACGACGGACCGGAATTCGTCCTCGTTGCCGGAGCCGCCCTCGGGCGTACCCTCAGGAGGCTCTCGCGGGTCACCCATAACACCAGGGTAGGCGGACACCCGCGCCGCCACGAGGGCCCCTGCGCAGATTCCTGGGGACGCTCCGTGACCACCCGCCCCGGGCGTGCGCCCGCGCGGCGTCCCGGGCGGCGACTAGCCCGCCGGTGCGCCGACCACCAGCGACGGCTCGGCCGGCGCGGGGCGCAGGTCCACCCCGGCGCTGCTGTTGCCGGACTCCGGTCTCCGGGGCGTGCCCGAGGTGCCGCCCGTGCCCTGGTAGATCGCCGCGACCGCGACCGCCACCAGGCTCACGCCCATGATCACGGCGAGCACCCAGGCCACCGGCCGGTGCCAGCGCTGCTGGGCCACGTACCGGCCGCGGGCGCGCACCGGGTCGTAGCCGGGCCGCCACCGGCGCCGGCCCCGGCGGTCGGCCGACCGGCCCGGGCCCGACCAGGGGTCGGGGTAGAGGTGGTCCGCGTCGAGTCCGCTCGGGTACGGGCGCAGCTCCAGCGGGAGCCCGTCGCCGGCCGAGACCTCATAGCCCCAGCCCGGGCCCGCCGTCTCCGGCTCGAACCGGGCCTCGGCGGCGGCGAGTTGCCGCTCCTTGGCGGTCGGCTCGTGCACGGCGGCGGACCGGACGAAGGCCTCATCGAAGACCACGGTGGCGAACTCGTCGTCCGCACCACCGTGGTCGGCGCCGTCGGGGTACGGCAAGCCCCCCACATCCTCAGCCACGGATTCAGCGTATTACCGGTCGGGCGTTTTGTCTGTGGCTCCCGGCAGTTGGTCCGTCACACGTGTGACGGACCAACTGCCGGGTCCCGCTCAGCGGGCGTCCGGGGCCCCGCCGACGGTCTGCGCCGCCTCGCCCCGCACGTGCCCGTCACCGGTGACGATGTACTTGGTGCTGGTCAGCTCGGGCAGGCCCATCGGGCCGCGGGCGTGCAGCTTCTGGGTGGAGATGCCGATCTCCGCGCCGAAGCCGAATTCGCTGCCGTCGGTGAAGCGGGTGGAGGCGTTGACGGCCACCGTGGTCGAGTCGACCAGCTGGGTGAAGCGCCGGGCGGCGGCCTGCGAGGTGGTGACGATCGCCTCGGTGTGGCCGGAGGACCAGCGGCGGATGTGCTCGACCGCCGCCTCCAGCGAGGGCACGACGGCCGCGGCCAGGTCCAGCGAGAGGTACTCCGCGCCCCAGTCCTCGTCGGTCGCGGGCACCACGGCGGCCGGGCCGCCCTCGGCGGCCTTGAGCACCGCCTCGTCGCCGTGCACGGTCACCCCGGCCTCGGCGAGGGCGGTCAGGGCGAGCGGCAGGAAGGCGTCCGCGACGTCCTGGTGGACCAGCAGCGTCTCGGCCGCGTTGCAGACGCTGACCCGCTGCGCCTTGGAGTTCAGCAGGATGCCGACGGCCATCGCGAGGTCGGTGTCGGCGTCCACGTACACGTGGCAGTTGCCGGTGCCGGTCTCGATCACCGGGACGGTCGAGCCCTCGACGACGGTGCGGATCAGCGAGGCGCCGCCGCGCGGGATCAGTACGTCGACCAGGCCGCGGGCGCGCATCAGCTCCTGCACGGAGTCGCGGCTCTCCCCCGGCACCAGCTGGATCGCGTCGGCGGGCAGCCCGGCCGCGGCGACGGCGTCCCGCAGGACGGCGACCAGCGCGGTGTTGGAGCGGTAGGCCGAGGCCGAGCCGCGCAGCAGCGCCGCGTTGCCGGACTTGAGGCAGAGCGCGGCGGCGTCGGCGGTGACGTTCGGGCGGGCCTCGTAGATGATGCCGACCACGCCGAGCGGCACCCGGACCTGCCGCACGTCCAGGCCGTTCGGCAGGGTGTAGCCGCGCACCACCTCGCCGACCGGGTCGGGCAGTCCGGCCACGTCGCGCACGTCGGAGGCGATCGCGGCGATCCGCTCGCCGGTCAGGGTCAGCCGGTCGATCACCGACTCGGGCGTCCCGGCCTCCCGGGCCCGGGCCACGTCCTCGGCGTTGGCCGCGACGATCTCGGCGCTGCGGGCCACCAGCGCGTCCGCGATCGCCAGCAGCGCGGCGTCCTTCGCCTTGCGCGGCAGCGGGGCGAGCGCCGCGGCGGCCTCCCGGGCTCGGCGCGCTACGGCGAGGACGGGGCTGTCGGCGGTGGCGAGGTCGCTGGTCATGCCGCCAAGGGTAGCGACTGCGCCCGCCCCGCCCGCCCGCGTTTCGCCATCCGAACAGGGCCGGTCGGTACGGGTACGTGCCGCCCGTGCGCACGCGCGAACGTGCGAGGAGGTCCGGTCGGTACGCGTGGTCCGGTCGGTACGCGTGGTCCGGTCGGTACGCGTGGTCCGGTCGGTACGCGTGGTCCGGTCAGTACGCGTGGTCCGGTCAGTACGCGTGGTCCGGTCAGTACGCGTGGTCCGGTCAGTACGGGTAGACGCCGCCCAGTTTCGGCGACGGGGTGCCGAAGCCCTCCGCGACCCGCTTGTGGTACGTCGCCCGGTCGACCACTTCCAGCCCGACGATCTCCCACGGCGGGAGGTTGGCGGTGACCTTGTGCTCGCCCCAGAGCCGCAGCGCGATCGCCGCCGCGTCGTGCAGGTCCCGGGCCTGCTCCCAGTACCGGATCTCGGCGTGGTCGGCCGCGTAGCGGGCGGTCAGGAAGAACGAGTGGTCGTGCGCCAGCTGCTCCAGTGAGGCGCGCAGCGAGGACAGCGGGGTGACCTGCCCGGCCACGCTCAGCACCACGTGCCACAGCCGCGCCTGTTCGGGCACGGTGGGCGGCTCCGCCGCGTCCGCGCGCTGGGACCGCAGTCCGCGCGACCCGCCGGGTCCCTGCAGCGGCGGACCGGCCGGCTCGGCGGGGCCGTCCCCGCGTCCGCCGTCGATGCTGGTCAGCCGCCGGCCCGCCGTCCCTCCGGTCAGCGCTGCCTCGCGCCTGCGTTCCACCGGCGGCCTCCTGTTCGGCGATCTCGTGTCGTCCCCACCGGCCCCGTCGGCCCTTCGGCCGACCGGTTGGGCTGCGCCCCTCCTCGCCCGCGGCCGGGCCGTTCCCGGTACGGAACGGCCCGCCGTCCGCACTGTGCCGATCGGCCGGCGGCCGGTGCCGGCCCGCCGGCCGGCCGGTCAGCCGCGCAGAACGACCAGGTCGTCGCGGTGGACGACCTCGCGCTCGTATGCGGCGCCGAACTCCTGGGCCAGGTCGCGGGTGGACCGGCCGAGCAGGCGGGGCAACTCCCTCGCATCAAAGTTGACCAGTCCGCGAGCCACGATGTGGCCGTTTTCGGCAAGAAGGTCCACCGGATCACCCGCGGCGAACTCCCCGTCGACCTTGGTGACCCCGGCCGGCAGCAGTGAGGCGCCGCCGGAGACGACCGCCTCGACGGCGCCCGCGTCCAGGTGCAGGGCGCCGCGCGGGCTGCTCGCGTGGGCCAGCCAGAGCATCCGGTCGGAGGTGCGGGCGCCGGTGCGCAGGAAGAGCGTGCCGGTGGGGCGGCCGGCCAGGGCGTCGGCGGCCTGGCTGGCCGCGGTGAGCACGACCGGGATGCCCGCGCCGGTGGCGATCCGGGCCGCCTCGACCTTGGTGACCATGCCGCCGGTGCCGACCCCGGCCTTGCCCGCGCTGCCGATCTCGATGCCGTCGAGGTCGTGCGGGCCGCCCACCCGGGCGATCCGGCTGGTGCCGGGGCGGGACGGGTCGCCGTCGTAGAGGCCGTCCACGTCGGAGAGCAGCACCAGCAGGTCGGCCCGGACGAGGTGGGCGACCAGTGCGGCGAGCCGGTCGTTGTCGCCGAATTTGATTTCGGCGGTGGCGACGGTGTCGTTCTCGTTGACGATCGGCATCGCGCCCATCGCCAGCAGCTGGTCCAGGGTGCGGTAGGCGTTGCGGTAGTGGGCGCGGCGGCTGGCGTCCTCGGCGGTGAGCAGCACCTGGCCGACCCGGATGCCGTACCGGGCGAAGGAGGCGGTGTACCGGGCGACCAGCAGTCCCTGGCCGACGCTGGCGGCGGCCTGCTGGCGGGCCAGGTCCTTGGGGCGCTTGTCCAGGCCGAGCGGGGCGAGTCCGGCGGCGATGGCGCCGGAGGAGACGAGTACGACCTCCGGGGCGTCGGGGCGGTTGCGCACCTTGGCGAGCGCGTCCACCAGGGCGTCGACGCGGTCGGCGTCCAGGCCGCCGGCCGCCGTGGTGAGTGAGGAGGAGCCGACCTTGACCACGATCCGCCGTGCGGTCAGCACCTCCTCCCGCAGAGAGTCCTCGCTCATCTCGCTGTACGCCCTTCCGGTGTGGTGCGGGTACGGCGGGCCCGGGCCCGGTCGTCACTCCCGAAATCTACGCGATTCGTGCGGGTCCCCCGCAGGCTGTTTCACCGGCTGGACCCGGCCTGGTCACGGGCTTGCCACAGGCCGTCCGCCAATCCGGATGGCTGGTATGGTCCCTGACCGAAAGCCAGATCGGGGGACGGCTTCTTGCCCGCTGGACCCATTTTCGTCTTCGACTCTTCGTGTCACGAGAAGGCGGCGGCGCCGCACTGGGCAGGCCGGCAACGGTTCGCGGCCGCACGCCCAGGAGAAAAGCGCATCATGCGTTCGTACACCACCAAGCTGACCGTCGCCGCCCTGTCGGTGGCCACCGCCCTGTCCCTCGCGGCCTGTGGCCCGGACAACGCCGACCCGGCCGCTCCGGCGGGCGGCTCCACCGGTGCCGCTCCGGCGCCGACCAGCGGTGCCCCGGATGCCACCGCCGGCGGTGCGGCCACCGGCGGAGGGGCGGCCACCGGCGGTGCGAGCGGCGGTTCGACCGCCGCCCCGACCGGCGGGGCCACCGGCGGCGCGGCCGCGGCCGGAGCGACCGGCGGTGCGGCCACGGGCGGTGCCGGTACGGCCGGCGCCGCGGGCGGCGGGGCCGGTGGCGGCAAGCTGCCGCAGGCCGGCACCTCGGTGAAGTTCGGCCAGCCCGCCACCGTGGACTTCGCCGACAAGACCTTCAACGCCGCCGCCAAGCTGGAGATCAACGTCACCGGCGTCGCCCCGGGCTCGCTCAAGGACTTCCAGGACGCCAAGGCCAACACCACCGGCCTGGACGGCCGCGCGCTGTACTACGTCAGCTGGACCATGAAGAACCTCGGGGACACCAAGCTGACCTTCGCCGCCCCCGATTCCAAGTTCAGGGTCTACGACGCCTCCGGCAACCTCGGGATGTTCGCCAACCCGGTCGGCTCGACCCCGATCGCCAAGTGCACCACCCCGAGCTTCTCGGGCGCCACCAAGGGCGTCGAGTTCAAGGGCTGCGACATCGTCAGCTTCCCGGCCGGCGGCTCCCCGGCGATGGTCGGCTACGGCGACTCGACCGACGTCTCCAAGGTCCAGGCGGCCTGGACCAAGTGACGCCGCGCCACCCCTGAGCACGGGAACGGCCCCCGCCACCTCGACAGGTGGCGGGGGCCGTTCGCGTCAGCCGGTCCGACCGGCTCAGTCCTCGTCGTCGTCGCCCTCGACGGCGGCCTGGCGGCCGCTGGACAGCGCCTCGAAGGCGAGGAACTCGGCCTCGGCCGCGTCCCGGCCCTTCTGCTTCTCGCGGCGGCGGTCGACCGCCGGGCGCTGGGTCTCCATGCGGTGGTCCTCACCGCGGCGACCGAGCATCTCCGCGCCGGCGGCCATGGTCGGCTCCCAGTCGAAGACGACGGCGTTCTCGTCCGGGCCGATGATGACGGTGTCGCCCTCGTGCGCCCCGACCTTCCAGAGCTTGTCCTCGACGCCGAGGCGGGCCAGCCGGTCGGCGAGGTAGCCGACGGCCTCGTCGTTGGAGAAGTCGGTCTGGCGGACCCAGCGCTCCGGCTTGACACCGCGGATGCGGTACGCGCCCTCCTCCTCGGTGATGGTGAAGCCGGCGTCGTCGACGGCCTTGGGCCGCAGCACGATCCGGGTCGACTCCTCGACCGGCTTGGCGGCGCGCGCCTCGGCGACGATCCCGCCCATCGCGAAGCTCAGCTCGCGCAGGCCCTTGCGGGAGGCGGCGGAGACCTCGAACACCCGGTAGCCGCGCTCCTCCAGGGAGGTGCGGGTCAGGTCGGCGATGTCCTGGCCGTCCGGCACGTCCACCTTGTTGAGCGCGACCAGGCGCGGGCGGTCGTCCAGGCCGCCGTACTCGGCGAGCTCGGCCTCGATGGTCTCCAGGTCGGTCAGCGGGTCGCGGCCGGGCTCCAGGGTGGCGCAGTCCAGCACGTGCACCAGCACCGAGCAGCGCTCGACGTGCCGCAGGAACTCCAGGCCCAGGCCGCGACCCTGGCTGGCGCCGGGGATCAGGCCGGGCACGTCGGCGACGGTGTAGACGATCTCGCCCGCGGTGACCACCCCGAGGTTGGGGATCAGGGTGGTGAACGGGTAGTCCGCGATCTTCGGCTTGGCGGCGGAGAGCACCGAGATCAGCGAGGACTTGCCGGCGCTCGGGTAGCCCACCAGGGCCACGTCGGCGACGGACTTGAGCTCCATCACGATGTCGCGGGCCTCGCCGGGCTCGCCGAGCAGCGCGAAGCCGGGCGCCTTGCGGCGGGCCGAGGCCAGCGCGGCGTTGCCGAGGCCGCCGTGGCCGCCCTGGGCGGCGACGAAGCTGGTGCCGTGTCCGACCAGGTCGGCCAGCACGTTGCCCTGGCGGTCCAGCACCACGGTGCCGTCCGGCACGACGAGGACGAGGTCCTCGCCGGCCGCGCCGGTGCGGTGGCCGCCCGCGCCCGGCTTGCCGTTGGTGGCCTTGCGCTTGGGCGAGTGGTGGTACTCGAGCAAGGTGGTGACCTGCGAGTCCACGGTGAGGATGACGCTGCCGCCCTCACCGCCGTTGCCGCCGTCCGGGCCGCCGAGCGGCTTGAACTTCTCGCGGTGCACGGAGGCGCAGCCGTGGCCCCCGTTACCCGCGGCGACGTGAAGTTCGACGCGGTCCACGAAGGTGGTCATGGGTGTGCCTCCAGTGCGCGAGAGTCTGCTTGCTACCTGCGTAAAGCGTGAAGGGTGGACCGGAGAATTCCGGCCCACCCCTCACAGTGAGTCTCTATACGACTCGGGAGTCCGCGGGGACTCAGGCCTCGACGGCCACGATGTTGACGACCTTGCGGCCGCGACGGTTGCCGAACTGCACGGCACCGGCGGTCAGCGCGAACAGGGTGTCGTCGCCACCGCGACCGACGCCCGCACCCGGGTGGAAGTGGGTGCCGCGCTGGCGGACGATGATCTCGCCGGCCGAGACGACCTGGCCGCCGAAGCGCTTCACGCCGAGGCGCTGGGCGTTCGAGTCACGGCCGTTACGGGTAGAGCTTGCGCCCTTCTTGTGTGCCATATCTCGCTATCCCCTTACTTGCTGACCGAGTCGATGCTGGTGATGCGCACCGCGGTGTGGCGCTGACGGTGGCCCTGACGGCGGCGGTAGCCGGTCTTGTTCTTGTAACGCAGGATGACGATCTTGTCACCCTTGGTCTGGTCGACCACCTCGGCGTGAGTCTTCACGCCGGCCAGGACCCACGGGTCGGAGGTGACCGCGTCACCGTCGACGATGAGGATGGTCGAGAGCTCGACCGAGTCACCCGGCTTGGCCTCGATACGGTCGATCTCCAGCACGTCGCCGACGGCGACCTTGTGCTGGCGGCCGCCTGCGCGAACGATCGCGTACATGCGGTACCTGCTTTCCTTGCTCGGTCGGAACCCCCGACGCCAGCCACCTGGGTACGGACACAGGAGCCTCTCCCCGGCCCTCCGCGCGGACGCGGCGACCTCGGGAAGGTGATGTGCTCGGGAGCAATGGCGTAGACACGCCGATGGTCAAGAATACGGACCGGCAGCCCGAGGGGCAAACCGGCCCGTACGGCCCGGGGCGGGATGGCTCCCGCCCCGGGCGTGGGCACTACTCGGCCGCCGTATCACCCTCGGCGGCCGCGGCCTTCTTGGCCGCCGCACTGGTCCGCTTGGTCGCGGTCTTGCGGGCGGTGGTCTTCTTGGCCGCCGTGGCCGTCTTCTTGGCGGCGGTCTTCTTGGCGGCGGTCTTCTGCGTGGCGGTCTTCTGCGCGGCGGTCTTGCGGGCGGCCCGCTTCTTCGGCGCCGGCGCCTCCTCGGCGGCGGCCTCCTCGACCGGGGCCTCGACGGCGGGAGCCTCGGCGGCCTCCGCGGCCGGGGCCTCGACGACCGCGGCCTCCGCGACGACGACCGGCTCACCCGGCGCCTCGGCGGCGGCCTGGACGGCGGCCTCCACGACGACCGGGGCGGCGGCCTCCAGGGCCGCCTCCAGCGCCGCCTCGGCCTTGGCCTGCAGCACGACGATCTCGGCGCTGCCCGGAGAACCGGCCGGAGCCGTCGCCTTGCGCACCGCGCGGCGACGCGGGCGGCCCGCCGGAGCGGCCACCGGGGCCTCCTCGACGACCGGCGCCGGGGCGACCGGAGCCTCGACGCCCGGGACCTCCAGGGCCAGCTGGCCCTCGATCTCCTCGCGCACCGGCTCGGCCGGCAGCTCGGCGACGGCCGCGACGGCGGCCTGCGCGACCTGCTCGGCGGCCTCGGCCACGGCGGCCTCGACGCCCAGCGGCTCCTCCTGGCCCGCGCCGCCCTTGCCCCGGCGACGGCGCTTGCCGCCCGAGACGGCCTCGCCCGCCGGGGCGGACGGGGCGTGGACGTGGACGCTCGGCTGCTCCATGTGGACGATCACACCGCGGCCGTTGCAGTGCACGCACGGCTCGGAGAAGGACTCCAGCAGGCCCTGGCCGACCCGCTTGCGGGTCATCTGCACCAGGCCCAGCGAGGTGACCTCGGCCACCTGGTGCTTGGTCCGGTCCCGGCCCAGGCACTCCAGCAGGCGGCGCAGCACCAGGTCGCGGTTGGACTCCAGCACCATGTCGATGAAGTCGATCACGATGATGCCGCCGAGGTCGCGCAGCCGCAGCTGGCGCACGATCTCCTCGGCCGCCTCGATGTTGTTCCGGGTGACCGTCTCCTCCAGGTTGCCGCCCTGGCCGACGAACTTCCCGGTGTTGACGTCGATGACGACCATCGCCTCGGTGCGGTCGATCACCAGCGAACCGCCGCTGGGCAGCCAGACCTTGCGGTCCAGCGCCTTCATCAGCTGCTCGTCGATCCGGTAGGTGGCGAAGACGTCCACCTCGGAGGTCCACCGCTGGAGGCGCTCGGCGAGGTCCGGGGCCACGTTGGAGACGTACTCGTGGATGGTCTTCCACGCCTCGTCGCCGGAGACGATGACCTTGGTGAAGTCCTCGTTGAAGATGTCGCGGACGACCCGGACGGTCATGTCCGGCTCGCCGTACAGCAGCGCCGGGGCGTTGCCGGTCGCGGCCTTCTTCTGGATGTCCTCCCACTGCTGCTGCAGCCGCTGGACGTCGCGGGTCAGCTCCTCCTCGGAGGCGCCCTCGGCGGCGGTGCGCACGATGACGCCCGCGTCGTCCGGGACGATCTTCTTGAGGATCTGCTTCAGGCGGGCGCGCTCGTTCTCGGGGAGCTTGCGCGAGATGCCGGTCATCGAGCCCTCGGGCACGTACACCAGGTAGCGGCCGGGCAGCGAGATCTGGCTGGTCAGGCGGGCGCCCTTGTGGCCGATCGGGTCCTTGGAGACCTGCACCAGCACGGACTGGCCGGACTTCAGCACCGACTCGATCCGGCGCGGGCCGCCGTGGCCGAGCGCGCCGAAGTTGACCTCGCCGGCGTACAGCACCGCGTTGCGGCCCTTGCCGATGTCGACGAAGGCGGCCTCCATGGACGGCAGCACGTTCTGGACCTTGCCCAGGTACACGTTGCCGACGTACGAGGTGGCCTGCTCCTTGTTGACGTAGTGCTCGACCAGCACGCCGTCCTCGAGGACGCCGATCTGGGTGCGCTGGCCGTTCTGGCGCACCACCATGACGCGCTCGACCGACTCACGGCGGGCCAGGAACTCGGCCTCGGTGATGATCGGCACCCGGCGGCGGCCCAGCTCGCGGCCCTCGCGGCGGCGCTGCTTCTTCGCCTCCAGGCGGGTCGAGCCCTTGATGGACTGCACCTCGTCCGGGTCGAAGGACGGCTCGGTGGAGCGGCGGCGCGGCTCGCGCACCTTCACCACCGTGCGGACGCCGTCCTCGGTGGTCTCGGCGGTCTCGACGGCGCCGGCCTCACCGCTGCGACGGCGGCGGCGACGGCGGCGACGGGACGAGGACAGGCCGGCAGCCAGGTCGTCGTCGTCCTCGTCCTCCTCGTCGGCCGCGGCCGGCTCCTCGGCGGCGGGCTGCTCGACCTCGACGGCCTCGGCGGCCTCGAACTCCTCGGCCTCGCCACGGCGACGGCGGCGGCCGCCCCGGCGGCGACGGCGCGACGGACGGCCGTCCTCCTCCCACTCGCCCTCGGTCTCCGGACCGGCGGCGGGGGCCTCGACGACGGGCACCTCGACGGCCGGGGCCTCGATCGGCGCGACGGCGGCCGGCGCCTCGGCGACCGGCTTGGCGGGGGCCGACTTGGCGGGGGTCGGCTTGGTGGCGGCTGCCCTGGCGGTGCTCGGCTTGCCGGCGGCCGACTTGCGGCGGCCCGGCTCGACCCGGGCACGGACCCGGCGGCGGCGGCCGACGCCGCTGTACTCGAACTCGTCTTCCTCGTGCGCGGCGGCGGCCGGGGCCTCGACCGGCGCCGGGGCCTCGGCCTCGGCGGGCTGCTGCGGCGCGGACACCGCGGACGGCACGGACGGCGCGACGTAGGGGGCCGGCTCCTGGAAGACCGGGGCCTGGAAGACCGCGGTGGCCGGGCGGACGGCGCGGCGGCGCACCCGGTGGTGCGGCTCGGCCTCGGCGGCCGGGGCGACGACGGGGGCCGGGGCGACGGGCTCGGCCGTCGGCGCGGCGGCGGCCTCGACGGCCTCCTCCTCGGTCTCCTCCGCGACGGCGGGCTCCTCGGCCTGCGGCTCCTCGACCGGGGCCTCGACGACCGGCGCGGCCTCGACCACGCGGCGGCGGCGGGGGCGGCGGGCGGGAGCGGCGGGGGCCTCCTCGGCCGCCGGCTCGGCGGCGACGGGGGCGGGGGTCTCGACGGCCGGTGCCTCGACGGCGGGCGCGCCCGCCGGGGACTCGGCGCGCTTACGGGTGCGGCGGGCCCGGGCGGGCTTCTCCGCGACCGGCTCGGCAGCCGGAGCCGGGGCGGCCTGCTCCGCCGCGGGAGCCTCTGCGGCCTCCGGCGCGGTGGTCACGATCGGGGTCGCCTCCGGCGCCCCGGCCGGGGCCTCGGCGCGCTTGCGGGTCCGACGGGCCCGGACCGGCTTCTCGGCGACCGGCTCGGCGACCGGAGCCGGAGCGGTCTCGGCCGCCGGCGCCTCGGCCGGCAGGACCGTCTCGGCCGCCTCGGCGGCCGCACCCTGCGGGGTGCCCGCCGGGCGGGAGACCGCGCGGCGACGACGGCGCGGCGGCGCGGCGGACGCGCCCTCGCTGCCGGTCGCGGCGGTTTCGTTCTGTTCCGTGGCCGCAGTCTGCTGCGGATCGGTGTTATCGAGCATGCGGGTGGATCTCCCGTCAGGCCCCCGGGCTCCGCATCCGGGCACGGCGCGACACCGGTGGGCGGCCGGCATCGCGAGATGCTCGGGCCGGACCCTTTCACGGTGCCGCCGCGCGGACGCGAGGCCGCACAGGGGCTCGTAGTCTCGCTCGGCGCCCCACGCTCGGCGGGGTGTCGAAAGTCTTCTGGTTCTGACCAGTCTTCTGAGGTTTTCCCAAGCTGCGCCGTCCCCCAACCCCGGGTGGCTCCCGGACGGGGCCCCGGGCCCACCGACCGTCCTGGCCGGCAGGCCCCGGGTGGCAAGGCCTGTGCTGCGACGACGCTCGCTCCCCTGGGGAGCCGCGGGAACCCTGGAGGGACCATCGGGTCCAGTGAGTCACTGGACCCGGCCTCCGCCCGCTAGGCGGGCGCGGTAGCGCGCGGCCCGGCGCCCGGCTCCGAGCCGGCCTGGGCCGCGGCGCGGTCGAGCGCCAGCGGGTCGGTCACCGTGCCGGTCCCCTCGTCGAGCGGCCCCTGCGCCAGCCTGGTCACCTCTGCGGGGACCGGCGGCGCCAGGTCGGCCGTCGCACGGAGACCGGACAATACGTCGTCAGGTCGTACGGCGGGTGTGGCGTGTCGTACTACCAGGCGCAGTATCGCACAGGGACGGCCGGTCCGAACATCGAGGTCGGTTCCGGCCTCCGTGTCCGCACCGCCGTCGACCTGGGACGGGACGATCTCGAGCGCCGCCACCGCACCGCGCGCGTCGAAGACCCGCACGCCGTTCTTGGTGAGGCGTTCGACCTCGACCCGCTCCTCGGCGAGGAAGCGCGCCACCGCGCCGGCCGCCTCGTCCGGCTCGACGCCGTCCAGCCGGACCAGCCACTCGGAGGCCTGCAGGCGTTCCACAAAGTTCGGCGTCCGCACCTCGACCGCGTCGATCACGTCCAGGCCCGTCGGCAGTGACTCGTCCAGCTGCGCCCGCAGCTGTTCGGGGTCGCGGAAGGCGGCCAAGCCGATCTCCAGGTACTCCGCCTCGCTCGCCACCCCGGTCGGGGCCGCGTTCGCGTAGGAGACCTTCGGGTGCGGGGTGAAGCCGGCCGAGTAGGCCATCGGAACGGCGGACCGGCGCAGGGCGCGCTCGAAGGCGCGCTGGAAGTCGCGGTGGCTGGTGAAGCGGAGCCGGCCGCGCTTGGTGTAGCGGAGACGAATCCGCTGCACCGTCGGCGCGGGCGGCGGACCGTCGGGCGTACGGCGTGCCAGGGTCGCTCAGTCCTTAGTCAGTTGTCCCCGTCCGGCGTGGCGTGTTCCCGCCACTGTCCGGACTCTGTCACCTCAAAGGGTACGCGCCCCGCCGACCCGCTCGCTCCGCCCCTGGTCAGCCGCATACCCGAGACCCCAGGCCGGAAGGTTCCGGCCTGGGGTCCAGGGTGTAACCGTCACCCGCCGACGACCGCCCGCCGACGACCGACGGCTACTTGTTGACGACCGTCAGCGGCAGCAGCTTCTTGCCGGTGGGGCCGATCTGGATCTGGGTGTCCATCTGCGGCTAAATGGAGGCAGTCCCAAAACTGTCGAGAGGGTCACCGACATGGCGAAGCGCACCCGTACGGCACGTGCCGCGCAGCAGAAGACGTACACGGTCGAGGCCGAATGGACCGCCGTGGATCTGGCCCTCCTCGAACAGTTGAAGAGAGCCGAGGCAGCGCTTCCGACGGACGCGCCCCGGGCGCTGCTCTCGGTCCGGCTGTCCGTACTGACGGAGGACACCACCTCCCCCGTCCGCCAGGAGCTCGACCTCCGCCGCGAAGCCCTGAACCGGGGGTGCCGCGTGGTCGGGGTCGCCAGCGACCTGAACGTGTCCGCCACGAAGGTGCCCCCGTGGAAGCGGAAGCAGCTGGGCGACTGGCTGAACAACCGGGCTCCGGAGTTCGACGTGCTGCTGTTCTGGAAGCTCGACCGGTTCATCCGCCGGCTGTCCGACCTCCACACGATGATCGACTGGGCGTTGAAGTACGGGAAGAACCTGGTCTCCAAGCACGACTCCATCGACCTGACCACGGTCGTCGGCAAGATCCTGGTCACGCTGATCGGCGGCATCGCGGAGATCGAGGCCACCAACACGAGCACGCGCGTCGCGAGCCTCTGGGACTACGCCAAGACCCAGTCCGCCTGGCTGGTCGGCAAGCCGGCCTTCGGCTACACCACCGCCGAGGACGAGAGCGGGAACGTCGTCCTCGTCGTCGAGGCCGACGCGCACAAGGCCCTGCACTGGTGCCGACGCATGGCCCGTCGGGGCGTCTCCGCCACCCGCATGGTCAAGCTGTTGAAGCGCGCGGGCCTCGCCAGCGACGGCCTCACGGCTACGACCCTCCTGCGCCAGCTCCGCAACCCCGCCTTGATGGGCTACCGGGTAGAAGAGGAGAAGAAGGGTGGCGCCCGCCGGTCCAAGCTCGTCCTGGACAAGGCCGGGAAGCCCATCAGGGTCGCGGAGGCCGTCTTCACCGACGGGGAGTTCAACGAGCTCCAAGCGGATCTCGACAAGCGCAGCAAGAACCAGCCGCAGCGTAGGCCCGGTGGTGCCACGACGTTCCTCGGGGTCTTCTTCTGTGTCGACTGCGGGACCAACATGCTGGAGCAGCGGAACCGCGTCAAGGATCGGATGTACGAGTACCTGCGGTGCCAGGGCTGCAAGGGCGGAGGCTTGGGCGCTCCCAACCCCGACGCGATCAACACCAAGCTGGTCCTCGACGTACTGTCGGTCCTCGGCGATGAGCCCGTCCAGGTGCGCGAGTACGCACGGGGCGCAGAGGCACGCGCCCAGGTGGCGCAGCTTGAGGAGTCCGTCGCCTATTACATGAAGGAGCTGGAGCCCGGCGGCCGGTACGCCAAGACCCGGTTCACGCGCGAGCAGGCGGAGGAGACGCTGGACAAGCTGATCACCGAACTCGGGGAGATCGACCCCGAGACCACCGAAGATCGGTGGGTGAACGTGGCCAACGGGAAGACGTTCCGCCAGCAGTGGGAGGACGGCGGCACCGAGGCCATGGCGGCCGACCTGCTGCGGGTGGGCATCCGCTGCGAAGTCACCCGAACCAAGGTCAAGGGGCAGCGGGCTCCCGCGATCAAGCTGCGGCTCATGATCCCCAAGGACTACCGCGATCGGCTGATCGTCAAGGAGGACGACTTCGCGAGCAAGCTCTGATGCCGACAGCCCCCGTCATCATGGCGGGGGCTGCCGGTCATCAGTGCTTGGCCGAGTCGTACGGCTCCTCGTGCCCGTCGTCGTCCACGATGACGATCTCGCTTTCGATGACCAAGCCCCGGAGCACCATCGGTCGTAACGGAGCCAGTGCCGCCTCGCACGGACCCGTCGCTCCTCCGGCCCCCGCTTGCTCGGCCGTCACGGTCTCTCCCCTACCTGCTCCGCGCGGACAATGTCCCGATTGGTGGCGAGATCCTCGGCGATGCCGGCCGCGATGAGCCCTTCGGCCGGGGTGTGCCCGGTTCCGACGAACCGCCAGGCACCTTCGACCACGGTCTCGTCGTCCCAGCCGACGTACAGGCCGCGGGCGTGTTCGGCACGGGCGCCTCTGAGCTGCCCATATGTAGTGGAGTAGTCCCGCGTCTTGGTCAGACAGTGCCCCCGGTACCCGAGCATGTGGGCCCAGGCCCGAAGACGCAGGTGTTGAAGTTCGGGTGTTTTCACCGGGGTGAAGTAGAGCCACGGATTCGGTCTGTTGGGGAGCCAGTGGTTCTTCGGTGAGTTCGGGAGCCAGTAGGTGTGATGGTGTG
>NZ_JBVIRL010000007.1:227646-377520 GCF_055576085.1 Kitasatospora sp. NPDC033851 | reverse complement strand
TCAGGCCGGCTACCCGTCGTCGCCTTGGTAGGCCATTACCCCACCAACAAGCTGATAGGCCGCGGGATCATCCTGAACCGCCGGAGCTTTCCACCAACCCCCATGCGGAGGCAGGTCATATCCGGTATTAGACCTCGTTTCCAAGGCTTGTCCCAGAGTTCAGGGCAGATTTCCCACGTGTTACTCACCCGTTCGCCACTGATCCACCCCGAAGGGCTTCACCGTTCGACTTGCATGTGTTAAGCACGCCGCCAGCGTTCGTCCTGAGCCAGGATCAAACTCTCCGTGAATGTTTACCGGCTATCCGGTTCCCACTCGCGTTGAGCGGCACGGCAACCACCGGAATAGGGCGGCCCCGCGCACTGCGTCCTCGCTAGTGTTATTTCAAAAGGAATCTCCAACCCCGATCAAACGATCAAGGCCGGGGATGTCAACATATCTGGCGTTGACTTTTGGCACGCTGTTGAGTTCTCAAGGAACGGACGCTTCCTTCGGACCGCCTTCCAGCGGACCCTCCGGGCTTCGTTCTTTCGTGTTCCCAGCTTATCAGATGTTTTCCGCTCCGTTTTCCGGAGTTTCATTCATCCGATTTCCCGAACTGGCCGGGGCCGCTTTTCGCGACGTCCACCACTTTAGCGTATTTCGAGAGTTACTCGAAATTCACGCTCACGCCCTGTTGACAAAAACGCCAACGAACCCATGTGAATGGGCTGTGAGGTGTGAGAGTGGGTCTTGCTGAATGGGGTGGCCGCTTCAGCGACTCGTTCAACACTAGGCCACCCGGAGGGCCTCGTCAAACGTCGAGGGCCGGATCTGTCCAGATCCGGCCCTCGATGCTCGAAGCCGCAGCTCAGCGTGGGTGTGCTTTCAGCCAGGCAGGTCAGCCCGGCGTGTCAGCCGGCGGAGACCAGCTCCGCCGCCGCCAGGTTCCGCTTGCCGCGCCGCAGCACCAGCCAGCGGCCGTGCAGCAGGTCGGCCTCGGTCGGCACTGCCTCCTCGTCCGTCACCTTGACGTTGTTGAGGTAGGCGCCGCCCTCCTTGATCGTCCGACGCGCGGCCGATCGGCTCGGCGACAGGCCGACGGCGACCAACAGGTCGACCACCGGCTGGAGTTCGGGGGTCTCGGTCTTCGGGACCTCGGCCAGGGCGGCCGCCAGGGTCGGGGCCTCCAGGTCCGCGAGGTCGCCCTGGCCGAACAGCGCCTTGGACGCGGCGACCGCGCGCTCGTACTGCTCGGCGCCGTGGACGAGGGTGGTGAGCTCCTCGGCGAGGGCGCGCTGGGCGAGGCGGGCGGCGGGGCGCTCGGTGGTCTCGCGCTCCAGCTCCTCGATCTCCTCCTTCGAGCGGAAGCTGAAGATCCGCAGGAACTTGGAGACGTCCCGGTCGTCCGCGTTCAGCCAGAACTGGTAGAAGGCGTACGGGGTGGTCAGTTCGGGGTCGAGCCAGACGGTGCCGGACTCGGTCTTGCCGAACTTGGTACCGTCGGCCTTGACGATCAGCGGCGTGGCCAGCGCGTGGACGGACTTGCCGTCGGCCTTGCGGATCAGGTCCGTGCCGGCGGTCAGGTTGCCCCACTGGTCGCTGCCGCCGGTCTGCAGGGTGCAGCCGTAGCGGCGGTTCAGCTCCAGGTAGTCCATGCCCTGGAGGATCTGGTAGCTGAACTCGGTGTAGCTGATGCCCGCGTCGGAGTTGAGCCGTCGGGCGACGGCCTCCTTGGCGATCATGTTGTTGACCCGGAAGTACTTGCCCACGTCACGCAGCAGGCTGATCGCCGACATTCCCGACGTCCAGTCCAGGTTGTTGACCATGCGCGCCGCGTACGGGCCCTCGAAGTCGAGGAAGCGCGAGATCTGGCCGCGCAGGCGCTCCACCCAGCCGGCCACCGTCTCGGGGTCGTTGAGCACGCGCTCGGCGGTGGGCTTCGGGTCACCGATCAGGCCCGTGGCGCCGCCGACCAGGCCGAGCGGGAGGTTCCCCGCCTGCTGGATGCGGCGCATGGTGAGGATCTGCACGAGGTTGCCGAGGTGCAGGCTGGGGGCCGTCGGGTCGAAGCCGCAATAGAACGTGACCGGGCCGTCCGCGAACGCCTTGCGCAGTGCGTCCTCGTCGGTGGACAGGGCGATCAGCCCCCGCCACCGCAGCTCGTCGACGATGTCCGTCACGGTCACGCTTCTCCTTCTATCGGGCGCCCGCCCGGTGGCGGCCCGATGCGGTCGGGCCCCGGGTCGGTACGACTCCAGCCTGATAGAGCCTACGCGGTTCCGGCCAGCGAGTTTTCCCCGAGGCACCCCCTCGGGCCTGGCGGCGTACTCCCCCGGGCCCCTCCCCGATACCGGAAATTCCGTTGTTCGTCGGCCATGCGCCCATTCAGAGTGGTGTCACCGCCGTGCGGCGGCAGTGACGTGTGTGGAGACGGTCGTGCCGCCGTGGCACGCCCGTGGGAAGGGTGTGCCGAGTGCGCAACACGCTGGTTCTGAACGCGAGCTACGAGCCCCTGACAACGGTGTCGCTCCAGCGCGCCGTCGTCCTGGTGCTCCAGGACAAGGCGGTGGTGGAGCAGGCGCACCCGCTGCGCTCGATCCGGGGGACGGGCGTCGCCGTCCCGGTCCCGAGGGTGATCAGACTGCAACGGTACGTACGGGTGCCGTTCCGACAACAGGCCCCGTGGTCTCGGCGGGGTGTCCTGGCGCGGGACCAGCACCTGTGCGCGTACTGCGGGCGGCGGGCCACCACGGTGGACCACCTGCAGCCCAAGTCGCGCGGTGGTGCGGACAGTTGGCTGAACACCGTGGCCGCCTGCGCGGAGGACAACCAGCGCAAGGCGGATCGGACGCCGGAGCAGGCCGGGATGAAACTGCTGCGGCGCCCGTTCATGCCCACCCCGCAGGCCAGCCTGATGCTGGCGCTCGGTCTGCGCAGCTCGGAGGCGCGGGATCTCGCCGACTGGCTGCCGCCGGTACCGGGCCTGCCCGTTTCGGCCGCGTAGCCACCCGACCACGTAGCCACCCCATCCGGGTAGCCGCCCCGACCGCGTAGCCACCCGGCCGGTGCCGGCGAGCGGCCTCAGCCCTTCGCCTGGTACCCGGCCGCCGTGCCGTAGTTGGCCGCGTGCTCGGGCACCACGACCACCTGCCCACCGCCGATCAGCACCCGCCCGGAGAGCAGCAGCGAGCCGGTCCCGGGCGGGAAGTTGCCACCGGCCGCCTCCTCGCCGCCCGCCAACGGGAACCGGGTGAGGTGGGCCGGCTGGTCGCGGCGTTCGTCGGCGGCGAGCACCAGCGAGCCGCCGTCGATACCGACCGCCCGGACGGTGCCCTTGGCGGTGGTCGGGGCCTTCCAACGCTGCTTGCCGGTGTCCAGGTCGTAGCCGACCGCGGCCGCCGGCCCGCTGCCGTTCGCCGGGGTCAGGGTGGTGACCATCGTGCGGCCCTCGAAGAACACCTCGGGTGTGGCCGCGAAGGTGCCGTGGGCGACGTCCAGCCGGCCGCCGTCCGTGACCACCGGGATCTCGGCGGCCGGGTCGCCGGCGGTGCCCCAGGCGAACACCCGGTCGTTGTTCGGCTTGTCGCCGGTGGTGAGGACCACGGCCGGCTCGGCGGACAGCACCGTCACCGTCTTCGGCTGGTTGTTCAGCCCCCGCCACCAGCTGACCTTGCCGTCCGCGAGGTTCAGCGCGACGGCCTGGTCGGCGGGCGTCGAGTCGGCGCACGAGGAGGCCACCAGCACGGTCTTGCCGCTGACGCCGCCGGAGAGCGTGCAGAACTTGCCCTGCCCGGTGTACTGCCAGATGTCCTTCCCGTCCGCCGACTCCCAGGCCACCGCGTGGTCGTCGCCGATCGCGACCACCTTGTCCTCGGTGACGCCGACCCGCGCGGAGTAGGCGCCCTTCGCATCCGAAAGGGTCTTGGTCCAGGCCGTCTTGCCCGTCCTGGTGTCCACGACGGCCACCAGCGCGCACGGGCTCTTCGGGTCCGCCTGCGGACGGAACAGCGCCGCGCCCAGGCCCGCCTGGTTCACGCCCGCCGACAGCCCGCACGGAACGGCCCCGGCGGCCGGCGGCTCCACCGACCAGGTCGGCTTGCCGCCCGCGCGGTCGTACGCGTGCACCCCGGAGCCGTCGGCCCGGACCACCGCGTCCGTCAGCAGCCAGCTGCCGACCAGCGTGTCGTCACCCCCGGGCTGCCCGGCCGCGACGGGCTGCGCGGACCACGCCCGGGAGTGCGCCACCGTGAAGCCGGGCTCGCCGCCGCTGCTCGCCGCCGCGCTGCCACCGCCCTCAGCGCCGACCATCAGCCCGGCCGCCACCAGCACCCCGAGCGCGGCCACCCCGGCGCCGGCCCGCACGAGCAGGGCCTTCCGGCTGGGCACGTGCTCCCCGGTCAGCACCGCGTCGGCGGCCCGCCGGGCCTTGGCCGAGAACGAGGAGCCGGCCCCCGAGCCGGATATCGAGCCGGGCGCGGGCTTGGGACCGGAACCGGAACCGCCGTCACCACCCCGGCGGGCGGCGGCGCGGGACCGCGTGGCGGGCCGGGCCGCAGGCTTCGGGGCTTCCTCCGGGGTCTTCTCCGACCCGGTCGGCCCGGTCGGCGCGGACCCCGGCTCGGTCGGCGCGGACTCCGGCTCAGCCTCGTCGAGGTGCACATAGCCGTCCGCCGAGTACTCGGCCCCCGCCGGGACGTACAGCCCCTCCCCGGCGGGCTGTTGCCCGCCGGCATACGGCGTGTACGGCTGCTGCGCGTGGTCGGGGTACTGCAGGGACTGCGCGTGCTCGGGGTACTGCGGAGACTGCGCGTGGTCCGGGTACTGCGGGTACTGCGCGTACTCCGGGAGCGGCTGGTACTGCTCGTGGCCGCTGTACTGCCCCTGGACGTAACCGCCCTCGACGTACCCGGTCTGCCCGTACCCGGACTGGTCGTAGCCGCTCTGGTCGTAACCGGCGTGCCCGTAGCCGGACTGGTCGTACTGCGACTGCTGCCCGTACCCGGCCACGCCGTAGCCCGCCTGCTGCTGCGGCTGCTGCCAGTGCACCTGCTCCGGCGGCTGCTGCCCGTAGAACCCGTCGCCCTGCCAGTCCGGCTGGCCCTGGACCGGCTGGCCCTGGGCCGAAGGCCCCTGGGGGTACCACGGCTGCTGCCCGGTGTGGGCGTCTCCGAAGGGCTCCTGCGCCATCCGTTTCGTCCCTCCGAGCCCGCCTGCGTGCCGATGCGGCAGTCAGCATCTCACGCCGGTCCGGAGGGACGACCCGGGCCCTCGACGTGGGTTCCCGGGCCCGGCCCGAGAGCGTCAGGCCGCGGACTCGGCGCGCAGGGCCTCGTCGATGCGGGCGGCCAGGGTGAAGTCGAGGCCGGTGAGGCCGCCGGCGCTGTGGGTGGACAGGACGAAGCGCAGGGTGCGCCAGCGGATGTCGATGTCGGGGTGGTGGTCGAGCGCCTCGGCCTGCTCGGCGACGGCGGCGACCACCCGGATCCCCGCCGGGAAGTCCGGGGCGTCGGCGCTACGGACGATGCTGTCGCCCTCCCGGGTCCAGTGCGGCAGCGCCGCCAGTGCCGCCGTGATCTCGTCCTCGGTCAGCCGTGCCCTGCTGCTCATCGCTGCGCTCCTGCTGCGTCGTCGGTCCGGAGTGCTCCGGGGCGCCGGAGTACCCCGTGGTGGCCGGGGTCAGGCAGCCTTCCGGCGCGGACGGGCCACCAGCTCGCCGCCGCAGTTGGGGCAGCCGGCGGCCATGGCCTCGGTGCAGTCCGGGCAGAAGGTGCACTCGAAGGAACATATCGAGGCGGGGCCGTCGGCGGTCAGCGACACCTCGCAGCGCTCACAGATCTCGCGCATCTCCAGGGCCATGGCGTACTCCTCTTACTCTCTTACGGTCTGACGGTCGTTCGACTCGGCAGCGGCTTCGCTCACGCCAGCAGCAGCTTGGTGACGGCCGCGAGGCCGACCACCACGATCACCCCGCGCAGCGCGGTCGGCGGCAGGCGGCGGCCGACCTTGGCGCCGACCAGGCCGCCGACCAGCGAGCCCACCGCGATCAGCCCGGCCGCCGTCCAGTTCACGGTCGAGGTGAACAGGAAGAACAGCGCGGCGACGGCGTTGACGATCAGCGCCAGGGCGTTCTTCACCGCGTTGATCCGCTGCAGTTCCTCCTGCAGCAGCATGCCCATCAGCGCCATCAGCAGGACGCCCTGGGCGGCGCCGAAGTAGCCGCCGTAGATGCCGGTGAGGAACACCCCGGCCAGCAGCACCGGGCCGCCGTCCGGGTCGCCGCCGGGCCGGCGGCGGGCGGCGACGGCCTTGGCCACCTTGGGCTGGATCACCACCAGGACGAGCGCGAGCAGGATCAGCACCGGGACGATCGCGTCGAAGGCCCCGCTCGGCAGCTTGATCAGCAGCAGCGCGCCGAGCAGCCCGCCGAGCAGCGAGGCGGTGCCCAGGCGCAGCACCCGGCGTCCCTGGTCGGCGAGTTCGCGGCGGTAGCCGATCACGCCGCTGAGCGAACCAGGCACCAGGCCGAAGGAGTTGGAGACGTTGGCGGTGACCGGCGGGATGCCGACGGCGAGCAGGACCGGGAAGGTGATCAGGGTCCCGGAGCCGACGATCACATTGATCATCCCGGCTCCGACCCCGGCCACCAGGACGGCGATCGCCTCCCAGAGCGTCATGGGTCACCTCTCCTCTCGGTCCTGTCCGAGAGGATCATGCCGGACCGCCCTCCCGCCCGACCAGGGCCGCCCACGATTCGGGACGTACGCCACACCGTCACGAGCGGCGCCACGAAAAGCGCCACGAAAGCCCGAGGGCCCGCCGCCGTACGGGAGACGTACGGCCGCGGGCCCTCGGCGAAGCACAGCCCAGCCGCTCACTCAGGGTCGGCTCACTCCGGTCACTCCGGTCACTCCGGTCACTCCGGTCACTCCGGGTCGATCTTGGGGTACTCCCGGGTCGGGTCCACCCGGGGACGGGCGGCACCCTTCTCGGTGTCCACCGGCCGCGGCCCGGACGCCGGGTCGATCGGCACCTGGGTGGCCGGGGCGCCCTTCGGGACGCTCGGCACCGCGACGGCGCCGCCGTTGGCCCCGCCGCCGTTGCCGGTCAGGCCGGTGAAGGCGCCGCCGAGGCCCTTGAGCGCGTCGCCGACCTCGCTGGGGATGATCCAGAGCTTGTTGGAGTCGCCCTTGGCCAGCTCGGGCAGGGTCTGCAGGTACTGGTAGGCGAGCAGCTTCTGGTCGGCGTCGCCGTCGTGGATGGCCTCGAAGACCGTCCGGATCGCGGCCGCCTCACCGTCGGCGCGCAGCACCGCGGCCTGCGCCTCACCCTCGGCCCTGAGCACGTCCGCCTGCTTCTCACCCTCGGCCTTGAGGATCTGCGCCTGGCGCTGGCCCTCGGCGGTGAGGATCGCGGCGCGCTTGTCCCGGTCGGCGCGCATCTGCTTCTCCATCGAGTCCTGGATGGAGGTCGGCGGCTCGATCGCCTTCAGCTCGACGCGGTTGACCCGGATGCCCCACTTGCCGGTGGCCTCGTCCAGGACGCCGCGCAGACCGGCGTTGATGACCTCGCGGGAGGTCAGGGTGGACTCCAGGTCCATCGAGCCGATGATGTTGCGCAGCGTGGTGACGGTCAGCTGCTCGATGGCCTGGATGTAGCTGGCGACCTCGTAGGTGGCCGCCCGCGGGTCGGTCACCTGGTAGTAGATGACGGTGTCGATGTTGACGACCAGGTTGTCCTGGGTGATCACCGGCTGCGGCGGGAACGGCACGACCTGCTCGCGCAGGTCGATCCGGTTGCGGACGCGGTCGATGAACGGGACGACGATGTTCAGCCCCGCGTTGAGCGTCCGGGTGTAGCGGCCGAAGCGCTCCACGATCGCCGCGCTGGCCTGTGGGATGACCTGAATCGTCTTGATCAGCGCGATGAAGGCCACCACGACCAGGACGACCAGGACGATAAGGACGGGTTCCACGGACTCTCCCCTAGACGACCAGGGCGGTCGCGCCCTGGATTTCGACGACGTCGACCTGCTGCCCGGGCTGGTACACCTGGTCCGGGTGGAGCGCGCGGGCCGACCAGATCTCGCCGTTCAGCTTGATCCGGCCGCCTTCCCCGTCGACTGTTTCCGCGACGACCGCGGTGGCGCCGTGCAGCGCCTCGATGCCCATCTTGACCTGCGGGCCCTTCTGCAGCTGCCGGTAGGCGATCGGGCGCACGAAGACCACGAGCGCGACCGAGACCACGAGGAATGTGATGGTCTCCAGGACCACTCCCCCGCCCAGTCCGGCCACGCCCGCGGCGGCGAGCGCTCCGACCGCGAACATGGCGAACTCCGGCATCGCGGTGAGAACCAGCGGTATGCCGAGCCCTGCGGCGGCCAGGAGCCACCAGATCCAGCTGTCCACACGTCCATCCTAGGGAGCGAAGGCCTTCGAGGCGGACAGTTCCCGCAGGTCGAGGGGCGGAAACCGGTCGCACGTGCGACCGGTTCCGGCAGCCTCCCCGAGACGGGCGAAGGACGGGCGAAGGACGGGCCGAGACAGGGCGGAGGATCTGGCCGGACGGGGCCTCAGCCCAGCGGCAGGCCCTGGGCCGACCAGCGGTCGCCGTGGCGCTCCAGGGTGAGCGGCAGCCCGAAGCACTTGGAGAGGTTACGGGCGGTCAGCTCGGTGTCGATCGGGCCGGCCGTGAGCACCTTGCCCTGGCGGATCATCAGGACGTGGGTGAAGCCCGGGGCGATCTCCTCGACGTGGTGGGTGACCATCGCCATGGCCGGGGCGAACTCGTCCTGGGCGAGCGCGCCGAGCCGGCGGACCAGGTCCTCGCGGCCGCCGAGGTCCAGGCCGGCCGCGGGCTCGTCGAGCAGCAGCAGCTCGGGGTCGGTCATCAGGGCGCGGGCGATCAGGGTGCGCTTGCGCTCGCCCTCGGAGAGGGTGCCGAACTTGCGGTCGGTGAGGCCGGCCATGCCGAGGCGGTCGAGCAGCGCGAGGGCGCGGGACTCGTCCGACTGCTCGTAGCTCTCCTGCCAGCTGACCGTCATGCCGTAGGCCGCGGTCAGCACGGTCTGCAGCACGGTCTGCTCGGCCGGCAGCTTGTCGAACATGGCGGCGCCGGCCAGGCCGATCCGGGAGCGCAGCTCGAAGACGTCGATCTCGCCCAGCTTCTCGCCCAGCACGCTGACCTTGCCCGAGGTCGGGAACAGGTACGAGGAGGCGATCTGCAGCAGGGTGGTCTTGCCGGCGCCGTTCGGGCCCAGGATGACCCAGCGCTCACCCTCGGAGATGGACCACGAGACCTGGTCGACCAGCGCGCGCCCCTCCCGGACCACGGATACGTCCACCAGCTCCAGCACGTCGCTCATGCCTACGCCTTCCCCAAAAAACAAGATTCTCGGCCGTCGGTGCGGGCGGCACGCCCGACCCCGGCAGCCGGTGGGCACGGGGTGGGTGCGCCGCACACGCATGGGCAAACCTACGCCACGCGGATGACCGCCGATTCCGTAGGCTGGCCGGATGCTCGCGACTCCTCCCGACAATCCGTACGAAGAGCCCCGTTCGGGGCGGCTGGCCGCCTGGGGCAACGCCCTGCTGGCGGGCCTGGTGCCGCCCGACAACGCCGCCGCGGCCGTGCTGGGCGCCGACGAGAGCCACCGGGTGACCGGGCTGCCCGGGGACGAGCCGGGCGAGCAGCACGGGCTGACCTGGGCGCTGGGCCGACTGCGGGTGCTGGGGGTGCGGGGCCTGCGCCTCGCGCTGCCCTCGGCCGGGCACCCGCTGGGGCTGACCGGCCCGGCACCGTTCAACGGGCGCGCCATGGCCGTGGGCGAGGCCGTCCTGGCGGTGGGGGTGCCGCTCGGGCTGGTGCCGGAGGTCGAGGTGTTCGGCCCGGCCGGGGACCGCTCGGCGACCGTGCTGTGGCGCTGCTCCGAGGTGAACGACGCGCCGCCGGCGGACGTGCCGTCGCTGCAGGAGGCCGAGCGCGAGCTGGCGGACGGGCTGCGCGAGGCGACCGTGCTGCTCGCCCGGCTGGACGTGGCCGGCGCCGGGCCGGAGGCGCTGCGCGCCCTGGAGGCGTACCGCCGGCGCGGGCACGCCGAGCTGCTCGCGCCCGGCTACCCGCCGCGCGCCGTCCGGGTGCTGGAGTCGGCCCGCCAGGTGGCCGCCCTGCTGTCGATCGCCTCCGGCGGGCACGGGGCGGCCGTCAGTGCCTCCGAGATGGCCGCGCGGCAGTCCGTCCTGGCCCCTCTGTGGCGCACCGCCCGGCGGGCCCAGGTGGCCGCCTACAACGCCCTCGCGGACGAGCGCGAGGCCCGCTGAGGGCTCGCGGGACCACCCTCGTACCTGGCCGGAATCCGACCCCCGCGCACGGGACGCCCCCGTGCGCCCGGGGCGTCGGCCCGTCGGACCCCCATGCGCCGTCCGTCAGGCGCCGCGAGCGCCCTCCCGGGCCTCGCCGTTTCGGACGGCCCAGAGCGCGGCCTGGGTGCGGTCGGCCAGGTCCAGCTTCATCAGGATGTTGGAGACATGGGTCTTCACCGTCTTCTCCGACAGGTGCAGGCTGCGCGCGATCTCCCGGTTGGAGCGGCCGTCGGCGATGTGGCCGAGCACCTCGCGCTCGCGTTCGGTGAGGGTGCCGCCGCGGCCCTGCGGCGCGCGCGGGCCCTCGTCGGAGAGCAGCGCCTCGGCCAGCTCCGGCTGGAGCAGCACATGGCCGGCGTGCACCGAGCGGATCGCTCCGGCCAGGGCCTCCGGGTCCACGTCCTTGTAGACGTACCCGGCGGCGCCGGCCCGCAACGCGGGGACCATCGTGCGGTGCTCGGTGAAGCTGGTGACGATCAGGATCCGGGCCCGGCTGCCCTCGCCCTTGAGCGTGCGCAGCGCCTCGATCCCGTCGACGCCGGGCATCTTGAGGTCCATCAGGACGACGTCGGGATCGAGTTCGCGGGCCCGCTCGACGCCCTCCGCCCCGTCGGCGGCCTCCCCGACCACCTCGATGTCGTCCTGGACCTCCAGGAAGGTGCGCAGCCCGCGCCGGACCACCTGGTGGTCGTCGACCAGCAGGACACGGATCGACGGTGTGCTCTCAGGCACCGGGGACCTCCATCTCGACGAGCGTCCCCCGGCCGGGGGCCGACTCCAGGGTGAGCGTGCCGCCGACGGCGGCCGCGCGGTCGCGCATCGAGGCCAGGCCGAGGTGGCGGCCGGCCCGGCGGACGGATTCGGGGTCGAAGCCGCGCCCGTCGTCACGCACCCGCAGCACCGCGCCGCGCGCGGGCGTCCCGGCCAGGGTGACGGTGACCCGGCCGGCGCCGGAGTGCCGCAGCGCGTTGTGCAGCGCCTCCTGGGCGACCCTCAGCAGTGCGGCCTCCTGGGCGGGCGGCAGGGCGCGGACACCGTCGGCGGCGAAGGCGACGTCGGCGGTGTGCGCGCGGTCGAGGACCTGCACCTGGGAGGCGAGGGTGGCGCTCAGACCGTCCTCCTCCAACGCGGCCGGGCGCAACTCGACGACGACGGCGCGCAGTTCGTCGGCGGCCTCGGCGGCCAGCCGGGCGACCTCGGCGAGCTCGGCGCGGGCCCGGGCCGGGTCGCGGTCGACGAGCTTGGCGGCGGCCTTGGCGGTGAGGCGCAGTGAGAAGAGCTTCTGCGAGACGGCGTCGTGCAGGTCGTGCGCGATCCGGGCGCGCTCCCCGGCCAGGGTGAGTTCACGACTGCGCTCGTACAGCCGGGCGTTGGACAGGGCGAGGGCGGCGTGCGCGGCGAGGATCCGCAGCAGTTCCTCGTCGTGGTCGGTGAACAGGCCGCCGCCGCGCTTGTTGGCGAGGAAGATGACGCCCATCACCTGCAACTCGTCCTCGGCCGCGTCGGTGTCCAGGATCGGCATGCCGAGGAAGGCGCCCATCTCGGGGTGTGCGGAGGGCCAGCCGCCGAAGGAGGGTGCCTGGCGGACGTCGGCGAGGCGGATGGGGCCGGTCTCGTGCAGCATCGCGGCGAGCACGCCGTGCTGGCGGGGCAGCGGGCCGATCGCCCGCCACTGCTCGTCGGTGACGCCGTCGACCACGAACTGGGCGAATCCGCCGTGGTCGTCGGGCACGCCCAGGGCCGCGTACTCGGCGCCGAGCAGTTCCCGGGCGGAGGCCGTGATGCGGCGCAGCACCTCGCGGACCTCCAGGTGCCGGTTCATGGCGAGCAGGGCCTGGCTGACGGTCTCGATCCCGGACAGGCAGGGGTCGCAGGCGGGCAGCGGGCCCTGGTGGGCCAGGTGGTCTCCGGTGGTGCTGGGCATACCGCCAAACTACCGCCGCCGCCGGGGCGCTCGCGTCCGCCTGCGGCCGCGCCGGACGCAGGTCCGAGGACCTAGGCCGCTGGGCCCACAACGCCGCCGGGTCCACAAAGGCCGAGGGGCGGCCCTCCCGTTCGGGAAGGCCGCCCCTCGGCGGTTCGGAAGGGGCTCAGCCCTTCTGCATGACCTCGGGCTCGTGCCGGCGCTGGAGCCGGGTGACGAGGATGCCGATGAGGACCGAGATCACGATCAGCACGCTCGCGTCGATCGCCCACTGGGCGACCGAGTGCTTCCAGAGCGGGTCGTAGTTCGGGTGCTGGAAGTCCTTGTTCCAGGGGCCCATGAGCTGGGACAGGTCGAGCGTGGTGGAGACGATGCCGGTTCCCCAGCGGGCCGGCATCAGCCAGGCGACCTGTTCCAGGCCGGGCTTGCTGAAGATCTGGAAGAGGCAGCCGGTGAAGACGACCTGGACGATGGCGAACATGACCAGCAGCGGCATGGTCTTCTCGGCGGTCTTCACCAGTGCGGAGATCATCAGGCCGAACATCATCGCGGCGAAGCTCAGCAGGATCATGCCGACGGTCATCTCGATGAGCGGCAGGTTCTTGACGAGCAGGCCGTGCTCGGGCAGCTTGCGCGGCAGGAAGCCGACGGCGGAGATGATGGCGCCCTGGATCACGCTGAAGAAGCCCAGCACGATGATCTTGGACATCATGTACGCCGAGCGGGAGAGCCCGGTGGCTCGTTCTCGCTCGTAGATCGCCCGTTCCTTGATCAACTCGCGGACCGAGTTGGCCGCTCCGGAGAAGCAGGCGCCGATCGCCAGGATCAGCATGATCGTCGCGGCGCCGCTGTTGAGGTGGAGCTGCGTCTTCGGGTTGGGCGCGAGCCCCGGTTCGTTGGGGATCAGCACACTGACCGCGCCGATGACCGCGGGCAGCAGCACCGACAGTGCGAGGAAGCCGCGGTCCGAGGCGAGCACGGACATGTAGCGCCGCATCAGCGTCCACAGCTGGGAGCCCCAGCTCTGCGGCTTCGGCGGCTTGATGGCCTCCTGGGCCACCTGCACGTGCTGCACCTCGCCGGCGTCGACGGTGGGGGCGGAGTACTGCTGGTAGTGCACCGAGCCGCGGTAGCGGCCGGCCCAGTCGTGCTCCGGGTAGTTCTCGAAGGCCTGGAAGACGTCCGCCCAGGTCTCGTACCCGAAGAAGTGCAGCGCCTCGTCCGGCGGGCCGAAGTAGGCCACCGCACCGCCCGGCGCCATCACCAGCAGCCGGTCGCAGAGCGCGAGTTCGGCCACCGAGTGGGTGACGACCAGGATGGTGCGGCCGTCGTCGGCGAGGCCGCGCAGCATCTGCATGACCTCGCGGTCCATGCCCGGGTCGAGGCCCGAGGTGGGCTCGTCCAGGAAGATCAGCGACGGCTTGGTGAGCAGCTCCAGGGCGACCGAGACGCGCTTCTGCTGGCCGCCGGAGAGCGCGGTGATCTTGTTGTCGGCGCGCTTGTCCAGGCGCAGCTCGTACAGCACCTCGTCGATCCGGGCCGCACGCTCGCTGGCCTCGGTGTCGCCGGGGAAGCGCAGCCGGGCCGCGTACTTGAGGCCGCTGCGGACGGTGAGTTCGCGGTGCAGGATCTCGGACTGCGGCACCAGGCCGATGCGCGAGCGGAGTTCGGCGAACTGCTTGTAGAGGTTGCGCCCGTCGTACAGCACCTCGCCGCGGTCGGCGGGGCGGTAGCCGGTGAGGGCGCGCAGCAGCGTGGACTTGCCGGAGCCGGACGGGCCGATGACCGCGACCAGGGACTTCTCCGGGACGCCGAAGCTGACGTCGTCGAGCAGGATCTTCTTGGCGCCCTTGTGCTCGACCTCGACGGTCAGGTGGCGGGCGGAGAAGGAGACCGCGCCGGTGTCGACGAACTCCTGCAGCTGGTCGCCGACCAGCACGAAGCCGGAGTGGCCGACGGTCAGCCGGTCCTGCGGGCCCATCAGCTGACGCTGCACCCGCTGGCCGTTGAGGAAGATGCCGTTGTGGCTGCCGAGGTCGACGATCTCGTAGCGGCCGTCCGGGAGCTGGCGCAGCTCGGCGTGGTGGCGGGAGACCTGGAGGTCGGACACCACGATGTCGTTGTCGAGTGCGCGACCGATCCGGATCGTGTTCATGGCCGACGTCAGGCTGCGGATGACGGTCGGCTGCGGGCCGCCGCCGGCGCCGTGCTGCGGCGGCGGGAAGCCCTGGTCCTGCGGGAACCCCTGGTCCGGGAAGCCCTGCTGCTGCGGGAAGCCGCCCTGCTGGGCCGGCGGCGCGTACTGCTGCTGCGGGAACGGCTGCTGGGCCTGCGGCTGACCCGCCCAGGCCTGCTGCTGCGGCTGCTGGTACGGGTCCTGCTGCTGCCAGCCCGGCTGCTGGGGCTGCGGCACCGGGCCGCGGCTGGTGGCGGCCTCGTGCATCGGCGTGGCGTGCGGGGCGGCGGCGTGCGCGGGCGCGGAGAAGCCGAGCCGGGGGCCGTTCTCCGGGTTGCCAAGATTGACGACGGCTCCGGGGAACAGCTGGGCGTGCATGGTGCGGGCGCCGGCCACGTACGTGCCGTTGGTGCTGCCGTGGTCCTCCAGCTGCCAACCGCTGCCGTTGAAGCTGATGGTCCCGTGGTGCCAGGAGACCCTGGCGTCGTCGAACGGGAAGTCCGACTGCGGGTTGCGCCCGATGGTGTAGGACCGCCCGGGCTCCAGAGTCCGCTGCTGTCCGTTGATCTCAATGACGAGTTGCGGCACTGCTCGCCTGCCCCGCTCTCTCGGTTCCCCCGAATTGTGGCCCCCGGCCGGGGGTGCGCTGTTCCTGTGACTGACGGTGGGCATCATTCCAGCCCGCCGACCGCCGATGAAAGTCGCCCCGGGTGACTGTGACCAGGCTGCTACCGGAGCGCGGGCCCGCGGCGTCCCGCGGGGTGGGACAGGTGGTCTCGGGCCACCGGCCGACGGGTAGCGTGGGAGGCACCATGAACGCATCGCCCCTGGCCGCTGAGCCCCTCCCCGCCGCCCAGCCCCGGACCGCGGACGAGCGCACCCTGCTCGTCAAGGTGTTCGGCAAAGACCGCCCCGGCATCACCGCCGGCCTCTTCGCGACGTTGGCCGGCTTCGGCGTCGACGTCATCGACATCGAGCAGGTCGTGACCCGTGGCCGCATCACGCTGTGCGCCCTGGTCACCCCGCCCACCGCGCCCGACGCCGAGGGCGGACTGCGGGCCACCGTCCACCGCTGGGCGGACGAGCAGAAGCTCCAGGCCGAGATCCTCTCCGGTATCGGCGACAACCGGCCGCGCCGCGAGGGCCGTTCGCACGTCACGGTGCTCGGTCACCCGCTGACCGCCGCCGCCGTCTCCGCGCTGACCTCCCGGATCACCGCGGCGGGCGGCAACATCGACCGGGTCTTCCGGCTCGCCAAGTACCCGGTGACGGCGGTCGAGCTGGCCGTCTCCGGTGTGGCCACCGAGGAGTTGCGGGCCGAGCTGGCCCAGGAGGCGGCCACCCAGCGGGTGGACGTCGCGGTGGTCGCGTCCGGGCTGGAGCGCCGGGCCAAGCGCCTGGTGGTCATGGACGTCGACTCCACCCTCATCCAGGACGAGGTGATCGAGCTGTTCGCCGCCCACGCGGGCTGCGAGGAGCAGGTCGCCGAGGTGACGGCGGCGGCGATGCGCGGCGAGCTGGACTTCGCCGAGTCGCTGCACGCCCGGGTGGCGCTGCTGGCCGGGCTGGACGCCTCGGTGACGGAGAAGGTCCGCGCGGAGGTCCGCTTCACGCCGGGCGCGCGCACCCTGATCCGTACGCTGCAGCGCCTCGGCTTCCAGGTCGCGGTGGTCTCCGGCGGGTTCACCCAGGTCACCGACCACCTGGTGGAGCAGCTGGGGCTGGACTTCGCGGCGGCCAACACCCTGGAGGTGGTGGACGGCAAGTTCACCGGCCGGGTGGTCGGCGAGATCGTGGACCGGGCCGGCAAGGCCCGCTGGCTGGCCCGCTTCGCCGAGCAGGCGAAGGTGCCGCTGGAGCAGACGGTGGCGATCGGCGACGGCGCCAACGACCTGGACATGCTGAACGCGGCCGGGCTCGGGGTGGCGTTCAACGCCAAGCCGGTGGTGCGCGAGGCCGCCGACACCGCGGTGAACGTGCCGTTCCTGGACACCGTGCTCTACCTGCTGGGCATCACCCGCGAGGAGGTCGAGGCCGCCGACGCGCTGCACGGCACCCCGACCGAGGACGAGTAGCGGCCGACCGAGCGGGGCCCGCCGAGGAGGGCCTACGGACGTACGTGAGGGGCGCGCGGATCGGATCCGCGCGCCCCTCACGTACGGTCCGGGAATCAGTCCTGCGGCGGCGTGTAGTACGAGACCAGCTCAGCCACGCCCGGCTCGACACCCTTCCACGAGCCGCTGAAGCTGAGCACCGCGATCGCCGCCGTCGGGAACCCGCCGAGGCGCAGCCGCTCCAGCGCGTCCCGGTCGCCCGCGTCACCGGCCAGCACCTGGGTCAGGCCCAGCACCCCGGGATTGTGGCCGACCAGCACCAGGTCCGCGTACTCCTCCGGGGTCTCCTGGAGGACGGCGATGATCTCGCCGGGCCGGGCCTCGTAGACCCGGTCCTCGTACACGGTCTTGCGGGCCCGCTTGGGCAACTCGTGCACCGCCAGCTTCCAGGTCTCGCGGGCGCGCAGGGCCGTGGAGCAGAGCACGTACTCGGGGTTGATGCCGGAATCGACCAGCCAGCGGCCGGCTTCCGGGGCCTGGTGGCGGCCCCGGTCGGCCAGCGGCCGCTCGTGGTCGTCCACGCCGTCCGGCCAGTCGGCCTTGGCATGGCGGAGAACGATGATCCTGCGGGGCGTTTCGGCGCTCATACCCAGCAAGCTTGGCAGAAAAGCCGCCCGGCGTCGCGACGCTCCCGGTTGCTGCCACTCCGTCGGGTGTCGGGCGCCATCATGCCCCGTTCACCGGGACTTCGAATGGCGGTCGGACGGGGGTCGGACGGGGGCGGGCTTCGGTCGGACGGCCGTCAGCCCATCGAGCTGGCGATGGTGGCGATCACCGCCACCAGCACCGCGATGCCGACGAAGGCCAGGGCGATACGGCCGAGCTGCTTGCGGCCGTCGGTCGGGTTCGGGTCAAGAACGGGCATGTCGGGAATCCTCCCATCCCGAACACGCCCGTCCCTCGCTGGCCCCGCCTTCTTGGTCAGGCCTTGACCGGCCCGGGCCTTCTTGGTCAGGCCTTGACCGGCCCGGGCCTTCTCGGTCAGGCCCTGACCGGCTCCGCCGGGCGGACCGCCTCGTCCTCGATGTGCCGGGCCCGCGCGGCCCGCAGGCCGAACAGCATCTGCGGCACCAGCAGCAGCGCCAGGAAGCCCAGCGGCCAGTACCACTCGCCGGTGACCTGGTAGATCCGGCCGATCAGGATCGGGCCGGGGATGGAGATCAGGTAGCCGACGCCCTGGGCGAAGGCGGACAGCTGGGCCACCCCGCCCGCCGTCCGGGCGCGCAGCCCGATCATGGTCAGCACCAGGGGGAAGGCGCAGTTGGACAGGCCGACCAGGACGGCCCAGACCCACGGCGCGCCGGCCGGGGCCAGCGCCAGCCCGGCGTACCCGGCGATGCCGCAGGAGGCCAGCACCACCACGAACAGCCGCTGGTCGCCGCGGCGGGCGGCCAGGTTGGGCAGCACGAAGGAGACCGGCACGCCGATCACCATGGTGACCGCGAGCAGCACCCCGGAGGTGCCCTTGTCGATGCCCGAGTCCTGGAAGATCTTCGGCAGCCAGCCCATCACCACGTACGCGCCGGTGGCCTGGAGGCCGAAGAAGCAGGCCAGCGCCCAGGCGGTACGGCTGCGGGTGATCGGCAGCTTGACCGGGGCGGCGGTGCCCCCCGCCCGCTCGCCGCGCTCGCGCTTGGCGATCAGCAGCGGCAGCCACAGCACCAGGGCGAGCGCGGCGAGCGCGGCCCAGACGCCCAGGCCGTAGCGCCAGTCGCCGCCGAGGGTGCTGGTCAGCGGCACGGTGACGGCGGCGGCCAGCGCGGTGCCGGCCGACAGCGCCATCGAGTACAGGCCGATCATCGGGCCGACCTTCTCGGGGAAGTACCGCTTGATCACCACCGGGAGCAGCACGTTGGAGACCGCCACGCCGGCCAGGGCGAGCGCGGTCAGCAGCAGGAACACCGCGGTGCCGCCGGCGAAGGAGCGGGCCAGCACGCCCGCGGTGATGGCGGCCATGCCGGCCGTGACGACCGCGATCGGGCCGATCCTGCGGGCCGCCGCCGGGGCGGCGAAGCCGAACAGCCCGAAGCACAGCGACGGGACGGCGGTGAGCAGCCCGGCGAGGGTCGGGTTCATCCCGAGGCCGGTGCGGACCTGGTCGAGCAGCGGCCCGAGGCTGGTGACGACGGGGCGCAGGTTGAAGGCGGCGGCGGCGATCGCGACGGCGAACAGCCAGCCCAGGTACGTGGCGGAGGAGGTGGAGGGGGCGGAGTCGGCGGGCCGCTCGGTCTGCGGCCTGGCCTCGTTCCGCGGGGAAGCGGTGGTCTCTGCTGCGGGCATGTGCGCCATCATAGAATGATGGGATGAATTGATGCACCTCGGAATTGGCATGATGTGCCGACCGTTCATCCACCGGCCACATTCCACCCAGGCCCCACCCGAGCCGTAGTCGCAAGGAGTCACCGTGGCGCTGTCCTCGCCGAGGCGCACCCCGCTGTCCGACCAGGTGATCGCGCAGCTGCGCGCCCAGATCACGTCCGGGGAGTGGCCGGTCGGCTCGCGCATCCCCACCGAGGCCGCCCTGGTCGAGCAGCTGGGCGTCGCCCGCAACACCGTGCGCGAGGCCGTCCGCGCCCTCGCCCACAACGGCCTGCTCGACATCCGGCAGGGCTCCGGCACGTACGTGCTGGCCACCAGCGAGCTGGCCGGGGTGATGCACCGCCGCTTCGCCGACGCCGACCAGGCGCAGGTCGCCGAGCTGCGGGCGGCGCTGGAGACCTCGGCGGCCGGCCTGGCCGCCCAGCGCCGCACCGAGCGCGACCTGGAGCTGCTGGACGGCGCGCTGGCCCGCCGGGAGGGCGCCTGGCACTCCGGCGACGCCGAGGACTTCATCCAGGCCGACGCCGCCTTCCACCAGGCCGTGGTGGCCGCCGCCCACAACGACGTGCTGCTCGCCGTCTACGCCGACCTCGGCGAGGTCACCCGCGCCCACCTGCGGCACGACGTCGGCCCGGAGCTGATCGCCGAGCGCTACATCGGCCACGACACCATCCTGGACGCCATCCGGGCCGGCGACGCCCAGCGCGCCTCGGTCGAGGCCGGCCGCGCCATCGGCGCCTGCGCGACGGCCGAGACGTGAGGCTCCGGCCGACGCCCGAGACGTGAGGCCCCGGCCGACGGCCGAGACGTGAGGCCCCGGCCGACGGCCGAGGCCTGAGGCCCCGGGCGTGACGCCGTGAGCCCCCGGCAGGACGGAACGCCGCTGCCCGGCACCCCCACGGGAGGGGTGCCGGGCAGCGGCGTACGGGCGGAGCGTCGTCAGGCGCCGATGGCGTGCACTCCGCCGTCGACGTGGATGATCTCGCCGGTGGTCTTCGGGAACCAGTCCGACAGCAGCGCGACGACGGCGCGGCCGGTCGGCTCCGGGTCGCTCATGTCCCACTTCAGCGGGGAGCGGTGGTTCCAGGTGTCGGCCAGGTCGCCGAAGCCCGGGATGGACTTGGCGGCCATCGAGCCGAGCGGGCCGGCCGAGACCAGGTTGCAGCGGATGTCGCGCGGGCCCAGGTAGCGCGCCATGTAGCGGCTGGTCGACTCCAGGGCGGCCTTGGCCGGGCCCATCCAGTCGTACTGCGGCCAGGCGAACTGCGCGTCGAAGGTCAGGCCGACCACCGAGCCGCCGTCCTGCATCAGCGGCAGCAGCGCCATGGTCAGCGACTTCAGCGAGTACGCCGAGACGTGCATGGCGGTGGCCACGGACTCCCACGGGGTGTCCAGGAAGTTGCCGCCCAGGGCGTCCTGCGGGGCGAAGCCGATCGAGTGGACGATGCCGTCCAGGGTCGGCAGGTGCTCGCGGACCTGGTCGGCGATGCCCGCCAGGTCCTCGGGGCTGGACACGTCCAGCGACAGCACCTTGACCGGCTTCGGCAGCTTCTTGGCGATCCGCTCGGTCAGGCTCGGGCGCGGGAAGGCGGTGAGGATGATCTCCGCGCCCTGCTCCTGCGCGAGCTTGGCGGTGTGGAACGCGATGGAGGACTCCATCAGCACGCCGGTGATCAGGATCCGCTTGCCTTCGAGGATTCCACTCATGATCAGTGACCCATGCCCAATCCGCCGTCGACGGGAATGACGGCTCCAGTGATGTACGCGGCCTCGTCCGACCCGAGGAACCGCACGGTGGAGGCGACCTCGGCGGGCGCCGCGTAGCGGCCCAGCGGCACGCCCGCGACGATCTCCGCGCGGCGCTCGTCACTGAGCACGGCGGTCATGTCGGTGTCGACGAAGCCGGGGGCGACCACGTTGACGGTGATGTTGCGCGGGCCGAGTTCGCGCGCCAGCGACCGGGCGAAGCCCACCAGGCCGGCCTTCGAGGCGGCGTAGTTGGCCTGGCCCGGCGAGCCGGACAGGCCCACCACGGAGGAGATCAGCACGACGCGGCCCTTCTTGGCGCGCATCATCAGCTTGGAGGCGCGCTTGACCACCCGGAAGGTGCCGGTCAGGTTGGTGTCCACGACGGAGGTGAAGTCCTCCTCCGACATGCGCAGCAGCAGGGTGTCGTTGGTGATGCCCGCGTTGGCGACCAGCACCTCGACCGCGCCGTGCTTCTGCTCGATCTCCGTGAAGGCGGCGTCGACCTGCGCGGCGTCCGTGATGTCGCAGCGGACCGCGAGGACGTCGTACTTCACCAGGGCTTCGGGCACCTCACCCGAGCGGCTGGTGATGGCCACCTTGTCGCCTGCTTCGGCGAAGGCCTGGGCGATCGCGAGGCCGATGCCCCGGTTTCCTCCGGTGACGAGAACCGAGCGGCTCAACGATCCACCTCTCTCCATGTGTGAGCGCGTACATCGGAATGCGTACGCAGTGTGACGCTATCGGGCGGTCGGCGGCGGCGGCGCATCGGGCTCCCACAGCGCCGCACCGAAGGAACTGTCGCAATCCGACAACCACGCCCGCCACCACGGCCGGGCTCGGCGACACCGCCCCAGGCCCGGGCGCTGCCCGGATCGGGGCGACTGTGCGGGAACAACACGGGCGGGCGCACCCGTTGCCCCCGTGGTACGGACCGGCCCGGGGCGGGCGGTACCGTTCCCCCCCGACCATCCCGGCGAGCGACGAAGGCAGAGCGGATGACCAAGGCACGGCCCGGGAACACCCCCCGACGCGGACGACTGCTGGCCCTCACCGCCCTGGCGGCCGGCCTGGGCGCGGCCGCCTGGTCGCTGCGCGACCTGCCCGCGGCGTTCGGGCGGCGGCCGGACGGCGAGCGCGAGGAGCGGGTGCGCAACTCCCCGCAGTACCGCGACGGCGTCTTCCACAACGCGCCCTCCACGCTCGCCCGCACCGCCGGCGCCCCCGGTTTCGACGGCGCCACCGCCCGCCGGATGCTCTTCGAGCGCGAGGGCCGCGTCCCCGCCCACCCGGTGCCGACCGTCCGTCCGGCCACCCCGCCCGGTCCGGCCGCCGAAGGCGTGGAGATCACCTGGTACGGGCACGCCTCCGCGCTGGTGGAGATCGAGGGCTTCCGGGTGCTCCTCGACCCGATCTGGAGCGACCGCTGCTCCCCCGCCGCGCACGTCGGCCCCAAGCGGCTGCACCCGGTGCCGGTCGAGCTGGAGGAGCTGCCGCCGGTCGACGCGGTGCTGATCTCGCACGACCACTACGACCACCTGGACATGGCGACGGTCAAGCGCCTGGTGCGCAGCCAGTCCGCGCCCTTCGCGGTGCCGCTCGGCATCGGTTCCCACCTGCGCCGCTGGGGCGTCCCGGAGCACCGGATCATCGAGCTGGACTGGGACGAGACCTGCAACCTGGGCGAGCTGGTGCTCACCCTGACCGCCGCGCACCACTTCTCCGGCCGCGGCCTGACCCGCAACACCACCCTCTGGGGCTCCTGGGTGATCGCCGGCCCGAACCGCAAGGTCTTCTACACCGGCGACTCCGGCTACTTCGAGGGCTACGCCCGGATCGGCGAGCAGCACGGCCCCTTCGACGCCGCGCTGGTCCAGATCGGCGCCTACGACGAGGCCTGGTCGGACATCCACATGACCCCCGAGGACGCCGTCCTCGCCCACCGGGACCTGACGGCCGGCCTGCTGGTGCCCGTCCACTGGTGCACCTTCAACCTCGGCCTGCACCGGTGGGCCGAGCCGGTCGAGCGGCTGGTGAAGGAGGCCAAGGAGCACGCCGTCCCGCTGGCCGTGCCGCGTCCCGGCGAGCGGGTGGACGTCGACAACCCGCCGGAGCTCGACGGCTGGTGGGAGTCCGTCGGCTGACGCCTCCCCCGGACGGCTCTCATGACGGCCCTCAGGGCGGCCTTCACGACCGCCCTCACCACCGCCCTCAGGACGGCCGCTGCCGACGGACCGTACGGGCGGAAACCGCAGCGCACCGGGCGAAATGCGCTGGCCGGAAACCCGGTGGACGGGAAATGATGCGGTGCGGGCGCCCCTGTGGCGCCGCACCGCCACCCTCCGCGACCTGGGAGCCCGATTGCCTCCGATCCCTCCGGCCGATCGTGCCGGCGCGCCGCACGGGCGCGCCGTCGACCCGCTGTTCCTCGCCCTGCCGCTGCGCACCCTCGCCGACGCCGCCCTCACCCGGGCCCGCGAGCTCGGCGCGAGCCACGCCGACTTCCGTCTGGAGCGGATCCGCAGCGCCTCCTGGCGGCTGCGCGACGCCCGGCCGGCCGGCACCTCCGACAGCGTGCAGCTGGGCTTCGCCGTCCGGGTCCTGCTGGACGGCGCCTGGGGCTTCGCCGCCGGCGTGGACCTCACCACCGCCTCGGCGGCGAAGGTCGCCGAGCAGGCCGTCGCGGTGGCCCGCCTCTCGGGCGGGATCAGCCGGGCGGCCGGCTCCGCCGAGCGGGTCGAGCTGGCCGACGAGCCGGTCCACCGGGACGTCACCTGGGTCTCCTCGTACGAGGTGAACCCCTTCGAGGTGCCGGACGCGGAGAAGACCGCGCTGCTCGCCGAGCGGAGCTCCCGGCTGCTGGCCGCCGAGGGCGTCTCGCACGTCCGGGCGGCCCTGCTGACCGTCCAGGAGAACAAGTTCTACGCGGACACCGCGGGCACCATGACGACCCAGCAGCGGATCCGGCTCCACGCCGACCTGGAGGCCACCTCGGTCGACGAGCGCACCGGCGCCTTCGACTCGATGTGCACCCTGGCCCCGCCGGTCGGCCGCGGCTACGAGTACGTGACGGGCACCGGCTGGGACTGGGACGCCGAACTCGCCGAACTGCCCGTCCTGCTGGCCGAGAAGATGAAGGCCCCGAGCGTCGAGGCCGGCCGCTACGACCTGGTCCTCGACCCGTCCAACCTCTGGCTGACCATCCACGAGTCGATCGGCCACGCCACCGAGCTGGACCGCGCGCTCGGCTACGAGGCCGCCTACGCCGGCACCTCCTTCGCCACCTTCGACCGGCTCGGCACCCTCGAGTACGGCTCCGACCTGATGCACGTCACCGGCGACCGCACCGCCGAGCACGGCCTGTCCACCATCGGCTACGACGACGAGGGCGTCGCCACCCAGTCCTGGGACCTGGTCAGGGACGGCATCCTGGTCGGTTACCAACTGGACCGCGGCATGGCCAAGTTGAAGGGCTTCGAGCGCTCCAACGGCTGCGCCTTCGCGGACTCCCCGGCGCACGTCCCGGTGCAGCGGATGGCCAACGTCTCACTCCGGCCCGCCGCCGACGGCCCGGACACCGAGGGCCTGTTCGCCGGGGTGGAGAACGGCCTGTACATCGTCGGCGACCGCTCCTGGTCGATCGACATGCAGCGCTACAACTTCCAGTTCACGGGGCAACGCGCCTACGCCATCAAGAACGGCGAACTCGCCGGCCAGGTCAAGGACTTCGCGTACCAGGCCACCACCACCGACTTCTGGGGCTCGATGGCGGCGGTCGGCGGCCCGCAGACCTACGTGCTCGGCGGCGCCTTCAACTGCGGCAAGGCGCAGCCCGGCCAGATCGCGGCCGTCAGCCACGGCTGCCCGTCGGCGCTGTTCCGGAACGTCAACGTGCTCAACACCCAGCAGGAGGCGGGTCACTGATGACCGCGATGCAGCCCCACGAACTCGTCGAGCTGGCGCTCGGCCTCTCCCGCGCCGACGGCTGCGTGGTGATCGCCGACGAGGACTCCACCGCCAACCTGCGCTGGGCCGGCAACGCCCTGACCACCAACGGCGTCACCCGCGGCCGCCGGCTGACCGTGATCGCCACCGTGGCCGGCGCCGAGGGCACCGCCTCCGGCGTGGTCTCCCGCGAGGCCGTCACCCCGGAGGACGTCGAGGACCTGGTGCGGGCCGCCGAGGAGGCCGCCCGCGCGGCCGGCCCGGCCGAGGACGCCCAGCCCCTGGTCACCGACCGGCCCGCCTCCCCGGACTTCACCGAGCCGCCCGCCGAGACCTCGATCGCGGTCTTCGACGCCTTCGGCCCGGCCCTCGGCGAGGCCTTCGCCCGCGCCGCCGCCCAGGGCGAGCTGCTGTACGGCTTCGCCCGCTACGAGCTGACCTCCAGCTACCTGGGCACCTCCACCGGCCTGCGGCTGCGCCACGACCAGCCCACCGGCATGGTCGAGTTCAACGCCAAGACCGCCGACCTGTCCGGCTCGGCCTGGGTCGGCGCCGCCACCCGGGACTTCACCGACATCGACGTCACCGCCCTGCACACCGAGCTGACCAAGCGCCTCGGTTGGGGCGCCCGCAAGGTGGACCTGCCGGCCGGCCGCTACGAGACGCTGCTGCCGCCCTCGGCCGTCGCCGACCTGATGGTCTACCTCAGCTGGTGCTGCGGCGGCCGCGACGCCCACGAGGGCCGGACGGTCTTCTCCAAGCCCGGCGGGGGCACCCGGATCGGCGACAAGCTCAGCGGCCTGCCGCTCACGCTGCGCTCCGACCCGCGGGAACCCGGTCTGCAGGCCCCGCCGTTCGTGCTCACCCACTCCACCGGCGGGGACGTCTCGGTCTTCGACAACGGCGAGCCGCTCGCCGCCACCGAGTGGATCCGCGAGGGCGTGCTGAACGAGCTGGTCACCAGCCGCCACTCGGCCGGCCTCACCGGACTTCCGGTGCGCCCGGCCATCGACAACCTCGTCCTGGAGACGGCCGGCCAGGAGTCGGCGCCGACCCTGGACGAGATGATCGCCCGCACCGAGCGCGGCCTGCTGCTCACCTGCCTCTGGTACATCCGGGAGGTGGACCCGGCGACGCTGCTGCTCACCGGCCTCACCCGGGACGGCGTCTACCTGGTGGAGAACGGCGAGGTCGTCGGCGCGGTCAACAACTTCCGGTTCAACGAGTCCCCGGTGGACCTGCTCGACCGGATCACCGAGGTGGGCCGCACCGAACGCTGCCTGCCCCGCGAGTGGAGCGACGACTTCACCCGCGCCGCGATGCCACCCGTGCGTGTCGCGGACTTCAACATGAGTTCGGTCAGCCAGGCCTCTTAGCCGCTGGCCAACGGGGGGATACGAGAGACATGATGGACGAGAAACGGCTGGTCAGGTCGAGCAGGATGCTGTCGCGCATCCTGCGGCACGAGCCCGGGCTGGTGGGGGTCACGCTGGACGGGTCCGGCTGGGTCCGGGTCGACGAACTGCTCGCCGCGCTCGCGGCCAAGGGCAGGCCGCTCACCCGGGCCGAACTGGACCACCTGGTGGCCACCAACAACAAGCGCCGCTTCGGCTACTCGCCGGACGGTCTCTCGATCCGCGCGAACCAGGGCCACACGGTGGCGGTCGACCTCGGTCTGGCCGCCGCCGTGCCGCCCCACGTGCTCTACCACGGCACCGCCGACCGGCACCTCGCGGCGATCTTCCGCGAGGGCCTGCGCCCGATGACCCGCCAGGACGTCCACCTCTCGGCCGACACCGAGACGGCGACCAGGGTCGGCGCCCGGCACGGCCGCCCGGTGGTGCTGACGGTGAACGCGGCCGCGATGACGGCGGCCGGCCACGAGTTCCGGCTCAGCGAGAACGGCGTCTGGCTCACCGACGCCGTACCCCCGCAGTACCTCTCCCGGCGCTCGTAGCCTGCACCCGCGGCCCGGCACACAGCCCGCCACACCCGAAGGGCCTGTCCGCCGGACAGGCCCTTCGGGTACCCGACCGGGTGGGTCCGCCCCACCCGGCCTCGTCGCCGCGACCTCCCGGGCGTACCGTGAGGAGGCCGCGCCGGCCAGGCGCGCGAGTGCGCGACGAGGGCGGTAGGACACATGGGCAAGAGCGCCGACGGCGGGCAGGTCTTCCGGATCACGGGGGCGCGCAGCAGCCTCACCGAGGACGTCCGGGGACGCCAGCGCCGCTACGTCATCTCGATGCTGGTCCGCACGCTCTGCGTGCTGCTCGCGGTGGTGCTGTGGGACGTCCAGCGCTGGCTGGCGTTCGGGGCGCTCGCGGGCGGCGTGCTGCTGCCGTACTTCGCCGTGCTGGTCGCCAACGCGGGCCGGGAGCGGGCCCCGGGTCTGCCGAGCGCCTTCGAGTTCCCGTCGGAGACCCCGCTGATGCTGGGACCCGGCGGGAAGGGTGGGGCGGGTGGGGCAGGTGGGGCTGCCGGTACAGGAGAGGCAAAGGCCGCTGCCACCGATCCTTCACAGGACGTGAACTGACCGTCCGTTTCACCCCGCTTCATCCTCAAGCGGCTAGGCGAAAGCTCAAAAGAAGCTCAGATTAATCATGCAAGACCTCCCCAACCGAGGGTCCTGGCGTGACATACTGCGTACGCGCTCCGCATCCCCCGTCGGAGCGACGGACCGACGCCGGGCAGCTCCCCCCGTGGCTGCCCGGCGTCGCCATGCCCGCACCCGGTCGCCCCGACGGGCGTGCCTACCGGGCGTGACAGACTGGCGGTGCAGACTTCCCGCCTATCGCTGAGGACGGCCCGATGGACACCCCGCAGACGCCGATCTGCTCCGCCAAGGGCTGCCGGGCGGACGCCGGCTGGGTGCTGGTGTGGAACAACCCCAAGCTGCACACCCCGGACCGCCGCAAGACCTGGCTCGCCTGCGACGAGCACCGCGAGCACCTGTCCCAGTTCCTCGGCGTGCGCGGCTTCCTCAAGGAGGTCGTCGCCTTCGCCGACTGGACCCCCGGGCCCGGCACCGCTTCCTGACCGCCGAGCCCTGCCCCGCTCTAGCCGCCGATCGCGGACATCGGCCGCTCGGGCTGGTGGAACTCCGGGTCGTCGATCCCGGCCCCGGCCTTCTTGCCCCACATCGCCGCCCGCCACAGCTCGGCCAGCTCGGCGTCGTCCGCGCCCGAGCGCAGCGCGGTGCGCAGGTCGGTCTCGCCCGTCGCGAACAGGCAGTTGCGCACCTGGCCGTCGGCGGTCAGCCGGGTACGGTCGCAGGCGCGGCAGAACGGGCGGGTGACCGAGGCGATCACGCCCACCCGGCCCGGGCCGCCGTCCACCAGCCAGCGCTCGGCGGGCGCCGCGCCCCGGCGGGCGGACGGCTCCGGGGTGAGCGCGAAGCGGGCGCGGAGCAGTTCGAGGATCTCCTCCGCGGTGACCATCGAGGTGCGGTCCCAGCCGTGCTGGGCGTCCAGCGGCATCTGCTCGATGAAGCGCAGCTCGTAGTCCCGTTCCAGGCACCAGGCCAGCAGGTCGGCCGCTTCGTGGTCGTTGACGCCGCGCATCAGCACCGCGTTCAGCTTCACCGGCGCCAGCCCGGCGGCCTCGGCGGCGGCCAGCCCGTCCAGCACGTCCTGGTGGCGCCGGCGGCGGGTGAGGGTGTGGAAGACCTCGGGGTCGAGGGTGTCCAGTGAGACGTTGACCCGGTCGAGGCCGGCCTCGCGCAGCGCGGTCGCGGTGCGGGCCAGCCCGATGCCGTTGGTGGTCAGCGAGAGCTCGGGGCGCGGTTCCAGCTCCGCGCAGGCGGCCACGACGGCGACCAGCCCGGGGCGCAGCAGCGGTTCGCCGCCGGTGAAGCGGACCTCGCGGACGCCCAGGTCCCGCACGGCGACCGTGACCAGCCGGACGATCTCCTCGTCGGTCAGCAGGTCCGGTTTGGCCAGCCACTGCAGGCCTTCCTCCGGCATGCAGTAGGTGCAACGCAGGTTGCACCGGTCCGTGAGGGAGACCCTCAGGTCGACGGCCTGTCGTCCGAAGGTGTCGAGCAGCACGTGCGTCCTTCCCGAAATGCGGCCGGCCCGGCCACCGTCACGGCGGGCCGGGCCAGCATAGTCATCACGGGATGATCAATGGGCGCCCAGTCCGGTCAGCGAGCGGACCTCCAGTTCAGCGTACTTCGCCGGGTCGGGACGTTCCCTGGACAGCAGGGTGCCGAGCCAGCCCGCCAGGAAGCCGATCGGGATGGAGACCAGGCCGGGGTTCTCCAGTGGGAACCAGTGGAAGTCGACGCCCTGGAAGAGGGAGTTCTTGGCACCGGACAGCACCGGGGAGAAGATCACCAGCACGACCGAGGAGATCAGACCGGCGTAGACCGAGCTGACCGCGCCGACGGTGGTGAAGCGTTTCCAGAACAGCGAGTAGAGCAGGGTCGGCAGGTTCGCCGAGGCGGCCACCGCGAAGGCGAGCGCCACCAGGGCGGCGGTGCTGAGCTTGCCCGCGTAGAGGCTGAGCACGATGGCGACCGCGCCGATCGCCACGGCCGCCCACTTCGCCGACCGCACCTCCTCCTTCTCGCTCGCCTTGCCGCGCCGGATCACGTTGGCGTACAGGTCGTGCGCGAAGGAGGCCGAGGAGGCGAGGGTGAGCCCGGCCACCACGGCGAGGATGGTGGCGAAGGCGACCGCCGAGATCACCGCGAGCATGATCGCCCCGCCGGTGGTGCCGGCCCCGCCGCCGAGCTGCTCGGCGAGCAGTGGCGCCGCGGTGTTCCCGGACGGCGTCTTGCCCTCGACGGCCACCATGCCGCTGCGGCCGACCAGCGCCGCCGCGCCGAAGCCGAGTGCCAGGGTCATCAGGTAGAAGACGCCGATGATGCCGATCGCCCAGAGCACCGACTTCCGGGCCGCCTTGGCGGTGGGGACGGTGTAGAAGCGGACCAGGATGTGCGGCAGGCCGGCGGTGCCGAGCACCAGCGCGATCCCGAGGCTGATGAAGTCGAGCTTGGAGGTGTTGGTGGCCCCGTACTTCAGCCCGGGTTCGAGGAAGGCCGAGCCCTTGCCGCTCGCGGAGGCGGCCGCGCCGAGCAGTTCCGAGGGGTTGAAGTGGTACTTGGCGAGCACCAGGACGGTCATCAGCGCGGCGCCGGCGATCAGGAGCACCGCCTTGACGATCTGCACCCAGGTGGTGCCCTTCATGCCCCCTATCACTACGTAGATGATCATCAGCGCGCCCACCGCGAGGATGGTCCACCGCTTGGCGCCCTCCCCGGTGACCCCCAGCAGCAGGGCCACCAGCGCCCCGGCGCCGACCATCTGGGCGAGCAGGTAGAAGATCGACACCACGATGGTGGACACGCCGGCCGCGGTGCGCACCGGGCGCTGGCGCATCCGGAACGCGAGGACGTCCGCCATGGTGAACCGGCCGGAGTTGCGCAGCGGCTCGGCGATCAGCAGCAGCGCGACCAGCCAGGCGACCAGGAAGCCGATCGAGTACAGGAAGCCGTCGTAGCCGTTGAGCGCGATCAGCCCGGCGATGCCGAGGAAGGAGGCCGCGGACATGTAGTCGCCGGAGATGGCCAGGCCGTTCTGGAAGCCGGTGAAGCCACGGCCGCCGGCGTAGAAGTCGGCGGCGCTGCGGTTCTGCCGCCCGGCCCAGACGGTGATGACCAGGGTGGCCAGCACGAAGGCCCCGAACAGGGTCATCGTCAGGCCGCGGTGCTCGGTGGCGGAGCTGGCGAGCAATGTCATTCGGCGGACTCCCGGGGGGCATGGAGGACGGCGCCGTGCGCCTCGCGGATCGCGGTGGCGGCCGGGTCGATCCGCCGGTCCGCGTAGCGGGCGTACCAGGCGGCGATCGCGAAGGTGGTGGCGAACTGCAGCAGCCCGAGTACCAGGGCCACGTTGACGTGCCCGGCGACCTTGGCGCGCATCAGGCCGGGGGCGTAGCAGGAGAGCAGGACGTAGAGCAGGTACCAGAGCACGAAGCCGATGGTGACCGGGAAGGCGAAGCTCCGGAACGAGCGCCGCAGGGTACGGAACTCCTCGCTGTCGTCGATGAGTTGGACTTCCGTAGTGGAAGTGGTGATCGGCGGCGAATCCACTCTTTCTCCTCACTCCTTCGGCGTAGCTGTCACACGGGGGGAACGATCGAGCGTGAGGGGCGTCACATGTCGCGGGCGCGCCGCGCAATGCTAGGAGCGTCGTGCCCGCCCCGAAAGGGGTTGACCGCGATCAGCCGGTCGTTCACCCCCTCGCGCCATCCGAATGGCCGAAAACCACCACCCGCGTCACTTCGGACCACCCCCGCCCCATGCGAAGAGGGGCGGCACCGACCAACGGTGCCGCCCCTCTTGACGATGCGTCAGAAGGCGATTCGGACCTTCAGCGCCGAGCGGTCGTCCATCGCCCGGTAGCCGTCCGGCACGCCGTCCAGGCCGACCGTGCGGTCGAAGACCAGGCCCGGTTCGATGGCCCCGGAGAGCACGTCCGGCAGCAGCTCGGGGATGTACGCGCGGGCCGGCGCGACGCCACCGTTCAGCGAAACGTTTCGGCCGAACATCTGACCGATGTCCACGCCCGCGCTGCCGCCGTGCGGCACGCCGACGTACCCGACCGCGCCGCCGTCCCGGGTGATCGAGATGGCCGTCCGCATCGACTCCTCGGTGCCGACCGCCTCCAGCACCGCGTGCGCGCCCTGGCCGCCGGTCAGCTCCTTGACCGCCTCGACGGCGGCGTCCCCGCGCTCGGCCACCACGTCCGTCGCCCCGAAGCGCCGGGCCAGCTCGGTCCGGGCGGTGTGCCGGCCCAGCGCGATGATCCGGCCCGCGCCCAGCCGGTGCGCCGCCAGGACGCCGCACAGGCCCACCGCGCCGTCGCCGACCACCGCGACCGTCGCCCCGGGCCGCACCCGCGCCGAGACCGCCGCGTGGTGCCCGGTCGCCATCACGTCCGACAGCGCCAGCAGCCCGGGCAGCAGCTTCTCGTCGCCCGCCGCCTCCTTCGGCAGCTTCACCAGCGTCCCGTCCGCGAACGGCACCCGCACCGCCTCGCCCTGGCCGCCGTCCGAGCCGACCTGCCCCCAGAACCCGCCGTGCGGGCAGGAGGTCTGCAGGCCTTCGCGACAGAAATCACACGTCCCGTCCGACCAGACGAACGGCGCCACCACCAGATCGCCCTTGGCGAAGCCGCGCACCTCGGCGCCGGCCTCCTCGACCACGCCCAGGAACTCGTGCCCGATCCGCTGTCCGGCCACCCGCTGGGCCACGCCGCGGTAGGCCCACAGGTCGCTGCCGCAGATGCAGGCGTTCACCACGCGGAGCACCACGTCCGTCGGATGCTGGATCACCGGGTCCGGTACGTCTTCGATCCGGATGTCGTTGGGGCCGTGAATCACGGTGGCACGCATGCGCTGTTCCTTCGCTGAAACGATCTCGACCAGGTGTACGACACCCCCGCCGACCACTCTATTCCGGCCGGTCGGTCGGAACATTCCGGCCAGGCCCCTCCGCGGCGCCCCTTATCCTGTTGGACCATGCAACCGATCCAGCCCGCGCCGAGGACCGCCCCGGTCCCCGCCCAGCGCTCCGCCGCCCCCGACGAGGGCTTCGCGGTCGTCGACGTCGAGACCACCGGCCTCGGCCGCTCGGACCGCGTCATCTCGGCGGGCGTCTACCAGCTGGACCCGGACGGCGAGGTCACCGACCACTGGTACACCCTGGTCAACCCCGAGCGGGACCCGGGACCGGTCTGGATCCACGGCCTGACCACCGAGCTGCTCTCCGCCGCCCCGACCTTCCCGCAGGTCGCCGACGAGCTCGCCGACCGGCTGCGCGGCCGGGTCCTGGTCGCGCACAACGCGCTCTTCGACTGGAACATGATCTCCCGCGAGTTCTCCCGGGCCGGCCTGCGCGCCCCGGTCGAGCAGCGGCTGTGCACCATGGTCCTCTCCCGCGACCTGCGTCTGCCGCTGCCCAACGGCAAGCTGTCCTCGCTCGCCGCCCACTTCGGCGTCCAGCAGCGCCACGCCCACAACGCCCTGGACGACGCCCGGGTGCTCGCCGAGGCCTTCCGCCCCAGCCTGCACCTCGCCCGCCTCGGCGGCGTCCCGCTGCCGCTGCAGAACTGCGTCGCCGTCACCGACCTCGGCGAGGACGAGCCCGCCGCCCCCGGCCGCGCCTCCTGGACCGGCGCGAGCTACCGCCAGGCCAAGAAGCGCCCGCCCTGCCCGTACCCCAACCCCGGGCGCTGGCTGGACGGAAAGCCGCTGGTCCAGGGCATGCGGGTGGCCTTCACCGGCGACACCTCGACCGACCGCGAACTCCTCGAGGACCGCGCCGTCGAGGCCGGCCTGCACATCGCCGGCTCGGTGAGCCGCCTCACCAGCCTGCTCGTCACCAACGAGCCGGACAGCTGGAGCGGCAAGGCCCGCAAGGCCCGCGAGGTCGGCACCCCGGTGGTCACCGAGGACGCCTTCCTCCAGCTGCTGCGTGAGGTCGCCCCGCACCCCGGTACGTGAGCCCGTTGTGAGGTCGGCGTACCGTTCCCATGTGTACCGTTTTCTGCTGACCCGCCAGTGGCTGATCACCATGCTGATCGCTCTGCTGCTGATCCCCGCGACGATCAAGCTGGGCTTCTGGCAGCTGCACCGCCACGAGGCGCGGGTGGCCCGGAACGAGCTGATCGGCAAGGCCCTCACGGCCGCCCCGGTGCCCTTCGACACCCTGTCGCCGACCGCCGGGTTCGCGGTCCCCAGGGACCTGACCTGGCGCGCGGTGACCGCCACCGGCCGGTACGACGTGGCGCACGAGTTCGTGGTCCGCAAGCGGACCGACTCCAACGGGAGCATCGGCTACTTCGTCGTGACCCCGCTGAAGCTCTCCGACGGCAAGGGCACCGTCCTGGTCAACCGCGGCTGGGTCGCCTCCGGCGACGGCGCCACCCAGTACCCGCCCGTCCCGGCCGCCCCGACCGGCGAGGTCACCCTCACCGGCCGTCTGCGCGCCGAGGAGACCTACGGCGCCAGCGGCATCAAGGACCGCGCCGGCCTGCCCGACCGCCAGTTCAACCTGATCAACACGGACGAGCAGGCCAAGGAGAGCGGCACCGCCCTCCTCGGCGGCTACCTCGAACTCGCCGCCACCACCCCGGCCCCAGCCGACCAGCCCGAGCTGATCCCCGAGCCCAACCACTCCGACATCGGCCCGCACATGGCCTACGCCATCCAGTGGTGGCTGTTCACGGCGATGATCCCGGTCGGCGTCTGGATCCTCGCCCGCCGCGAGGCCAAGGACCGCGCCAAGCAGGCCGCCGAACCCGAGACCGTCACCGAACCCGTCCCGGCCTAGCCCACGGGCTCCAGCACATCGCCTGGCCCACGGCCTACAGCACGTCCTCCAGCTCCCGGAGCAGCCGGGCCTTCGCCCGCGCCCCCACCACCGACCGCACCGGCTGCCCGCCCCGGAACACCATCAACGTCGGCATCGACAGCACGCCGTACGCCGCCTGGGTCCGCGGATTGTGGTCCACGTCGACGCTCACCACCCGCAGCCGATGCCCTTCCTCCCGCGCGACGTCCGCCAGCACCGGCGCCATCATCCGGCACGGCGGGCACCAGTCCGCCGTGAAGTCCACCAGCACCGGCCCCTCGGCCGCCAACACCTCCGCGGCGAACGTCTCGTCCGTCACCGCCGGCACACCCGCGATCTGCACCATCGCCTACTCCTTCGCCAGTTCACACAGTGGTGGTTGCTCGGAAGCCGCGAGGTCGTCCCGCGCCCGCACCGCCCGCTCGAACTGACCGGCCACCCGCGCCCGCACGTCCTGCAGTCGCGCGAGGCAGTCGTCCAACTCGGCGAGCTTGCGCTCGTACACCTCCAGCGAGGCCGGGCACGAGTCCCCCTCGGGGTGCCCCGCCCGCAGACACTCCACGAACGGCCGGGTCTCCTCCAGCCCGAACCCGAAGTCCTGCAGCATCCGGATCTCCCGCAGCAGCCGCAGGTCCCCCTCGTCGTACGCCCGGTACCCGTTGCCCGCCCGCCGGGCCGGCAACAACCCCAACTGCTCGTAGTACCGCAACGCCCGCGTGGTCGTCCCCGCCCGCTCCGCCAACTCCCCGATCCGCATGCTGAACCCGCTCCTCCCGCACTTCCGGCAACGACCGTAAACGTTCCCCCGGACGTCAACGCCAGCCCCCGGAACGACCATCCCCTTCTCCGGCCCGCGACCCCACCCGGCACTATGTCCCTCATGGATCTCGGACTGAAAGACAAGGCCTACATCGTCACCGGCGCCACCCGGGGCCTCGGCCTCGCCGCCGCCCGCGAGCTCGCCGCCGACGGCGCCCGCGTCCTCGTCAGCGGCCGCACCCGGCAAGCCGTCGACCGGGCCGTGGCCGAACTCGGCGCCCTCGGCACCGCCCGGGGCCTGGTCGCCGACAACGCCTCCCCCGACACCCCCGAGCGCCTCCTCGCCGAGGCCCGGCAGCACTTCGGCCGCCTCGACGGCATCCTGATCAGCGTCGGCGGCCCGCAGGCCGGCCCGGTCGAGACGACCCCCGAGGAGGCCTGGCGCGACGCCTTCGAATCCGTCTTCCTCGGCGCCCTCCGCCTCGCCCGCGCGGCCGCCGCCACCCTCTCCGACGGCGGTGTGATCGGCTTCGTGCTCTCCAGTTCGGTCCGCCAGCCGATCCCCGGCCTGGGCATCTCCAACGGCCTGCGTCCCGGTCTCGCCATGGCCGCCAAGGCCCTCGCCGACGAGCTCGGCCCCCGCGGCATCCGGGTGGTCGGCCTGCTCCCCGCCCGGATCGACACCGACCGGGTCCGCGAACTGGACTCCCTCGCCGCCGACCCGGAGGCCGCCCGGGCCTCCGCCAGCGCGGGTATCCCGCTCGGCCGTTACGGCACCCCCGAGGAGTTCGGCAAGGTCGCGGCCTTCCTGCTCTCCCCCGCCGCCTCCTACCTGACCGGCCTGATGGTCCCCGTCGACGGCGGCGCCCTCCGCACCCTCTGACCCACCCCCAGGACCCCTGCTCCACCCTCGATCACTCCACCCTCGACTGCCTCCGCCGCCGCCGAGTCCGCCGGTGCCGCGGCTCGGCGGGGGCGGCCTGCAACACCCGGATCCGCAGGTCCGCGGGCAGCTCCGGCAGCCCGAGGCTGCGGCACGCATCGGCCCGGGGCCCGTCCTCGAAGTGCTCCACCAGCGCGGCCGGGTCCCCTCCCGGCGTCAACCGCACCGCCCCGCGCAACCGCGGGTGTCCGGGCGCCCGGACCAGCCGGACCCCCGCCCGCTCGACCTCGGGCAGCACCGCCGTCCCGGTCTCCAGCGCCTCCTCCAACGCCCGTGCGCCGACCCGCAGTCGAAGCCCGCTCACCCCCGGCGTGGGCACCGCGATGCTCGACAGCCCGGTGCGCCGCAGCTGCGCCACCAGCCACCACACCATGCCCACCAGCAGCACGGCCAGCCCGCCGATCACCGTCGGCCACCACCACGTCGAGGACACCCACCGCCCGCGCGTCCGCGCGCTCACCACCGGCTGGTCCGGTGACGTCAGCGGCCACGACTCCGGCGGATGCACGCCCAACCGCCGGTACAGGTCGAGCCCGCCCGCCAGCACCAGCACCCCCACACCCAGCAGCACCACCCCCACCGCGCCCAGCAGCACCCGGTTGACGATCACCCGCCTCATCCGGCCACCCCCGGTCCCGCCCCTGCCTCCGCCGCCGGGCCCTCCGCCGCAGCGCCGTCCGACTCCGGGCCCTTCCCCGCGTCCCCACCCGCCCGGCGCCCACCCGCCGTCCGCACGTCCAAGCGCAACGGCCGCGCCAACCCCACCCGATCCAACTCCTCCCGCAACTGCCGCTGCACCGACGCCGGATCAGCCGGCCCGGCCAGCGAGACCCGGACCCCCCGCCGCCCGACCCGGATCCGCAGGTGGTCGATCCCGGCCAATGCCGCCGCCCGGTCCGCCAGCAGGTGCCCGATCCCGGCCCGGTCGACGGCCGCAGAGGTGCCCCCGTACGGCCGCAGTACCAGCCACCGCCGCAGCCCGGGCGCGATCGCCAACCACAGCAGCCACCCGCCCAGCAGCGCCGCCGCCCCGGCTCCCACCAGCACCCACAGGTCGTCGAGGTGCCGAGTCGCCAGCTCGTCCACGATCTGCGCCCGCCACCTGCGGGCCGGCTGTCCGGCCCGGACCGCGATCACGTCGTACAGCAGCGCCCCCGCGACCACCAGCACGCCCGTCGCCACCAGCGCGGCAGCCACCGTCCGCGGCGCCCGCAGCCTTCGCACCCTCCCCGAGCCCGCTCCGTCGGCCACCCCGTCGGCCGACCCCTCGACGGCCTCGGTCCTCAGGTCGCTCATGAGGTTCCCCCCGGCACCAGCTTCTCGACCACGATCACCACGTCCGACACGCTGGTCCCGGTCAGCCCCACCACCCGCGCGGCGATCGCCTCCCGCATCGCCACGGCCAACCCCGCCACATCCGCAGGGAAGGGCAGCTCGACCTCGACCCGGACCGTCACCGTGCTCCCGGGCACCGCCACCGAGACGCGCGGCGGCGCCCCCTTCACCCGCCCGGCGGGCCACGCGCCGGCCAGCACCTCCCGGGCCACCCGGGCCGCGATCCGGGCGTAGACCCGGTCGGCGACCCGCAGCCGCCCCCGCCGCCCCGAGAACGGGACCGGGCCGGAGGCAGAGGCCGCCATCAGCGGCGCCGGTCGCGGCCGCGGAGCAGGTCCCCGAGCTCGCCCAGCTCGATGTCGCCCTCCAGTAGCCGCCCGACCACGAAGCCGACCAGCCCGAGCGCACCCACCAGCAGGAACGCCGCGAACCCCCCGAAGTACCCGGCGAAGCCGAGGGCCATGCCCACCACCAGGCCGACGATGGCCAGGTTCATCCGCTGCTCCCTCGTTCCGCGCTGCCTCGTTCGGCCGTGCCTCGTGCTTCGCTGCCTCGTTCGGCCGTGCCCGCTACTTGAGCTTGGGGCGCTGCCCCGGCGCCGACGCCGGCTCCTCTTCCTCCTCGTACTCCGGTTCGTCCGGGAGGTGGACGTCGTTGACCGCGATGTTGACCTCGACGACCTCGAGGCCGGTCATCCGCTCGACCGCGTTGATGATGTTCTCCCGTACCTGGCGGGCGAGTTCGGGAATGACGACGCCGTACTCGACCACCAGGGCGATGTCGATGGCGGTCTGCCGCTCGCCGACCTCAGCCTTGATGCCCCGCCCGACGCTCGGCCTGCCGCCGGGCACCCGGTCCCGCATCGCACCGAACGTACGGGCGAGCCCGGAGCCCAGCGCGTGGATCCCGGGGACCTCCCGGGCGGCCATCCCGGCGATCTTCTCCACCACGCCGACGGCCAGCGCCGTACGGCCGCGCTCCTCGACCGGCTTCGCTCCGCCGGAGGCGCCCGGCGGCGGGCCGGGGGTCGGGGCGCCGCCGGCGTTCTTGTGCAGGGTCGCGGGCGTCGGAGTGTCAGGCATGGGCATATCTCCCGTCGTACGGCTCCAGCTATATCGCAAACCTCCCCAACTCTGGCATTTCGCCACGTTCCGCGCCCGCCGAAGGGCACCCGCCCGGCGCCCGCCCGACCCCGCGACGGACCCCGCAACGGACCCGGGAAGCGCCGAAGGCCCGCCCCGGACATCCTTGGGGGCAGGCCTTCGATCAGAGACGGGCGGTCGAACGATGCGGGGTCAGTCGCCGATCCCGGCGAGCTCCCGCAGCCGACGGGCCTGCGCCACCCGTTCGGCCGAGCGCTGCTCCTCGAAGGAGCGCCCGGCGGCGCCCTGTAGCAGGGCCTTGGTCTCGATCACCGCGCCGCGCGGAGCCGCCAGCAGGGCCGCCGCGAGGTCACGGGCGGCGGCGTCCAGTTCCGCGCCCGACACGGCCAGGTTGGCCAGCCCGATCGCGGCGGCCTCCTCGGCGCCGACCCAGCGGCCGGTCGCGCAGATCTCCAGCGCGCGGGCGTAGCCGACGAGTTCGGTGAGCGGCTTGGTGCCGGCCAGGTCCGGGACGAGGCCGAGTGCGGTCTCCTTCATCGCGAACTGGACGTCCTCCGCGACCACCCGCAGGTCGCAGCCGAGGGCCAGCTGGAAGCCCGCTCCGACGGCGTGGCCCTGGACGACGGCGATGGAGATCAGGTCGGGGCGGCGCCACCAGGTGAAGGCCTCCTGGTACGAGGCGATGGTGTCGTCCAGTTCCTTGTCGCTGGCCGCGGCGAGCTGCAGGAAGTTGGGCTCGCCCGGGATGCCCTCGGCGGTGAACATCGCCCGGTCCAGCCCGGCCGAGAAGGAGACGCCCTCGGCGCGCAGCAGGACGACCCGGACGCTGCCGGGCAGGTCACGGCCGGCGTCGGTGAGCGCGCGCCAGAGGGCGGGCGACTGCGCGTTGCGCCGCTTGGGCTGACAGAGGGTGACGACGGCGAGTTCGCCTTCGATCTCCAGGCGGACGCCGTCCCGCTCCCAGCTCGGGGCCTGCGGGTCGGTGGCGGGGGCGGTCATGCGGGGACCTCCGGTGGCGGGGGATGTGGCTACCGGAGAGTAACAAAACTGGACGCGCGAGGGCAGGGGGCCCGGCCCGGAAAGATCGACCGGGCCCGCAGGAAAGGAGGACGGGGGCGGACGGCGCCCCGGACATGACGATCGGCGGCCGGTCCACACGACCCGAGGGCACACGTCCAGCTGTCGGTCAGCTGCCGTCTCCTCAGTCGGCGCCCTGCCGCCGCGTCATCCAGCCAATAGCTGACGAACCGTCAGGAACCGGCCCCGGCAGTCGCCTTGTTCTTGCCCCGCGTGGCACCGCCGCGGCCCCGGAGGATCACTCCGGACTCGCTCAGCATCCGGTGCACGAAGCCGTACGAACGACCGGTCTCCTCCGCGAGAGCGCGAATGCTCGCCCCGGAGTCGTACTTCTTCTTGAGATCGGCCGCGAGCTTCTCACGCGCGGCACCGGTCACCCGGCTGCCCTTTTTCAGAGTCTCGGCCACCCGTGCCTCCTCGTAGCGTTGCTCGGTCAGATTCCCATGATCACCCATCCACCGCGTCCTGGCCACCCATTCGACAAGGTCGATGCCGGAAATGCGCGGTCCTGCGGTGGTGATCCGAGCGCATCAGGGCGCTCACGCAGAGTGCACGCCCCCGGGCGGTTACCGCCATTCGCCGTGAAAGGGCTGATCAGCAGCGTCGGCCCGACCACGATCGAGTGGCGGGCCGACGGGAAGTCCTTAAACGGAATCCGGGTCTACTTCATTCCCGGACACGCCGTAAGGACTAGTTTTTCTGGTCCGAAAAGCGGATGCCGCGTCTACTTCCGGTCAGGCCAGCGAGACCAGATCGGCGTAGGACGGGTTCCAGAGGTCCTCCACGCCGTCCGGCAGCAGGATGATCCGCTCCGGCTGGAGCGCGTCGACCGCGCCCTCGTCGTGGGTGACCAGCACGACAGCGCCGGAGAACTCGCGCAGCGCGCCCAGGATCTCCTCACGGCTGGCCGGGTCGAGGTTGTTGGTGGGCTCGTCGAGCAGCAGCACGTTGGCGGAGGAGACCACCAGGCTGGCCAGCGCCAGACGGGTCTTCTCACCGCCGGAGAGCACCCCGGCCGGCTTGTCGACGTCGTCGCCGGAGAACAGGAACGAGCCGAGGATCTTGCGGATCTGCACCAGGTCGGTGTCGGGCGCCGAGGAGCGCATGTTCTCCAGCACCGTGCGGTCCGGGTCCAGGGTCTCGTGCTCCTGGGCGTAGTAGCCGATCTTCAGGCCGTGGCCCGGGATCACCTCGCCGGTGTCCGGCTGCTCCACTCCGGCCAGCATCCGCAGCAGGGTGGTCTTGCCGGCGCCGTTGAAGCCCAGCACGACGACCCGGGAGCCCCGGTCGATCGCCAGGTCGACGTCGGTGAAGATCTCCAGCGAGCCGTAGGACTTGGACAGACCGCTGGCGGTCAGCGGCGTCTTGCCGCAGGGGGCCGGGTCGGGGAAGCGCAGCTTGGCGACCTTGTCGTTCATCCGGACCTGCTCCAGGCCGGACAGCAGCTTGTCGGCGCGGCGGGCCATGTTCTGCGCGGCGACCGTCTTGGTGGCCTTGGCGCGCATCTTGTCGGCCTGCGCGTTGAGGGTGGCGGCCTTCTTCTCGGCGTTCGCCCGCTCGCGCTTGCGGCGCTTCTCGTCGTCCTCGCGCTGCTGCTGGTACTGCTTCCAGCCCATGTTGTAGACGTCGATCGCGGAGCGGTTGGCGTCCAGGTAGAAGACCTTGTTGACGACCGTCTCGACCAGGTCGACATCGTGCGAGATGACGATGAAGCCACCCTTGTAGGTCTTCAGGAAGTCCCGCAGCCAGACGATCGAGTCGGCGTCCAGGTGGTTGGTGGGCTCGTCGAGCAGCAGCACGTCGGAGTCCGAGAAGAGGATCCGGGCCAGCTCGACGCGGCGGCGCTGACCACCGGAGAGGGTGTGCAGCGGCTGGGCCAGGATCCGGTCCGGCAGGCCCAGCGCGGCGGCGATGGTGGCGGCCTCGGCCTCGGCGGCGTACCCGCCCTTGGTGAGGAACTCGGTCTCCAGCCGGGCGTACTTCTTCATCGCGTTGTCCCGGGTGGCGCCCTTTCCGTTCGCCATCCGCTCCTCGTTCTCGCGCATCTTCTTCAGCACGGTGTCGAGGCCACGGGCGGACAGGATGCGGTCCTTGGCGAGGACGTCGAGGTCGCCGGTGCGCGGGTCCTGCGGGAGGTAGCCGACCTCGCCCGAACGGGTGACGGTCCCGGCGGCGGGCATACCCTCGCCGGCCAGCACCTTGGTGAGCGTGGTCTTGCCGGCGCCGTTGCGCCCGACCAGGCCGATCCGGTCGCCCGGGGCGACCTTGAAGCTCGCGGACTCGATCAGGATCCGGGCACCGGCGCGCAGCTCGAGGGCGTTGGCGGAAATCATGGCTGGGAACTACTCCTGGGACGTGGGCGGGCGGCCGGGCGGGGACCCGGGGCCGGGCGAGCGGAAAGGGGCTTTCATCGGCGGTCGGCGCAGCACACTGGGCGCCGCCGCCCGCTATTGCCCGGAGGAGATAGCCATGACGGCAAGTCTACCGGGCCGCACGAAACACCCCGGGGGTACTACCGCCCCGGGGTACCCGCCGGCTTACGGCTGCTGCGCGGCCGGCTGGTCATCCGCCGGAGCGGAGGGGCCCGGGGTGTCGGTCGCGGCCGGGGCATCGGTCGCGGCGGGAGTGTCCGGAGCGGCCGGGGCGTCGGTCGCGGCCGGGGCCACCGGGGCCGTGGGAGCCGCCGGGGCGTCCGCGGCCGGGGCCGCCGACGGGTCGACGCAGTTGCCCTGCGGCCGGACGGCGGCGAAGGGTACGTCGAGGGTGCCGCAGGCCGTCTCGGGCGCGGCCGCCTTGGTGTCGAAGACCTTGGGCGGCATGACCGGGCCGTCGGTGATCTCCACCCGGCTGGCGTCCAGCACCTTGACCGTCGCGGCCGGGCCGGTGCTCATCGCCCAGCCGTTGCTGTCCAGCCGGTAGCCGGTGATGGCGCCCGAGACGGCCTGCCCGCTGCTGTTGGTGCAGGTGCGCGGGATGAGTACGGCGTAGTCGGTGTGCACGGCGCGCAGCGGGTCGAAGGCGCAGCCGTTGGCCGGCTTGTCGTTGTAGCGCAGGTCACCGTCGGCGTCGCGCAGACCCATCGTCAGGTTCGGGGTCATCAGGGCCAGCCAGGGCGAGCCGTTCCGCTGGACGGGGTGCAGCGCGGCCGCGGCCCGCTGCTTGGCGAGCTGCTTGCGCTGGGCGTCGGTCCGCTTGTCGGCGCCGGGCTCGCCGTCGCCGCGCAGCCAGTCCGCCAGGCCCGGCACCGCGCGGTGCCAGCGCACCTCGTGGTCGCCCGGGCGCACCGAGGTGACGATGCCGTCGTCCCAGACCACGATCGCGTTGTCCCCGGCCATCGCCAGGTAGAGCGCCTCGGCGCCCTCGCGGCGGTAGGACCAGGCCTGCTCGCCGGTCTGCTTGTGGAAGGCCTCCAGGCCCGGGCCCACCCGCAGGTCCAGGTCGGCCGCGCTGAGCGACTCGGAGTTCACCGGCGTCGCCTCCGCGTCGCCCGGCCCCGCCACCCGGTCGCCGAACGGCACCGGCTTGTTCGCGTGGGCCGCCGCGCCGGCCGCAAGGACCAGCATCACCGCCAGGGCAGGCAGGATCGAGCGGGGGGTCAGTACACGCAGCGGCTTCCGGGACACGGCCGGAGCGTACCTTTCGCCGGGCACGCGAGTCAGCCCGGTTCCGGGCCCCGCCCGTACCGCGAACCGCGCGCCCGGCCGCGCGCGCCCCGCCCGCACGCCCACCCGCCCACCTGCGTCGTCGGCTCCCCGGCCGCTCCGCGGGGCGGGGCGGGCCGGGCCGCGGGGCCCGGTCGGACCGTTACAGATCTGATACACGGCGGCCGGTCGGCGGCCATTGCGGCAGACGGCGTTCGAATATCGCCCACTTTAGGGTGACATTCGGCTTTTCTGTCCTCCGGCGGCCCTACTGTCGGCGAGCGGGGCGCCACGGTCCGTCCACGCCGAGACCGGGCGCCCCTCCCACGCGACGTCGGAGGAGAGACCATGCGAATCGGCCGCCTGACGCTGGCCGCCGCCGCCCTGCTGCTGATGGCCACGGTCGGCGTCCCGGCCGGGACTCCGCTCAGCCAGACCGAACGGCGCGCCCTCTCCTCGGACGCCTTCGACCCGCGCGGCGCCGCCCCCCGCCCGCCCGCCCAGCGGCCGAAGCACGAGCCGCCGTTCGGCGCCTTCGTCGGCTCCTGGGACAACTACATCCCGCAGATCGGCCGGTACGCCCAGTGGCTGGGCGACGCGAACCTGCAGGTCGGCCACACCTACCTGGCCGGCAACGGCTGGGCCGACATCGACGGTGACCCGGTGGTGCTCGGCATGTGGTCGCAGTGGCGGCTGGCCGACCCGTCCCGGCTGCTCGTGCTCGGTGTGCCGATGCTGGTGCCCAACGAGGAGAACGTGCCGGACGGCGAGGTGGCGAAGCTGCTCGCCCAGGGCGCGCGCGGGGACTACGACGCGCACTTCCTCAAGCTCGCCCGACGGCTGGTCGCGCTGGGTGGCGCGGACACCGTGCTCACCGTCGGCTGGGAGATGAACGGCACCACCTACACCCACCGCTGCAAGCCCGACCCCTCCGCGTGGAAGGCCTACTGGCGGCGGATCGTCGGAGTGATGCGCTCGGTGCCCGGGCAGCGGTTCCGCTTCGACTTCGCCCCCAACCGGGGCCCGGACGCCATCCCGTGGACCAAGTGCTACCCCGGCGACGACGTGGTCGACATCATCGGCATGGACAGCTACGACCAGCCCGCCGGGGGCACCTTCGACGACTACGTGCGCGAGCCGTACGGCCTGCAGGACCAGGTGGAGTTCGCCGCCAAGCGCGGCAAGCCCGTCTCGTACCCGGAGTGGGGGCTGTTCCGCAACGGCGACAACCCCGAGTTCGTCCAGCGGATGGTCGACTGGATCCGTACCCACGACACCGCTTACCAGACCGTCACCGACTACTGCCCGCACGGCTTCTTCCAGTGCGGCAGCAACCCGCGCTCGGCGGCGCGGTTCAAGCAGCTGATGTCCGGGTCGAAGGGGGCGCCGGCCGTGGTGCCGACGGCGCCCCCGGCGCCCACCGCTCCGGCGGTGCCGACCGTACCCGCGGTGCCGAGCATTCCGGCGCTGCCGACCGCGACCGTCCGGCCGAGCGCGACCGCGACCGCAACGCCGCCGACGGGCCCGGCCGCGAGCCCGTCAGCCGGTCCGACGCCCACCCGGCGTTGAACGGTCAGCTGCGGCGGCGGGCCAGCAGCGCCTCCTTGAGCCTGGGGAAGCGGGTGCGCAGCTGGTGCGCCGCCGCCTGCCGGGCGCGCACCGCCCCGGCCCGGACGAGCGCCGCCGGCGCCGGCCCCGACGGGCCCAGCAGCAGCCGCTGGTTGGGCAGCCGGTCCGGGCGCCAGCGCTGCTTGTACGGCTCCTGGCCGCGCAGCAGGCCGAGCAGCGGGATGCCCGCGCCGACCGTCTCGTCCAGTGCCGCGCCGAACAGCAGCCCGGCGATGTCCAGCCGCTCGCGCAGCATCGGGTGCGCGCCGTAGAGGTACAGCCCGCCGAAGGAGGGGCAGAGCAGCAGCAGGTTCACCGCGACCACCTGGCCGTCCAGGTGGAACTGGTGGACGGCGGCCCTGCCGGTGGCGACCAGGCCGGTGGTGGACTCGGTCAGGTGCCGGGCGAACCGCTCGGTGCGGTGCTCCGGGGTCACACCGCGTACCTGCCACTGCAGGAAGTGCAGCCGCAGCAACTCCTCCAGCGCCTCCGCCACCTCGGCCGGCGGCGTCGAACGGACCTGCACCCCGGCCTCGGCGATCTTGCGCAGCTTCACCCGGCTGCGCTGGGCGGTCTTGCCGGGCAGCCGCTTGAGCAGCCGCTCCATCGGGACGGCCGGCAAGTACTGGCAGAGCGAGTCCTCGAAGCGGCGGCGGTCGCCGCGCCAGTGCGCGTACACCCGCTGCACCGCCGCCTCGGGGTGGACCTCGCGCAGCTCCAGCCAGTGCCACGGTCGGGTGAGCGGGAGCGCGGCGGCGAACTCGGCGGCGGCCCGGTCGGCGCACTCGTCGTCGAGCAGGACGTCGGTGTAGTCGGCCAGCCCGGCGCCCAGGCCGGTCAGGCCGCCGAAGGGGCCGCCGCGACGCCGGAAGGCGCCCGCGCCGACCAGCAGGCCGTCCCGGCGGACCAGCACCACGACCAGGCCGCCCGGGCGGCCGTAGTGGCGCCACCAGGAGCGCTGCCAGGCGGCGGCCTGGAAGAAGGTGGCGGTCCGGCAGCGGGCGGCCAGGTCGTCCCACTCCTCGGCGAGAGTGTCCAGGGCGTCGTCCTCGCAGCGCAGCTCGGTGGTCCAGGACGACGCCGCCGACCGGGCCGGGCGGCCTGCGCTGCGGGTCTCGGTGCTCATCGGCCGCTCCCGGCCGCGCTCTTCTCCTTGGCCGCCGACTTCTCCTTCGCCGTCGGCTTCTCCGTGGCCGGGGGCTCCTCCGCCGCTTCGGGCTCGGCCTCGGCGGCGGCGGCCTTCGCGGTGTCAGCCTTCCGGGTGTCGCTCCTCACGGCGTCGCTCTTCGCGGTGGCGGCCTTCACGGCGTCGGCCTTCGCGGTGCTGCCCTTCGCGCTGCTGCCCTTCACGGTGCTGCCCTTCACGGCGTGGGCCTTCGTGTCCGGCCCGGCCTTGGCAGGCTGGTCCTCGCTGCGCGGGCGCGGCGTCGTCGGGGCCTCGGCCGGTCCGGCGGCCGCAGGGGTCTGCGGGGTCCCGGTGCCCTCGGCGGCCTGCGGTGCCTCGGCCTCGCCCCGGCGGCGGGTCATCATCGCCAGCGCGCCCAGCAGCAGTCCGGCCGCGCCGCCGACCGCGACGTCCAGCTTGGCGGAGGGTGTGGTCGGCGTGTCCGGCGCGGCGGCCGGGGCCAGCGTCACCAGCCGGACGTTGGTGTCCTTGCTGCTGGTGTTGGCGAAGGCGACCAGCGAGCGGGCCACCGCGTCGGCGGTCCGGGCGGCCTCCTGGGCGCGCGTCCCGGTGCCGGTGATCTCGATCATCGGGGCGTCCGGGGAGGTCGTCCCGTGCACCAGGGACTCCAGCTCGGCCCGGGTGTGGCCGGTCTCGGCGGCCGCCACCGCGAGCACCTGCGGCTGGCCCGCCAGCCGCCCGTACGCCTGGGCGAAGTTGGTCGCGGTCGCGGCCTCGCCGGGGTTCTGCGGGACCACGAGGACGTAGGCGTTGGCGGCGTACGAGGGGTGCGAGACGACGGCGTACCCGGCGCCGGCCGCGGCGCCCAACGGAACCGCGAGCGCCACCGGCCACCAGCGGCGGACCAGGCGGCGGGCGCTTCGGCGCGGTGTGGTCATGGGTGTGGCTCCTTGGGTATGGGACGGCGGTTCCGGCGGTGGCGGGCGGTCAAGCGCGGGCCAGCCGGTCGTAGAGGGCGCCCAGGTCGGCGGCGACCCGGGCGATGTCGTAGTGGCCGACGGCCGGCGGGTACGGCAGCGGGTCGGCGGTGTGCTCGCTCAGGTGCCGCAGGTCGCGCAGGGCACCGGCGTAGGCGGCGGGCTCGGACGGGATCCGGCGAGCCTGCGGGGCGGCGCTGGGCGGCAGTTCGTCGAGCGCCGGGCAGGCGCTGTGCCGCACCGGCAGCCCGGCCGCGAGGCCCTCCAGGACGCCGAGGCCGAAGGTCTCCGCGGTGGAGGGCGCGGCCAGCACGTCCAGGGCGGCCAGCAGCTCGGGCACGTCGTCGCGCTCGCCGGTGAGCACCAGCCGCTCCCGGACGCCGAGTGCGGCGGCCCGGCGCTCCAGCGCGGCGCGCTCCGGACCCTCGCCGACCAGCACCAGCCGGGTCGCCGGGTCGAGTTCGGCGAGTGCCTCGACCAGGACCTCGAAGCGCTTGCCGGGGACCAGCCGGCCCACCCCGCCGATCACCCAACTCCCCTCCGGCAGGCCGAGTTCGGCCCGCAGCCGACGGCGGGTGACGGCCCGGTCGACGGGTGGAAGGCGGTAGCGGCCGGTGTCGATGCCGTTGGGGATCAGCTCGATCCGGGCCGGCGGCACGCCCCAGGAGCGCAGCGTCTGGGCGACCTGCCGGGAGACCGCGACGGTGGTGCAGCCGAGGCGCTCGGCCGCCAGGTAGAGGCCCTTGACGCCCCGGGTGACCGGGCGACCCTCGATCACCCCGGCGTGCAGCGAGTGCTCGGTGGAGACCACCGCGCGCACCCCGGCCAGCCGCGCGGCCAGCCGGCCGTACAGCTGTGCCCGGTAGAGGTGGGTGTGCACCAGGTCGTAGCGGCCGGCCCGGACCAGCCGGACCAGCCGGGGCAGCGCGCCGAGGTCCCGGTTGCCGCGCATGCCGAGGTGGTGGACGGTCACGCCGTCGGCGCGCAGGGCGGCCGCGACCGCGCCCGGGTTGGTCAGGGCGAGCACCTCGCACTGCTGGTGCGCGGGCAAGTGCCGGAGCAGCAGGTGGAGTTGGCGCTCCGCTCCGCCGGAGGCGAGCCCGGTGACGATGTGCAGCACCCTCACGGCCGACGCTCCGTGACCGCCCGCTCGCCTCCGGGGCGCTCGGGGCGCGCCGTGCGCGCGCGGCGCAGCTCGGTGAGGGCGTCGCGCAGTCGGTGCCGGCCCTTCTTGGCGCGCAGCCGCCAGGCGCCGTCGCGGTCGCCGACGTAGCAGCGGGGCAGGGCGAATCGGCCGGTGAGCGGGGAGTGCGCGATGGCGCAGCCGTAGTCGTACCCGGCGTCGCGGATGGCCAGGGTGGCGGGCAGGTCGACGGCGCCGTACGGGTAGCAGAAGCCGGTGACCGGGCCGCCGACGACCTCCTCCAGCAGGCGCCGGCTCTCCCGGGCCTGCACCGCGAGGGCCTCGGCCGGCAGGCCGGGCAGCGCCTGGTGGCCGAGGCCGTGCGAGCCGATCTCCCAGCCGGCGGCCGCGAGTTCGGTGACCTCCGGGACGGTGAGCAGCTTCTTGCGCGGGCCCTCGGTGTCCCAGTTGTTGTCGCGGCCGAGCAGGTCGGCGACCACGTACGCGGTGGCGGTGAAGCCGTAGGCCTGGAGGATCGGTACGGCGTACCGGGCGAAGTCCGCGTAGCCGTCGTCGAAGGTGAGGCCGACCAGCTTGTCGTCCCGGCCGAGGGCGCGGGCCCGCATCAGCTCGCGGACCGAGACACCCCGCCGGCCGCGCCGGTGCAGCCAGGCGATCTGCTCGGCGAACCGCTCGGGGCTGACGGTGAGCCGGTAGGGGTCCTCCTTCTCGACCGCCACCGAGTGGTACATCAGGATCCACGGTGAGGCGGGGCCGGGAATCGGCGGTTCACCGACCGGGTGACGGCTCCTGGGCAGTCGCGCCCGGTGCGGCGAGGCGTTGCTGACGCCCGCCTGGGCCGAACGAACGGTGCCCCGTTCATTGTCCATGGGGACGCTTCCCTTCTTCGGCGACGGTGGCGACGGTGTGCGGGTTCAGGGCCCGGGCGGCGGCGAGGACCGGACCGCGCACCTCGTGGGCACCGAGACCGGTGCCCAGGGCGGCGAAGGCCAGCGCCACGGTGAGGCCCCCGAGGAGGGTCGAGAGCAGGGGGTCGGCGGCCAGTCCGGCGGCGGCGGTGCCGAGCACGGTGGCCCCGGCGGCGGCGGCCACCAGCCGGCCGTGGCCGCCGAGGACCCGGCGCAGCCGTAGCGGGATGCCGCGCAGCACCAGGCCGCGCAGCAGCAGCGCGGCGGTGGTGGTGATGCCGGCCGCGTTGCCGGCGGCGAGTCCCAGGGCGCCGAAGGTGGGCGTGGCGAGCAGGCCGGTGGCGACGGTGACGCCGAGGCCGAGCACCATCGCGGCGGCCGGGAACCAGTCCAGCAGCCGGCGGCGGCCGTCCTCGGTGCCGGGGTCGTCGGCCCGGCGGACCACCGGGCGCAGCGAGAAGTACGGCCGGATCATCACGCCGATCAGCGCCTGGGCGGGCAGGCCGAAGCTGTACACCCGGATGACGTCGGCGGTGGCGGCGGTGTCGCGGGGGCCGAAGGCGCCGCGCTCGAACAGCAGCGCGACGACGGAGGGGGCGCAGGCCATCAGGAAGGCGGTGCCGAGCAGGACGACGGCCGCCGCCTGGCCGAGGTCCTTCTCCACCCGGTCGCGGGCGCCGGCGAGGTCTCCGGCGGCGAGCGCCCGGGCGACCAGCGGGAAGGTGACGGTGCAGATCAGGATGCCCGCCGTCATCGCGAGTTGGGAGACCTTGGCGGCGTAGTTGAGGTGCGAGATGGTGCCGGGCGGCAGCGCCGAGCCGAGGTAGCGCTCGACGAAGACCTGCGACTGGCGGGTCAGGGTGAAGGCGCCCACCGGCAGCAGCGCGAGCGGCATCAGCACCAGCGCCTTGCGCGAACGGCGGGCGCGGCCGGCGCCGCTGCCGCCGCCTGTACCGGTGCCGGTGCTGCTGCCGGGGTGGCCCTGGCGCAGCCCGCGCAGGAACGGGCCGACCAGCAGGCCGGCCATCAGCAGGCTGCCGGCCGCGACGCCGAGGGCGGCGGAGCGCACCCCGAGGGAGGCGTGGAAGCCGAGCAGGACGGCCAGGATGCCGAGGTTGTAGACGACGTAGATGCCGGCCGGGGCGGTGAAGCGGTGGTGCGCGCGCAGCGCGGCGGCCAGGTAGCCGGCCACGCCGAAGGGCAGCACGGTGATCGCGGTGATCCGGGTGCAGGTGACGGCCAGGCCGGGGTCGGGCAGGCCGGGGGCGAGCAGCTCGACCAGCTGCGGGGCACCGAGGGCGGCGGCCAGGGCGAGGCAGCTGAGCGCGAGCAGCAGCCAGGGCAGGGTGGCGCGGGCCAGTTGGCGGACCGGGTCGGGGGCGTCCGGGTCCTCCTCGCGCAGCACCAGGGCGAGCGCGAAGGCGGGCACCATGAGGAAGGACATGGCGTCCTCGATCAGCAGCGGCGCGGCCGTCTCGGGGACGGTCCAGGCGACCAGGAAGGCGTCGGTGCCCTGGTTGGCGCCGAAGTAGCGGGCCAGCAGGAGGTCACGCAGCAGGCCGAGGCCGGAGCCGGCGGCGCTGAGCACGGCGGTGATGCCGAAGGCCTTGGCGAGGAAGCCGCGCCGGGGCACCGGGTCGGGTGCGGGGGCCGGCTGCTCGGCGGGCGCGCTGCGCGGGGCCGGCAGGGCGGAGGCCAGGGCGGCCGGCCGGTCGGTGGTCACAGGTCCGCCTCCCCGGCGGCGGCGCGGGCGGCGAGGCCGAGGACGACGGAGGTCAGCACGGTGGTGGTGCCGCCGATGTCGGCGTACAGGTAGTCGACCAGCACCCAGGTCAGCAGGGCGAGCGCCGCGAGGCCGAAGCCCCGGGAGCGGCGCAGGCAGCCGAGCAGGAGGGCGAGGAAGAGCGCCGCGTAGGCGGTGATGCCGATCAGGCCCTGCTCGCTGAGGACCAGGAAGTACATGTTGTGCGGGGAGAGCAGCGGCTCGCGCTGGAAGCCGATGGTGGGGTCGGCGGCGTCGCTGCCGGAGGACAGCCGCAGCGGGGCGTGGCTGTCGCGCAGCTGCTGGAAGGCCTTGGGCCCGGCGCCGTGGACGGGGTGGTCCTGCCAGATCCGCCCGGCGGTGGCCCACAGGTCGTAGCGGTCGGAGACGGACTGGTCGGGGGCGGCGGAGACGGAGCCGATCGAGCTGACCCGCTTGGTGACGCCGGAACCGCCGAGGCCGAGGCCGCCGACCAGGACGACCGCGGCGGCCAGACCGAGGACGGCGCTGCGGACGGCCAGCCGGGCGTCGGCGCGCAGCAGCAGCACGGTGGCGGCGACGCCGGTGGCGATCCAGCTGCCGCGGCTGAACGAGACGGCGAGCGGGAAGGTGAGGAAGGCGGCGGCGGCGAACATCGACCGCCGCAGCCGGGCGTCGCCACGAGGCCCCCGTGTGGCGCCTTCCCCACTCGCTTCCGGTCGCTCGAGCGCGACCTTCGGCTCGCGGGCCCCGAGCGCCAGGGCCAGGGCGGCGAGCAGGCCGAAGCTGACCACCGTGGACATCGCCATGACGTCCAGCGCGCCGAAGGTGCCGACGGCCCGGATCGGCTCGCCGGTGTAGGAGGCACCGGTGTGGGTGAGGTACTGCTTCGCGCCGACCATGCCCTGGATCAGCCCGGCGAGCACGAAGGAGCCGAGGACCAGGCGCTGGTCGGTGCGGTCGCGCAGCGAGCAGAGCACCGCGGCGGGCACCAGCACGAAGACCTGGACCAGCCGGACGAAGCCGGTGACGCTGGTGGCCGGGTCGATCGAGCCGACGGTGGCGACGGCGGCGGCGATCACGATCCCGCCGAACAGCGCGCAGGTGGTCCGGCCGACGGCGGGCAGCCGCCCGCGCAGCAGGTTCAGCGCGGTGAGGGCGACCAGCGCCAGCGAGGCGAGGTCGGCGGCGGTGACGTGGACGGCGGCGGTGACGTCCTTCTCGCCGGTCGGCACGCAGACCAGCAGGACGGTGGCCGCGGCGAGCAGGCTGGGCCGGTCCGCGAGCGCGGGCAGCGCCCTCCGTAAGGCGGGGTGCGGGACGGCGGGAAGGGTCAGGGCCACGCGGGTCAGCTCCCGTCCGGGTGGAGCATCAGGGCCGCGGTGCGGCACAGGATCTTGACGTCCTGCCAGAGGCTCCAGCTCTCGATGTAGCGGTTGTCGAACCGGGCCCGGTCCTCGATGGAGGTGTCTCCACGCAGGCCGTTGACCTGGGCCAGGCCGGTGAGGCCGACCGGGACGCGGTGGCGGTCGGCGTACTCGGGGTAGGCCTGGCCGAACCGCATGACGAAGTACGGGCGTTCGGGGCGCGGGCCGACCAGGCTCATGTCGCCGCGCAGGACGTTCCACAGCTGCGGCAGCTCGTCCAGCGAGCTCTTGCGCAGCAGTCGGCCGACGGCGCCCATCCGGTGGTCCTGCGAGATGTTCCAGCGGGTCGCCGACTCGTGCTCGTTGCTCGGGCGCAGGGTGCGGAACTTGAGGACGGTGAAGACCCGGCCGTCCAGCCCGGTGCGCTGCTGGCGGAAGAGCACGCCGGGGCCGGTGTCGAAGCGGACGGCGAGGGCGCAGAGCGCCAGGACGGGGGCGAGCAGCAGCAGGCCGAACGCGGCGGCGGTGATGTCCAGGGCGCGCTTGCCGGCCCAGCCGGGGCGGCGCATCGCCGGGCGGCCGACCCGCAGGCAGGGGAAGCCCCACAGGTGGTCGCTGCCGGCGATCGGGGCGGTGGGCAGCGAGCCGAACTCGCGCAGCGCGGGCACCAGCCAGACCTGGCAGCCGAGCCGGGTGGCCTCCCGCAGGGCGGCGGCGGTCTCGGCCTCGTCACCGGCGCCGGCGGTGGCGATCACGTGCTGGATCCGGTGCCGGCGCACCTCGCGCTCCAGCACTTCGCGGCCGCCGAGGACGGGCAGGTCGGTGTCGCCGGCGAGCAGCGGCGGGTCGGCGTCCAGGAAGCCGACCGGGCGCATCCCGTACTCGCCGTGCTCGCCGAGGGCGGCGGCGATCCGGCGGCCGAGCCCGCCGGCGCCGAGCACCAGGACGGGGCTGGGGCGGCTGCGGCGGATCCGCCGGACCAGGCGGTAGAGGACGGCGCGGCCGACGGTCGCGACCAGCAGCTGGGCGCCGAGCAGGACGGTGAGGCGGGCCGGGTCGGCCGGGCCGTAGTCGGGCCAGTGGCCGCTCAGGCAGCCGGACAGGGTGACGGCGAAGGCGGCGGCGACCACCGCCCGGGCGGCCAGGACGGGCAGTTCGTCCAGGACGGACAGGGTGAGCCGGGCCCGGTAGAGGCCGCCGGCCAGGTTGAGCAGGAGCAGCAGGGGCAGGACCGCGGGGACGCCGAGCAGGGGGTCGAGCGGGGCGGACGGGTCGACGGCCCGGTTGGCGATGCCGGTGGCGGAGAACAGCGCGATGGTGTCGGCCTGGACCAGGGCGAGCGGCAGGGCCAGCCGGTTGCGGACCGCCCCACGGTGCCGGCGCTGCGCCGGGACCGTCCGACTGTGTGCCGATCCCGCCGGGCGGTCGAGGAGCCCGGTGCCCGGCCGGCGTGGGCCGGCCAGGGGCAGGCCCGATCGCGGCACACTGTCGTGGTCAATGGTCATCAGCGCACGATCTCCCCTGCTGTGTGCCCGGGGTGACGGTGCCCCGACACCGGTTGGCCCGGGGCGGCCATCCCGGCCCGGTGGGCGCGGTCCTGACAGCACCTGCTGCCGCTGGCGGCTTTCGGATCTCCCGCGGCGGGGCCGATCGCAATGGGGCCGGTCGCACTGGACTCGGTCGCGAGGGGCTCAGCCGTGAATTCCCGGTATGAAATCTGAACGAAGCAGGCAAAATCCGACAATACCGAACCAGGGTCTACGGGCCGTAAGTTGACTTGCCGTTTCATTCCAGCCGCCCATTGATAGGTATTCCAGATTTGACGCCTCGTCCCATATCCGGTTGAGGGTGCGAATACGACAGCGCCGGAACGGCGGGCATTCACGGCATGTGAAACGATCAGATCCGCTCTGGGACACGGGCCCGGCGCCGCCGCGCCGACGGTCCGGCGCCCAGCAGATGGCGGTAGAGGACGTCCACCTGTTCGACCACGGTGCGCACGTCGTGCCGCACCACCACGTGGTCGCGCAGCCGCGCGCCGCGTCGCTCGCATTCGATCGGATCGGACAGCGCCTCCGCCATTCGGGTGGCGAGGGCCGACGCGTCCTCCGGCGGGACCACCGCGTGCTCCCGCTCCGCCGGCGGCAGGCACTCCCTCGCCCCCGGCACATCGGTCAGCAGCACCGGACGGGCCGCCGCCATCGCCTCCAGCGGGGCCAGCGCCATCCCCTCCCAGCGCGAGGGCAGCACCACCAGATCGGCCGCCGCCAGCCACGGACGCGGGTCCGCCACGTCCCCGACCAGCCGGACCCGGGCCGGCTCGACGCTATCCCGGACCAACTCCGCCACCCGCTGCTCCTCCGGCCCGCCGCCGACCAGCGCCAGACGGGCCTGCGGCACCCGGCGCAACACCTCCGGCCAGGCCGCCAGCAGCACGTCCTGGCCCTTCTGCCGACACAGCCGCCCGACGCAGACCGCGAGCGGGGCGTCCAGGTCCAGGCCGAGCGCGATCCGGGCGGCCCGGCGGTCGGCGGGCGCGTAGTGCCGGACGTCCACCCCGTTGGGCACCACCGCCCAGTCGGCGTGCACCCCGGCCGCCACGCCGTCGGCCCGCTCCTGGACGCTGACGCAGAGCAGCCGGTGCGCCCACCGGGTGGCGAAGCGCTCCCAGTGCAGGGTCGCGGCGGCCAGCGCGCCGTCCACGGCGGCGAAGGACCAGGCGTGCGGCTGGAAGACGGTCGGGACGGCGCCGCGCACCGCCAGCCGACCGGCCAGCCCGGCCTTGGCGCTGTGCAGGTGGACCACGTCGGGCGCGGCCGCCCGGACGATCCGGCGCAGCCGCCAGGCCTCGGCGGCGGCACCCGGGCCCGGCGAGCGCCCGGCGGACCAGTCCTGGACCAGCGCGCCCACCGCGGCGGCCTCCTCGGCCAGCCGTCCGCCGCGCGGACAGGCGACCAGCACCCGGTGGCCGGCCTCGCGCTGCCCCCGGACCAGGTCGGCGACGACGCGGGCGACCCCGCCGTCCACCGGTTGCGAAATGTGAAGGATCGTCATATGCACGGCGGCGAGCCTAGGATGGCTCGCCCGTGCCGGGCGGCCCTCGTCACCCGGAGGTGGCGGTTCGGCCACCCGTACGGCTTTCGGCTCGCACGGGTGGCCGAGCCGCTCGAATTCCCGCGCGATTCAAGCGCGTTGAAGGATCAACCCGCTCGAATCGCGCCGGTCAGCATACCGGGCCGCGTCGGCGGCGGACCTCGGTGGAGCTCAGCGGACCTCGGTGGAGCTCAGCGGACCTCGGCGGCCAGGTTGGCCAGCACCTGGTCGTGGATGCGGTTCAGGCCCTTCGGGGCGAAGGTGCGCTCGAAGAATCCGCCGATGCCGGTCGCGCCCTGCCAGGTGGCGGTCACGGTGACCTTGGAGCGGCCCTCGCCGGCGGCGGAGACGGTCCAGGTGATCACCATGCTGGAGTTGGCGTCCTTCTCCACCAGCTGGTCCGGCGTCGGCGCCGAGACGGTGAAGAGGCAGTCGCGCACGCGCTTCTCGGTGGCCTGCAGCCTCCAGTGCACCTGGGTGCCGGCGCCGGTGCCGCCGACCCGGACCTCGTACTCGCTGTACTGCGCGGGCAGCAGCTTCGGGCGGGTCACCTGGTAGTCGGCCAGCGCCTCGTACACCCGCTCGGGGGCGGCATCGTAGTCCCGCTCGGTGGTGGCCTGCACCTGTCCCATGACCTTGCTCTCCTCGTGTGGGGGGTAGCGCTCTCACCGGCAAGCCAATCACAGGGTCACGCCCGTGACGCCTCGGGATAGGGTGACCGGTGTGCTCGATCTGGTGACTGCAGTGCGCTACGTCGACCCGCTGCGGGCCGGCGGCTCCGTTCCCGGCGTGGTGGAGACCGACGACCTGGGAACGTACGTGGTCAAGTTCACCGGGGCCGCGCAGGGCCGCAAGGCGCTGATCGCCGAGGTGATCGTCGGCGAGCTGGCCCGGCGGCTGGGCCTGCGGGTGCCGGAGCTGCGGCTGGTGGACTTCGACCCGGCCGTCGCCGCCGACGAGCCGGACACCGAGATCCAGGACATGCTCAAGGCCAGCGCGGGCCTCAACCTCGGGATGGACCTGCTGCCCGGGGCGCGGGACTTCCGGCCGGGGATGATCACGGTGGACTCCGTCGAGGCCGGCCGGGTGGTCTGGCTGGACGCGCTCACCGGCAACGTCGACCGCACCGTGCACAACCCCAACCTGGTGGTCTGGCACGGGCGGCTCTGGCTGATCGACAACGGCGCCGCGCTGATCTTCCACCACCGCTGGGCGGGCGCCGAGGCCTCGGTCGGCAAGCGCTACGACCTCAGCGCGCACGCGCTCGGCGGCTCGGCCCCGGACGTCCGGCTGGCCGACGAGGAGCTCGGCCCGCTGGTCACCGTGCCGCTGCTGGAGGAGGTGCTGGCGCTGGTCCCGGACGAGTGGCTGGCCGACGAGCCCGGCTTCGACTCGGCGGACGCCGTCCGGCACGCGTACGTCACCCATCTGGCCGCCCGGGTGGTGCTCGCCGGGGAGTGGCTGCCGGAGGGCTTCGCCACGCCCGAGCAGCTGCGCGAGGCCGAACGGCGGCGGGCGGCCCGGACCCGGGCCGGGCGCCCGGCCTGGCTGCGGGAGGTGCCGGACCTGCACGGCAAGCCGTCGGTGGAGACGGTCTGGGAGCACCACGTCGACGAGGGCTGACCGGGAGTCGGCCGAGTGTCAGCCGCAGGGTCGACCGAAGGTCGGCCACAGGGTCAGCCGAGCGCGGGGCGGATCCAGCCGAAGTACTCGACGGCGGTGCCGAGCAGCAGGCCGAAGCTGACCGCGGGGAACGCGACGTCCCTGGGCAGCCCCTGCAGCCGGACGATCAGGAACGCCACGCCCAGGCCGATCAGCGGGCCGGCGGTGAGCAGCAGGGCGAGGAGCAGCACCGCGGGCGCCGAAGCGCCGGCGGCCAGGCCCATCACCGCGACCACCAGGCCGCCGGTCGCGAGGGTGGCGAGCATCGGGGCGGCGAGCAGCAGTTGACCCACGCCCAGGGCCAGCGCGAGCCGGTTCCGCTTGCCGGGAAGGGCCTGCCGGCCGGTGAGGCTCTGCGCCATGCCGCTCAACTCCTGTGGTGGCTCCGGTGGGTACGGCTCCATCCTGGGCGGCGGGCGCGGCGGCGGCCTGAGTACGGGTACTCAAACGCGACCGGGGAGCGGGGCCCACGTGGCCCCGCTCCCCGGCTCAGCGATCAGGTGTGGTCGCGGTCAGCGCCTCAGCGCCACCACTGGACCGCCTTCTCGGCGTTGATGATGCCCGCGCCGTAGAAGCCGTTGTCGTCCGCGCCGCCCTCGCAGGTGGCCTTCCACTGGCCGGCGCCGCCCGGGTTGACCTCGCCGGTCGGGCACGGGTGGGACTCGGCCTGGCTGGTCAGCATCTCGGTCAGCTCGTCCGGGCTGGCCCACGGGAAGGTGCTGGCGAGCAGGGCGAGCACACCGGTGGTGTGCGGGGAGGCCATCGAGGTGCCCTGCATGTAGCCGTACTTGCCACCGGGGAGGGTGGACAGGATGCGGCCGTCCTTGTCCGGGGTGTTCGGCAGCTGGTAGCGCTTGTCGCCACCCGGCGCGGCGACGGTCACGACGCCCTTGCCGTAGCTGGAGTAGTAGGCCTTGTCACCGTTGACGCCCACGGAGGAGACGGCGATGACGCCCGGCAGCTCGGTCGGCAGCGACAGGCAGTCGTTGGTGACCGGGCGGGTGCCGGGGGTGGTGTCGTCCGGGCTCGAGACGTCGGTGGTCTTGTGGGCCAGGTCGATGTTCTCGTTGCCCGCCGCGGCGACGTTCAGGACGCCCTTGCGCTGCGAGAACGCGACGGCCTTGCGGACGGCGGCGGTGATGGCCGCCTGGTCCTTGTCGTTGGGGCAGTTGAACATCCACGGGTCGACGTAGTAGCTGTTGTTCGTCACCTTGAACTGGTGCTCACCAGCCCACACGAAGCCGCAGATCGCGTACTCGGGGTAGATGAAGCCGCCGTCGTCGACGACCTTCACGGCGGCGAGCTTGACGTTCGGAGCGATGCCGACGATGCCCTTGCCGTTCTTGGCGGCGGCGATGGTGCCGGCCACGTGGGTGCCGTGGTCACCGTCGGGGCCCGGCTGCCAGGCCTTCCAGTCGGTGTTCGGCTTGCCGCCGTCGATGCAGGAGACCGACTGGGACGCGTCCACGTTGGCGGCCAGGTCCTCGTGCGTGGCGTCGATGCCGGAGTCCAGCACGCCGACGGTGACGTTGCGGCTGCCGAGCGAGATCTTGTGCGCCTTGTCGACGCCGATCTGACGCATGTCCCACTGGTTGGCCTCGTACGGCTCCTGGCCGGCGGCGGCGGTGCCGGTGGGCTCGGCGGCGACCTCGGCCTTGCCCTGGTCGGCGGCGGTGATGCCCTTGGTGCGGCTGGCACCGACGGAGTCGACGCCCTTGGCCAGGCGCAGCTTCTCGGCGAACTTGGTGTCGGTCGAGCGGGCGATCACGACGCCGATCTGCTCGTACGAGTAGACAACGGAGCCGCCGAGGCTCTTGACGGCGTGCTCGACCTTCTGCACCTGACCGTGGTTGGCCTTGGTGTTGACGACGTAGCTGAGCAGCGGACCGGTCGTCGAGTCGGCCGAGGGAGCCGCGACGGCGGTGCCGGCCGGGAGCGCGAGGGCGCCGGCGGTGGCGAGCACGAGGCCCACTGCCGCGTACCGGGTCCGGCTGATCCGAGGAACTCTCATTGGGGTTGGCCCTCCCGAGTCGTCATGCGGCAGCTGCGGTTGGCAGGTGCACTGGCAATGACCGGGACGTTAATGAATATTCGCTGATAAGCGCAAGAGACAGTCATCTAATCGTCACATCTCGATCAACAACGGGGGCCGGAAGTCCGCAGGTCAACAAGGGCAACAGGTTCAAGATTGTTAAAAAGTGATGGTTCGCCGACGTGCGACCCCACGCTTCGGAAGGCTCGCGGCCGACCGGATCGCGCCGCCGCGGCACAGCTGCGGAGCAGCTAGGATGCCGTTACAACCCGTACAGCCGACGGGCGTTGTCGGCGGCGATCAGGCGCGCCAGCCGTCGCGCGTCGGCCGCGGAACACGCACCATCGGCCTGCCAGCGATCCAGCAACCCACCCAGTCCGTGCCGGAACTGGCAGGTGCCCACCAGGAAAAGTTCGGGCAGCCCGTAGGCGTCGGTGGAGAACAGCAATTTGCCGAATGGCGCCAGTTCCAGCATCTCGCCCAGCACGGCCGCCACCCGCGGGCCGGTGTAGGAGGCGGTCAGCCCGAGGTCGGTGAAGACCGTCGGGAAGGCCTGGGCCAGCCAGGCGGCCTGGCGGTGGTACGGGTAGCAGTGCAGCAGCACCAGCGGGACGCCGCTGGGCTCGGCGGCGCGCACGAAGTCCGTCAGCAGGGACGGGTCGGCCCGGTGCAGGGTGAGGTCCGGATCGCCGAAGCCGGTGTGGAGTTGGAGCGGCAGGCCGAGTTCGGCGCAGACGTCCACGGCCGTCCAGAGCAGGTGGTGCAGCAGGACCGGGTCGGTCAGCCGGTCCTGCCCGCCGCGCAGCCGGGCGCCGGCCGCGGCCACCACGGCCGGCCCGGCAGGGCGTTCGGCCGGGGCGGCCAGGCCGTGCCGGTAGGCGAGCACCGACTTCACGGCGACGGCCCCGTCGGCCGCGGCCGCCAACGCCTCGGCGACGGCCCGCGGCCAGTCCTCGGCACCGGCCGTGACGGACTCGGCGACCGACTCCAGCCGGATCACCTCACGCACCGACGCCCCGGCGGCCTCGGCCAGTTCGCCCAGCGGCAGCAGCGGCAGGCCCGCGGCGGCGGTCAGCCCGGTGTCCACCAGGCAGGTGTCCAGCCCGGCCGCGCCGAGCAGCCGTCCGGTCGCCTCGGCGGCGCCCAACTCGCGCCGCCGGGCCAGGTAGTCGGCGGCCGGGGCGTGCGCCGGCAGGCCGAGCGCGGGCGGGCACCAGCGCCGCACGGCGAGGCCGAGCGCGCTGTCGAAGGGCGAGCAGCCGGGCGCGGGCGGGCGGTCGGACTCGGTGAGCAGCCCGGCCAGGGCGTCGTCGGCGAGGTCGGCCACCACCACGCTGTGGCAGTGGTGGTCGACCAGCGCGGGCGGCTCCGGCCGGGCCACCGGTCAGTACCGCCAGCGGGCGGCCGCGGCCACCTCCTCGGGTGTGGCGGCGGCGTACTGCTCGCTCTCCGCGCGGCGCACCGCCAGCACCGCCTGGTACAGCGGCTCGCCGAGCGCCTCGCGCAGCACCGCCGAGCGCTCGTACGCGGCCAGCGCCTCCGCCGGGCTCTCCGGCAGCCGGGGCACCGTGCCGGGCTCGGCGGCCGCCGGGTCTCCGGTGAACTCCGGCGGGAGCGCCCGGCGTTGGTCCAGCCCGGCGAGGCCGGTCGCGATCACCGCGCCGACCGCGAGGTACGGGTTGGCGCTCGCGTCGAAGCACTTGACCTCGGCGTTGGCGGCGGCGGCCCGCTCCCCGGTGGAGCCGGTCACCAGGCGCAGCGCGGCCTCGCGGTTCTCCAGGCCCCAGCACTGGTAGGCGCCCGCCCAGTGCGAGGGCACCAGCCGCAGGTACCCGGCCGGGCTGGAGCAGCCCAGCACCAGCAGTTCGGGCAGCGCGTCGAGCACCCCGGCGAGGAAGCCCTCGGCCTCGGCGGTCAGTCCGTGCGGCCCGGGGCCGCCGTGGCCGAGGTTGCGCTCCTCCCGCCAGAGGCTGAGGTGCAGGTGGCCGCCGTTGCCGACCGCGCCCGCCTCGACCACCGGCGCGAAGGAGACCCGCAGGCCGTGCCTGGCGGAGACGGCGCGGATGGTGTGCCGGACCAGGACGGAGGTGTCCGCGGCGCCGACCGGGCCCTCGGGGGCGACCGAGACCTCGAACTGGCCCGGGGAGTACTCGGGGTGGATCTGCAGCACGTTCAGCCCCTGCTCGCCGAGGGCGCGCAGGACGTCCCGCAGGTAGTCGGAGAGGTCGGTGAGCCGGTGCATCCCGTACGCGGGGCCGTGCGTCGGGTACCGCGGCTCCTCCTGTGGGGAGCCGGCGAGGGCGACCACCCACTCGACCTCGATGCCGGCCTTGATGCCCAGCCCGCGCGCGGCCGCCGCGGCCTCCGCCCGGCGGGCGAACAGTCGCTGGCAGCCGGGGTGCGGGGCGCCGGCCTGGGTGTACCTGTCCCCCGGGGCCCAGGCCCAGCCGGGCTGGGCGGCCAGCGGGACGACCCGCTCCAGGTCGGGGTAGAGCCTGAGGTCCCCGGTGGGGCCGCCGATGATCGGGCTGGTGGTGATCGCGTCGTCGGCGAGGAACACGTCGAAGCACGGCGCGGTGCCGACGCCCCACTGCGCGGCGTGCGTCAGGGCGCCGAGCGGCACCGCCTTGACCCGGGTGATGCCCGCGTTGTCCACCCAGGTGACGGCCACCGCCTCCACGGCGGCGGTGCGCAGCCGGTCGGTGGCCGCCTCGGCGCGCTCGGCCCGCTCGGCGCGCGGGGGCAGCGCGACGGCGGCCGCCCCGGCGGCGCCGAGCGGCCCGGCGGCCCCGGACGGCTGGGCGGGACCGGGCGCGGTGGGGCCGGCGGTGGCGGTTCCGATGGTCATGTCCCCATGCTGCCCCGCCGGTCGGGCTTCCGTAACTCCCCTATCGGGTGGTCCAAACGGAAGGCCGTCCATCCGTTCACCCGTTCGGGGCGAACCGGGCCACCAGCTCCCCCGCGGTGATCCGCTCCAGGGCGTCCGGGGCGGCGTCCGTCCGGCCCGGGTAGAGCCGGTAGAACGTCCCGTGCGCCCCGGCCGGGGCCTGCACGTCGGCGTGCACCAGCGCCACGAACGCCTTGGAGTCGGTCAGGCGTTCGGCGATCAGCCGGGCGGTGTCGTCCGGCCGCTCCTCGGTGCGCCGGTCGCTCACGTGGCGTCCGCGCAGCCGCTCGGCGAAGTCGGCGACCGGCTCGTCCGCGCCCCGGCGGTAGACGTCCAGCCCGCAGCCCGTCCGGTCGCGGACCAGCACCTCGTCGCTGCCGGCCGCGGCGGCCGCGCAGGCGAGGTCCCAGAGGGTGGCCCGGGCGCCGGGCGCGAAGTGCGCCAGCACGTCCTCGGCCAGCGAGCCGATCCTGTCGTGGTGCCGGTCGAGGTTGTGGAAGCCGCTGCCGGAGCCGGGGTTGAGGTCGGTCCAGGTGTAGTCGCGGGTCTGGAGGTCGACGATCATCGGCACGCAGATCTTGGCGTCCCCGGCGAGGTCCAGCCGCTGGCGGACGCTCTGCGGGTGGAAGCTTCCCTTCCGCTGCCGGGCCGCCTCGGACGGGGTCAGGGTCATGAAGCCGGCGAAGGCGTCGGTGAGGTCCTCGAACGGGATGTCGTTGTAGCTGAACACCACCACCACGGCGTACCGGGCACGGGCCTTGCCCAGCCTCTGCACGTCGAGGTCGACGAACTCGGTGGCGCCGTGCGGCGGCGGGGCGGTGGTGTAGTCCCCGGAGTGGACGGCGGCTCGCCCACCGAGGACCAGGCGGGTGTAGTCGCACAGCCCGACGAACTGCCACTCCTCGTCGTAGAAGGCGACCGACAGGTCGAGGTCGACCCGCTGGTGCGGGCGCTGCATCCAGTGCACGAACAGCCGCAGGTGCTGCCCGTCCGGGAGCCGCTGCACGCTGCCGCGCGGCACGGCGACCAGGGTCTTGGCGCTCGCGCGCTCGGCGAAGGGCACCACCAGGTCGGCCAGGCCGTCGTCCAGCACGGCCACCTCGTAGCGCCCCGCCTCCCCCGCCGACCGCTCGGCCCGGCGCAGCAGTTCGGCCTCGATCAGGGCGCAGACCGGCGCGCTGAGCCCGGCCGGGACGCGCGTGCCCCAGTCGGAGCGGGCCTTCGCCGAGGCGACCCGGCCGCGCGGGAAGTACAGCCGTCGCTCGCCGAGCGCGCGCGGGGCTCGCAGCCGCCCGTACGCGCCGAGCAGCGGGCCGGGCGCGACCGCGCGCAGCGCTCCCGGCAGCGCCTCGGCGAGCTCGGCGGGCAGCGACCGGCCGGGGAACCAGGCCTCGTGCACCCGCAGCAGGTGGTGCAGCCGGCGCACCAGCTCGCCCGGGCGGCGCGTCAGCAGCCGGACGGCGGCGGGCAGGTCGCCCTGCTCGAGGGCGTGCTCGACCCCGGCGGCGAAGGTCTCGACGGTCAGCCGGGTGTGCCCGCCCGGCGTCTCGCGCACCCGCAGCGGGGCGGGCGCCTCGCGCAGTTGCGGGCCGAGGCCGTGCAGGTCGAGGTCGCTCTGCCGGAGCACGGCGAAGGCGGCCGCCGCGTACGGGAAGCGGGCGCGGTGCTCGTACGGGTGGAGCAGTTCGCCGACCCGCAGCCAGGGCTCACGGTGGCGGCGCAGGTCCTCGGCGAGGGTGCCGACCGGGAACGCGTCCAGGACGGCGAGCAGTTCGCGCCGCAGCGGGCGGGGCAGGCCCCGCAGCCGCAGGGTGCGGGCGGTCCCCGGCAGCAGGTCCGGTTCGGCGCCGGACCACGCCCAGATCAGCCGCAGCACGTCGGTGGCGGTGGTGAGGTGGCCGGCGAGCAGCGGGCGGGCGCGCTCCGGGTCGCGGCGCAGCAGTGCGGCCAGCACGGTGGCGCGGCTCTCCCGGACGGGGATCTCGGCGGGCAGCCAGGCGGCCGGGTCGGCCGGGGTGTGGTCGAGGAGCAGCGTGAGGTCCTCGCGGTCCTGCGGGCTCAGCGGGGTCTGCCGGGCGAGCAGGGCGGCCAGCGCGGTGCCGGCGAGTTCGGTGAGCGTGAGGGCCTCGGCGAGGCGCAGCGGCTTGAGGAGGTTGCCGGGCGGGAGGCCGTCGGCGACGGCGCGGGCGCCCTTGGTGTCGGGCCTCAGGTGGCGCGGCCGCTCCAGCGGGGCGTCGCAGATCGGGCAGCTGCGGCCGTGGCCCTGCTCGACCAGTTCCTCGTAGCACTCGCCGCACAGCAGGTGGGCGCACGGGGCGAGGGCGCCGACGCCGGCCTCGACGCTGCCGCGCGCGCACAGCAGGCAGATCTGGCTCGCCTGGCAGAGCAGGAAGCCCCGGATCATCGCGGAGTAGGAGGCGTGCGCGTGCGAGGGCACGCCGTCGGGGAAGCGGCGGAACAGCGGGTCGTGGCGGCGGTCGGCGCCGAGCATGGCGTCGATTTCCCCCAGCAGCCGGTTTCCGGTCGCGGCCAGGTCCGCCGGGCGCAGTCGGCCGAGGGCGGTGCGCAGGTCGCGGGTCAGTACGTACCCGCTCTGCGCCAGGTCGGCCTCGAGGGCGACCAGGCCCTTGGCCGTCCACGGCTGCGGTTCCTCGGGCGGGGCCCCGGCTTCGACCGGGAACATCCCGTGGCGGCGCAGCAGGTAGGTGGCCAGGGCCGTCCCGGCCGCGGCGGTGTTCTGCTCCTTCACTGCTCTTCCCCCGGTGGATACGACAAAGCGGGGGCGGAGAGTGGGCGCACTCGGTTCATTGGAAGATGAGGAGAAGGAAGCACGCCGCGGAGCCGCCCCCGCGTCGATCACCCTAGCGAAGGCCGGGCCCGCGCCCGAACGGTTTTCCGCGCACGCCCCCTTCCTACCGGTGAGTAGCTTCGCTACAGTGGCCGCACGCACCATCGCCGGGCTTCGGGAGCCGCACCGGCGGGAGCCTGCGATCGCCGTGTCTGCGGCGCTCGCGCGGTGCGTTTTCACCGGCCGGCGCCGCGAACCGCGGCGGGCCGGGTTTCTCCTCGCATCAGAGCCGCTTCCTTCACCTTCGAGCGCCTGAGTACCACGGCACACCCGCAGTTCGGCCGGAGCGGACCGGCCGCTGCCCTGGTGGGCCGAACCCCGTCATCTCCCCAAGCCCCCGCGCGTGAACCCTCCTCCGGCGGCGGCCGCCCCCGGTGTCCGGGCGCGGCGGCGTGCCCGCCGGAGCACGCGCGGGCCCTTCATGACTAGGAGTTCAGGACAGATGGAGCGTCCCTTCCCCACTGTTGCCGTCGTCGGCCTCGGCACGATGGGTGCCGGCGTCGCGGTGGCGGTCGCCAAGAGCGGCCGCCGGGTGATCGGCATCGAGGCCACCGAGGACTCGGCCGCCCGGGCGTTGGCCCGGATCGAGGAGGCGACCGCGCACGCGGTCGACCGGGAGCGGCTCACCGCCGAGGAGCGCGCCGGGCTGCTGGCCCGGATCTCGGTCGGACACGAGCTGGCGGCCGCCACCGGAGCGGACCTGGTGATCGAGGAGGTGCCCGAGCAGCTGGAGCTGAAGCGGGAGATCTTCGCCGAGCTGGACCGGATCTGCCCGCCGGCCACCGTGCTGGCCACCGGCACCACCGCGCTCTCGGTGACCCGGATCGCCGCCGCGACCGCCCGTCCGGAGCGAGTGCTGGGCCTGCACTTCTTCAACCCGGTGCACACCATGAAGCTGGTCGAGGTGGTCCGCACCGTGCTGACCTCCCCGCAGACCGCCGAGGACGCCGCCGCCTTCGCCCGGGACCTCGGCAAGGAGCCGGTGGCAGCCGGCGACCGGGCCGGCTTCGTGGTGAACGGCCTGCTGTTCGCGTACCTGAACCAGGCCGCCTCGATGTACGAGTCCAAGTACGCCTCGCGGGAGGACATCGACGCCGCGATGCGGCTCGGCTGCGGCCTGCCGATGGGCCCACTGGCGCTGCTCGACCTGATCGGCGTCGACACCGCGCGCACCGTCCTGGAGGCGATGTACGAGCAGTCCCGGGACCGCCTGCACGCCCCCGCCCCGATCCTCGGCCAGCTGGTCGCGGCCGGGCTGCTCGGTCGCAAGACCGGCCGCGGCTTCTACACCTACGAGGCGCCGGGCTCCTCGAAGGCCGTGGACGCGGCCACCGGGCCGGCGCTGCCGAAGGTGCCGGGCCGCGAGGTCCGTACCGTCGGTGTCTGCGGCTCGGGCACCATGGCCACCGGCATCGCCGAGGTGTTCGCCAAGGCCGGACACCCGGTGCTGCTGGCCGCCCGCAGCCAGGAGAAGGCCGACCGGGCCAAGGCGCAGCTGGCCAAGTCCCTGGAGCGCTCGGTCGCCAAGGGCCGGATGTCCGCCGAGCAGCGGGACGCCGCGCTGGCGCTGGTCACCCCGGTCGGCCGGTACGCCGAGCTGGCCGACGTCGACCTGGTGGTCGAGGCGGTGGCCGAGGACCTGGAGGTCAAGCGGGAGCTGTTCGCCACCCTGGACAAGATCGTCAAGCCGGGTGCGGTGCTCGCCACCACCACCTCCTCGCTGCCGGTGATCAGCTGCGCGACCGCCACCTCGCGGCCGCAGGACGTGATCGGCATGCACTTCTTCAACCCGGCGCCGGCCATGAAGCTGGTCGAGGTGGTCTCCACCGTGCTGACCGCGCCGGACGTCACCGCGACCGTGCTGGAGCTGACCGCCAAGGTCCGCAAGCACCCGGTGGAGTGCGGCGACCGGGCCGGCTTCATCGTCAACGCGCTGCTCTTCCCCTACCTGAACGACGCGGTGCGGATGCTGCAGGAGCACTACGCGACGGTGGACGACATCGACACCGCGATGAAGCTCGGCTGCGGCTACCCGATGGGCCCGTTCGAGCTGCTGGACGTGGTCGGCCTGGACGTCTCGCTGACCATCGAGCAGGTGCTGCACCAGGAGTTCCGCGAGCCCGGCCTGGCCGCCGCGCCGCTGCTGGAGCACCTGGTCGCGGCGGGCTGCCTGGGCCGCAAGACCGGCCGCGGCTTCCGCGACCACGCGCGCCGGTGACCACGCCGCAGCCGGGGGGCGGCGACCCGTACGGGGCGGCGCCCGCCGCGCGGCCCGGCTGGAGCCCGGGGACGGTGTCCGCGCGCTGGCCACGGCCGGCCGTGGCCGGCCCGGTCGCCCCGGTGCGCCGGGGAAGGCCCGCGGCCGCGCCCGCGGGGCCGTGTAGCGTTCCGGACATGGATCGGGTTCAGTCAGCCTCCCCGCAGCACCCCGCCGGTTCGCACGGCGCCGACCGGACGGCCCCCTCGACCGGGGGCACCGGGCCGGAGGCCGGGCCGGGCAGCCGCCGGGCGGCGGCGCAGCGTCAGCAGATGCGTCAGGACCTGGCCACGGCCGCGATGGAGCTGTTCGCCTCGCAGGGTTACGAGGAGACCACGGTCGACCAGATCGCGGCCGCCGCCGGGGTGGCCCGGCGCACCTTCTTCCGGTACTTCCGGTCGAAGGAGGAGGCGATCTTCCCGGACCACGACGACACCCTCGTGCGGGTGGCCGACCTGCTCGCCAGCGCCGAGCCGGAGGAGCACCCGCTGGACGTGGTCTGCCGCGGCATCAAGGAGGTGCTGCGGATGTACGCCTCCACCCCGGGGGTGTCGGTCGCGCGGTACCAGCTGATCCGTCAGGTCCCGGCGCTGCGCGAGCGGGAGATCGCCGTGGTGGCCCGCTACGAGCGGCTGTTCACCCGGTACCTGCTGGGCCGGTTCGACACCAGCGAGTCCATCCCGTCCGGCTGGCAGCGCGGCGGCGAGGACGACTCGATGCTGGCCGAGGTGTCGGCGGCGGCGGTCGTCGCGGCGCACAACCACGTGCTGCGGCGCTGGCTGCGGGCCGGCGGCCGGGGGGACGTGGAGGCGCAGCTGGACCACTCCTTCGAGGTGATCCGGCGGACCTTCTGGGCGGCCAGTGCCCCGGGGGCCAGACGCCGGGGATCCCTGGTGGCACCCGGTGCCAGTGGGGCACCCGGTGACATCGTGGCGGAGAGCGTACTGAGTGCCAGCCCCGGGGGTGAGGTGCTCATCACAGTCGCCCGGACGGATGCCCCGCTGGATGTCGTGGTGGACAGCATCCGGGCCGCACTGAGCGGCGCCCGGGAGTCGTAAGCCCGGCATTTTCGCAGGTCAGAGCAGCATCGAAGGCCCGCGCCGACGAATCGGCGCGGGCCTTTCGGCTACCCGCGCAACGCGCGTCACGCGCCGTTTCGGCCCGTTCCGAGCCTCGGGAATTCCTGGCACCCGGTGTCTTTACGAGTGGCACAGGGTGCCACTACCTTGTTACTCACCAGTCGCGGCGCCGCGGCTCCCCACCTCGGCGCGCCGTCGTCCGGTGTTCCCACACCCCGGGAGCAGTGCCAGCCCGGCCCGGTCCACACCGGGCGCCCAGCCTGACCCGCCCACCACCCAACTCAGCGAAGCCGGTGTCCGCTCCCGGTTCCCCCAGACGCCCTGTGACCCTCACACAGGTACGCCTTCGGAGGCAGCCATGCAGGAAATCCTCGACGCGATCCTCAGCACCGACAGCACGTCGGCGGACTTCGCAGCGATCAAGCTCCCCGAGTCCTACCGAGCGGTGACGCTCCACAAGGACGAGGAGCAGATGTTCGCCGGCCTCGACAGCCGCGACAAGGACCCTCGCAAGTCCCTTCACCTCGACGAGGTCGCCCTGCCCGAGCTGGGCCCGGGCGAGGCCCTGGTCGCCGTCATGGCCAGCTCGGTGAACTACAACACCGTCTGGAGCTCGATCTTCGAGCCGGTCTCCACCTTCGGCTTCCTGGAGCGCTACGGCCGGCTGTCCCCGCTCACCAAGCGCCACGACCTGCCGTACCACGTCCTCGGTTCCGACCTCGCGGGCGTCGTGCTGCGCACCGGCGCCGGGGTCAACGCCTGGAAGCCCGGCGACGAGGTCGTCGCGCACTGCCTCTCGGTCGAACTGGAGTCCCCGGACGGCCACAACGACACGATGATGGACCCGGAGCAGCGCATCTGGGGCTTCGAGACCAACTTCGGCGGCCTGGCCCAGGTCGCGCTGGTGAAGACCAACCAGCTGCTGCCCAAGCCGAAGCACCTCACCTGGGAGGAGGCCGCCTCCCCCGGCCTGGTCAACTCCACCGCCTACCGCCAGCTGGTCTCGCGCAACGGTGCCGGCATGAAGCAGGGCGACAACGTGCTGATCTGGGGCGCCAGCGGCGGCCTCGGCTCGTACGCCACCCAGTACGCGCTGGCCGGCGGCGCCACCCCGATCTGCGTGGTCTCCAGCGAGGCCAAGGCGGACATCTGCCGCGCCATGGGCGCCGAGGCGATCATCGACCGCTCCGCCGAGGGCTACCGGTTCTGGAAGGACGAGAACAACCAGGACCCGCGCGAGTGGAAGCGCCTGGGCTCCAAGATCCGCGAGTTCACCGGCGGCGAGGACGTCGACATCGTCTTCGAGCACCCGGGCCGCGAGACCTTCGGCGCCTCGGTGTACGTCACCCGCAAGGGCGGCACCATCGTCACCTGCGCCTCCACCTCCGGTTACATGCACCAGTACGACAACCGCTACCTGTGGATGTCGCTCAAGCGCATCGTCGGCTCGCACTTCGCGAACTACCGCGAGGCCTTCGAGGCCAACCGCCTGGTCGCCAAGGGCAAGATCCACCCGACCCTGTCCAAGGTCTACTCCCTGGAGGAGACCGGCCAGGCCGCCCTCGACGTGCACCACAACAAGCACCAGGGCAAGGTCGGCGTGCTCTGCCTGGCCCCCGAGGAGGGCCTCGGCGTGCGCGACCGGGAGCTCCGCGAGAAGCACCTGCCCGCCATCAACCGCTTCCGGAACGTGTGAGACCGATCCGATGACCGAACCCCAGAAGCGGGACCGGCCCTGGCTGATGCGTACCTACGCCGGCCACTCCACCGCGAGCGACTCCAACGCGCTCTACCGGCGGAACCTGGCGAAGGGCCAGACCGGCCTGTCCGTCGCCTTCGACCTGCCGACCCAGACCGGCTACGACTCCGACCACATCCTCGCCCGCGGCGAGGTGGGCCGGGTCGGCGTCCCGGTCGGCCACGTCGGCGACATGCGCGCCCTGTTCGACGGCATCCCGCTCGAGCAGACCAACACCTCCATGACGATCAACGCCACCGCGATGTGGCTGCTGGCGCTCTACCAGGTGGTCGCCGAGGAGCAGGGCGCCGACATCGCCAAGCTCACCGGCACCACCCAGAACGACATCGTCAAGGAGTACCTGTCGCGCGGGACGCACGTCTTCCCGCCCGGCCCGTCGGTGCGGCTGATCACCGACATGATCGCCTACACGGTCGGCAACATCCCCAAGTGGAACCCGATCAACATCTGCAGCTACCACCTGCAGGAGGCCGGGGCCACGCCCGTCCAGGAGATCGCGTACGCGATGTGCACCGCCATCTCGGTGCTCGACGCCGTCCGCGACTCCGGCCAGGTGCCCGCCGAGCGGATGGGCGACGTGGTCGCCCGGATCTCCTTCTTCGTGAACGCCGGCGTGCGCTTCGTCGAGGAGATGTGCAAGATGCGCGCCTTCGCCCGGCTGTGGGAGAAGGTCACCCTGGAGCGCTACGGCGTGACGGACCCCAAGCAGCGCCGCTTCCGCTACGGCGTCCAGGTCAACTCCCTCGGCCTGACCGAGGCCCAGCCGGAGAACAACGTCCAGCGGATCGTCCTGGAGATGCTGGCCGTCACCCTCTCCAAGGACGCCCGCGCCCGGGCCGTCCAGCTGCCCGCCTGGAACGAGGCGCTCGGCCTGCCCCGCCCGTGGGACCAGCAGTGGTCGCTGCGGATCCAGCAGGTGCTGGCGTACGAGTCGGACCTGCTGGAGTACGGCGACATCTTCAACGGCTCCGAGGTGATCGAGACCAAGACCGCCGAGCTGCTGGCCGGCGCGGAGGCCGAGATCGCCAAGGTGCTGGAGATGGGCGTCAAGGCCGGCAACCGAGGCATCATCCCGGCTGTGGAGTCCGGCTACCTGAAGTCCAACCTGGTCGCCTCGCACGCCGCCCGCCGGGCCCGGATCGAGTCCGGCGAGGACAAGATCATCGGGGTCAACTGCTTCGACACCACCGAGCCGAGCCCGCTCACCGCCGACCTCGACACCGCGATCATGGTCGTCGACCCGGCCTCCGAGCAGTCCGTGCTCGCCGCCCTGGAGGCCTGGCGCGGACAGCGCGACGAGGTCGCCGTCCAGGAGTCGCTGGCCGAGCTCAAGGCCGTCGCCGCCACCGAGGCCAACCTGATGCCGGCCACGCTCGCCTGCGCCCGGGCCGGCGTCACCACCGGCGAGTGGTCCTTCGCCCTGCGCGAGGTCTTCGGCGAGTACCGCGCCCCCACCGGCGTCGGCGGCGCGCCCGTCGCGGTCGCCGCCGAGCCCGGCGGGGAGCTGGAGCAGGTCCGCGCCGCGGTCGCCGCGACCGCCGCGGAACTGGGCGCCGGCAAGCTGCGCCTGCTGGTCGGCAAGCCCGGCCTGGACGGGCACTCCAACGGCGCCGAGCAGATCGCCGTCCGGGCCCGCGACGCCGGGTTCGAGGTGGTCTACCAGGGCATCCGGCTGACCCCGGAGCAGATCGTCTCCGCCGCCGTCGCGGAGGACGTCCACTGCGTGGGCCTGTCGATCCTCTCCGGCGCGCACTGCGAGCTGGTGCCCGACGTCCTGAAGCGCCTGAACCGCGCCGGGGTGCAGGATGTCCCGGTGATCGTGGGTGGCATCATCCCGGCAGCGGACGGCGAGGCTCTCAAGGCCGCCGGCGTCGCCGCCGTGTTCACCCCGAAGGACTTCGGCATCACGACCATCATCGGCCGGATCGTGGACGAGATCCGGCTCGCCAACAAGCTCCAGCCGTGGACGCCCACACCGACCTCGGCCACGAACTGACCAGCTGACCAGCTGACCACTGGGAAGGAACAGACCCACCCTCATGACGAACGTGAACCGCCTGCGCCCGCGCCGCTCCTGCCTCGCCGTACCGGGCAGCAACCCGCGCTTCCTGGAGAAGGCCCAGGGCCTCCCGGCCGACCAGGTCTTCCTCGACCTCGAGGACGCCTGCGCCCCGCTGGTCAAGGAGAGCGCCCGCCACACCATCGTCGACGCCCTGAACAACGGCGACTGGGGAAACAAGACCAAGGTCGTCCGGGTCAACGACTGGACGACGCACTGGACCTACCGCGACGTGATCACCGTCGTCGAGGGCGCCGGCCCCAACCTCGACTGCATCATGCTGCCCAAGGTCCAGGACGCCGAGCAGGTCAAGGCCCTCGACCTCCTGCTCACCCAGATCGAGAAGACCATGGGCTTCGAGGTCGGCAAGATCGGCATCGAGGCGCAGATCGAGAACGCCAAGGGCCTGATCAACGTCGACGCCATCGCCGAGGCCTCGCCCCGGCTGGAGACCATCATCTTCGGCCCCGCCGACTTCATGGCCTCCATCAACATGAAGTCCCTGGTCGTCGGCCAGCAGCCGCCCGGCTACCCGGCCGACGCCTACCACTACATCCTGATGCGCATCCTGATGGCCGCCCGCGCCAACGACCTGCAGGCGATCGACGGCCCGTACCTGCAGATCCGCAACCAGGAGGGCTACCGCGAGGTCGCCGGCCGCTCCGCCGCCCTCGGCTTCGACGGCAAGTGGGTGCTCCACCCGGACCAGGTCGCCGCCGCGAACGAGATCTACTCGCCCTCGCAGGAGGACTACGACCACGCCGAGCTGATCCTCGACGCCTACGACTACTGCACCTCCGAGGCGGGTGGCGCCAAGGGCTCCGCGATGCTCGGCGACGAGATGATCGACGAGGCCAGCCGCAAGATGGCCCTGGTCATCTCCGGCAAGGGCCGGGCCGCGGGCATGGAGCGCACCACCAAGTTCGAGATCCCGGAGGCCTGAGCCATGCAGTTCGGACGCACCTACGAGGAGTTCGAGGTCGGCGCGGTCTACAAGCACTGGCCCGGCAAGACGGTCACCGAGTACGACGACCACCTCTTCTGCCTGCTCACCATGAACCACCACCCGCTCCACATGGACACCAACTATGCGGAGAAGACGACGGACTTCGGCAAGAACGTCGTCGTGGGCAACTACGTCTACTCGCTGCTGCTCGGCATGTCCGTCCCGGACGTCTCCGGCAAGGCGATCGCCAACCTGGAGATCGAGTCGCTGCGCCACATCGCGCCGACCTTCCACGGCGACACCATCTACGGCGAGACCACCGTGCTCGACAAGTGGCCGTCCAAGTCCAAGGACGACCGCGGCATCGTCTACGTCGAGACCAAGGGGTACAAGCAGGACGGCACGGTCGTCTGCATCTTCCGCCGCAAGGTGATGGTGCCGACCGAGACGTACATCAAGGAGCGGGGCGGCGAGCAGCCCGGCCGCCCGACCCCGCTCTCCTGACTCCCCTCTCCCCTGGAGACCCCGGACGGGCAGGCCGCCGTCATCGGCCGACCCCCACCCGGTAACGGGGGCCCTGCTGCCACGCCGGCAGGGCCCCCGCAATCCCCCCCCCCCCCGCCCTCTTAGACCTTTCCGGAGCCGCACGATGGGACGCCTCGCACAGACCGACGGCCTCACCGAGATCCAGCGGGACATCCTCGCCACCGTGCGGGATTTCGTCGACAAGGAGATCATTCCGGTCGCGACCGAGCTGGAGCACAAGGACGAGTACCCGACCGCCATCGTCGAGGGCATGAAGCAGCTCGGCCTCTTCGGGCTCACCATCCCCGAGGAGTTCGGCGGCCTCGGCGAGTCGCTGCTCACCTACGCCCTGGTGGTCGAGGAGATCGCCCGCGGCTGGATGTCGGTCTCCGGCATCGTCAACACCCACTTCATCGTGGCGCACATGATCAACGCCCACGGCACCCAGGAACAGAAGGACTACTTCCTGCCGAAGATGGCCGCCGGCGAAATCCGCGGCGCCTTCTCGATGTCCGAGCCCGGCCTCGGCTCCGATGTTTCGGCCATCTCCACCAAGGGCGTCAAGGACGGGGAGTTCTACGTCCTCAACGGCCAGAAGATGTGGCTCACCAACGGCGGCACCTCCACCCTCGTCGCGGTCCTCTGCAAGACCGACGAGGGCGGCAGCAGCCCGTACAAGAACATGACCACCTTCCTCATCGAGAAGGAGGCCGGTTTCGGCCCGAACCCCTCGGTTCCCGGCCTGACCGTGCCCGGCAAGATCGAGAAGATGGGCTACAAGGGCGTCGACACCACCGAGCTGGTGCTGCAGGACGTCCGGATCCCGGCCGACCGCGTCCTCGGCGGCGTCCCGGGCCGCGGCTTCTACCAGATGATGGACGGCGTCGAGGTCGGCCGCGTCAACGTCGCCGCCCGCGGCTGCGGCGTCGCCCGCCGCGCCTTCGAGCTGGGCATCTCCTACGCCCAGCAGCGCTCCACCTTCGGCAAGAAGATCGCCGAGCACCAGGCCATCCAGTTCAAGCTCGCCGAGATGGCCACCAAGGTCGAGGCCGCCCACCAGATGATGGTCATGGCCGCCCGCAAGAAGGACAGCGGCGAGCGCAACGACCTCGAGGCCGGCATGGCCAAGTACCTCGCCTCCGAGTACTGCAAGGAGGTCGTCGAGGACGCCTTCCGCATCCACGGCGGCTACGGCTTCTCCAAGGAGTACGAGATCGAGCGCCTCTACCGCGAGGCCCCGATGCTGCTCATCGGTGAAGGTACTGCGGAGATCCAGAAGATGATCGTCGGACGCCGGCTCCTGGAGGAGTACCGGATCGCCGAGTGATCCCCGGGCCGCCCGCCGACGGACCACGTCGCGGGCGGCCCCCTCGAACCGCCGGTCGACGGGCGTGCGGGTCCGTCCCGGCGGAGCGCCGTGCCCCGTCACGGACCCGGCCTGGTCCGCCTGGGTCCGGCACGGCCCTCCGGAAGCGGCCGCAGGGCGTACAGCTGCGACAACACGCCCGGCGGCCGCTTCCGCACACCTTCTTCCGGCCACTACGGCCGTTTCCCCCACCGGGTTCCGCCGGGGCACCTCTTGAGACAAGTCTCACCAGCTCTGTCAGGTCCCTTGGGAACCGGACCGGGGCGAGCTACGGTCGTAGAGGTGGGACGCGCACACGCGCTCCCACCGGACACATGAACGAGCAGGCGGGTTGCCCACCCACCGTGTGCTCCCGATAGCATCCACCGGGACAGCAAGCCGTCCCTTCTATTACCGATCCCGCGGTGGCCCCCGTCCAGCGGCCATGATCCCCCGCGACAAAGGTCTTCGATGCCCATCAGCCCGTCCCCTCGCACTTCCGTCACGGACCGCGATGCCCTCGCAGCCCCGGCGGCCGGTCGGCGACCCCGCGTGACCATCGCGCGCGGAGCCACCCCCTGGTTCGTCCCCACCCTCGCCACGGCCGCCGTGACCACCGCCCTCACCCGGCGCAGCGGCAAGTGGGCCCTGGCGGCGGTACCCGCCTGTGCGCTCAGCGCGGGCATGCTGTGGTTCTTCCGCGACCCCGAGCGTGAGATCGCCACGGGCAGAGTGATCTCCCCCGCCGACGGCGTGGTGCAGAGCATCGACGCCTGGCCGGACGGCCGCACCCGGGTCGCGATCTTCATGAGCCCGCTCAACGTCCACGTCAACCGCGCGCCCCTGCCGGGCACGGTGACGTCGGTCGAGCACGTCGCGGGCGGCTTCGTCCCCGCGTTCAACAAGGACAGCGACCAGAACGAGCGGGTCGTCTGGCACTTCGACACCGAGCTCGGCGACATCGAGATGGTCCAGATCGCGGGGGCCGTGGCCCGCCGCATCGTGCCGTACGTGGCCGCCGGAACCAAGGTCGAGCAGGGCGACCGGATCGGCCTGATCCGGTTCGGGTCCCGGGTCGACACCTACCTGCCGGCCGGCGTCGAGGTCGGCGTCGAGGTCGGCCAGAAGACCACAGCCGGGGTGACGCGCCTTGACCGTGACTGATCCTGAGACAATCGTCGGCCTGGACGACGAGGAGACGGCCCTGCGCCGCCGCCGCTGGGCGCGCGACCGCGAGCTGCGCGCCCCGCGCTCTCCCCAGCACCTGTCCACCGCCGACTTCCTGACCCTGGGGAACGCCGTCTGCGGCTTCCTGGCGATCTACTCGATCACCACCGGGGTCCTCGTCCCGCACATCACCAACCCGGACGCCGCTCCGGACCGGCACAGCGCCGCCACCGCGGTCACGCTGCTGCTGATCGGCTCCATGTGCGACCTCTTCGACGGCCTGGTGGCGCGCAAGCTGCGCTCCTCCGCCCTCGGAGCGGAACTGGACAACCTGGCGGACCTGATCAGCTTCGGCATCGCGCCGGCCTACTTCGTCGCGGTCTGGGGCATGGTCTCCCAGGGCTCCAACAGCAAGCTCTCGGCGCTCATCGCGATCACCGTGCTGCTCGCGGTCGTCCTGCGGCTGGCCCGCTTCTCGGCCGTCAAGATGCGGCCCGGGGTGTTCCAGGGCATGCCCTGCCCGATGGGCGCGATGACGGTCATCGCCATCGTGCTGCTCGACCCGCCGTTCCTGCCCGGTCTGCTCGCCATCTTCGGCGCCGCGTACCTGATGGTCAGCCGGATCGAGTACCCGAAGCCGCAGGGGCTGCTGGCCACCGCCACGCTCTGCTGGATCGTGGTCTCCATCGGCTGCCTGGCCGCCTGGGCCACCGGCCTGCCCGGCGGCGACGCGCTGATGCACGTCGGCGCGTTCGCCCAGATCACGCTCGCCGCGATGGCGCCGCTGCTGGTCATCCGCCGCAAGGTGGGGCAGAAGGTCGGCGACGTCCGCGCCCGGCGGGCGGAGTCGCGGCTCGGCTGAGGCCGCTCATTCGACCCACGCGGAAGGGCCCGGAACCGATCGGTTCCGGGCCCTTCGCCGTGCTCCGTTCCAGCGAGCCCGCAGTGGCTACGCCCCGCCGGTGTGGACGCTGAAGGCCGAACGGCGGGCCGCCCGCGCCACCCCCGGGTCCGGGTGCACGCCCGAGACCGCCGTCAGCACCGAGGCCGCCCTCGGGTGCCCGGACTGCCGGGCCCGGGCGAACAGCCGCACCGGGTCGCCCGCCGAGGCACCCTCGACATGGCCCACCAGCAGTTCCGTCTCGCCGTGGTCGAGCACCGCCGCCGCCGTGTCCACCCAGAGCCAGGCCGCGTCGTCCGCGCCCAGCACGTCCGCCGGGGAAACCCCCTCGTCCGCGCGCTCCGCCAGCCACAGCAGCGCGTACGGGCGCAGCACCGGCGCGTCCACCGCCGCCCGCACCGCCTGCTCGGCCGGCCCTCCGGCCACCCGCAGCGCCTCGAATGCCAGCCCGCGCACCAGCGCGTCGTCGCCCCGTGCCGCCTCCAGCAGCTCGGCCACCGCCCGGTCCGCCGGACGGGCCGCCACCCAGGCGCGGTACTCGGCGCGGGCCGGGCCCGGCGAGTAGTCCGCACAGGCGTTCAGCAGCTCGAAAGCGCTCTGCTCGATGTGCCCGGCCGCGGTCTGCGCGACCGTGCAGATCTCCTCCAGCTTCGCCCGCACCGCCCAGTGGCCGAGCGGCGACAGCTCGGCGGCCTCGTTCCTGCGCGTCAGGGCGCCGACGGCCGCCAGGCCGTCCAGCATCCAGTCCAGGACGGCGGCCACGTCCGAGGGCGAGGCCGGGGTGTCGATCTGCGGCTCCCGGCAGGTGCCGCGGACCGCGGACACCGCGGAGGCCGCGTGCGGCACGGGCGACAGGCCCGGACCGCCGGCCCCGCCGACCCGGCGCTCGTCCAGGCCACGGCGCAGCAGCTCCAGCAGCTCGCTCTCGGCCACCGGACCGTCCACCAGGTGCAGGAAGGAGAGCAGCTGCGGAGCCTGGTCCACGGCCTGCCCGGCCAGTACGGCGAACACCCCGCGCAGCGCGGCGGGCGGCACCGGGGCGAGCAGGGTCCAGGCGTCGAACAGCGCCGACCAGCCGCGCACCACGGCCTCGTCGTCGTGCTCCCAGGCGTGCAGGCGCCAGCCCGGACCGGCCCCGGTGTCCCGGGCCTCCACCAGGCCCACCAGGAGCGCCTGCCCCCAGGCCTTGGCGGCGGCACCGACCGTCATGGCCAGCGCCCGGCCCGCCGCACGGGCGTCCTCCGGGAGCAGCTCGCCACGCTTGTCGATCTCCGGCAGCTCCCCGGCCCAGCGGGCGATCCGGACGGCGTCCACCAGCATCCGGCGGGCCAGCGGCGCCAGCTCGGCCGGCGCCGGAAAGCCCTCCGGCACGGGAACCCGGCCCCGTCCGGGCGCCGGCGCGGGTCCCCGTCGCCGGGGTACGCCGTTACGGGGTACAACCGCCCCGCTCGGCCTGCCACCGGCTGGCCGGTGGGCCGTACCGGGGAGACGGGTCACCGTCGCACCGGTACCGATCGGAGGCGGGAGCGGGGCATCACGGTCGCGCGGGTTCCGAGACGTCACGTCGAGCAGTCTTCCCCTTGTACCGGCCTTCTGTCACATCCGGTTGTCCGTACGACCGGGCGCCCGGTGGCGACACCTCCGCAAGATCGGGCAACAGAGGCAAACCGCCTGGCCGGAAACGTGTGGCCTGCTCATGCCAGGTCAGTCGCGACGGTTGCTGCGGCCGTTCGAGCGGTCACGGAACGTGAGGGGGAGGGTGGTGTGCGGGGCCAAAAATGTGCCCCTCACGGCGCGGCGACCGCTGCGGGCCGCGCCGAAGCCGTCGGCGGGCGGCAGGGCTGTCGAGCCCGGATCCGGACGGATGGGCGCGCGGGACGGGCCGATCTTGGAGCACGAGAAGTCGGCGGGTCCGACTTCCCGCGCTCCGCACGGGCGGTGGCTCCCGGTCAGAGGAGCGGGGTGAGCCAGCGGCGGAGGAGTTCGGTGTAGTGGTCGGGGGCGGAGTTCCAGAGGGTGCCGTGGTCGGCGCCGGGGAAGGGCTGGAGGCCGACCACGTCGGGCCGGGCGGCGGCGAGGCGCTCGGCACTGCGGAACGGGGAGACCCGGTCGGCCGGACTGTGCAGGAGGAGGGTCGGGACGCGCAGGTCGGCGCCCTCGGCGATGCGGGAGAAGTCGGCGAGGTCGACGCCGGTGCGGCCCTGGGCGGCGAGGGCGCCGAGTTCGACGGCCGCACCCCGGAAGCCCAGCCGTTCGGCGTCGCCGCGGGCGGTGGCCGGCAGGTCGAGGACCGGCGAGTCGAGGATCAGACCGCTGACGGCGTACGCCCAGGCGGAGCGGGCCGCCGTCTGCAGGACCATCGTGGCGCCGACCGACCAGCCGTAGAGGATCACCCGACCCGCGCCGTGGGCGAGCGCCAGCCGTACCGCCGCCTCGACGTCACGCCACTCGGTCTCGCCGAAGTGGCTGTACCCGTCCGGGGAGGCCGGGGCGCCCTCGTCGCCGCGGTAGGTGACGGCGAGGGCGGGCAGGCCGAGACGGTCGAGGACGGGCAGGACCGGAAGGGTCTGCTGGCGGTCGGCCTCGGGGCCGTGGACGAGGATCACCCAGGTGCCGCGCTTGCCGTCGAGGTACCAGGCGGGGAGGGCGCCGAGTTCGCCGTCGACCGCGGTCTCGGTGTAGGCGAGGCCGAGCGCCCGGGTGGGGTCGCCGACGTGGACGCGCGGGCTGAAGCGGACCTCGGCGCCGGGGACGAGGGTGCCCCGGTCGGCGCGGACCAGCCGACGGGTGACGTCCTCCTCGTCGCTGTGCAGGACCTCCTCGACGACCGCGTGGCCGCCGTCGTCCCACTCGACCGCCCAGCGGCCGGGACGCAGGCTCTCGGGGCTGCGGCTGAAGGTGATCCGCCCGACGCCGAGGCCGCGGACCAGGACCGGCCCGGACTCCTGCACGGCCGTGACCGGGCGGACCATCCGCTCGGAGGCCCGGCGGCCGATCACCAGGACGACGGCCCCGGCTCCGACGGCGGCGGCCGCCACGACGGCGGCGGTTCCCCAGCGCATATCGATCCCCGCTCTGTTGGTCACGGACCGGACGGTGTTCGTGCACCAGTCCACCGGCGCCCCGGCCGCCCGGCCACCGGGCTGGGCCGTCCGGGTCACTCGGCGCGGGGTCGGGGCGCGGGGACGGGGTCCGGCGTCGGGGCGCGGGGTCAGTCCGTGGCGGCGTCGAGGAGGTGCCAGAAGCGGGGGGTGAGGGAGTCGGTGGTGGGGGGTGGGGCGGCGCGGGTGGTGGCGCCCCAGTGGGTGGGGACGTGGTGTTCCTGGTGGAGGACGGTGAGAGCGGCGGCGAGGGTGTCGGCGGGGGCCGGGACGATGCGGGCGAGGGCGCGGAGGTGGGGTTGCCAGCGGCCCGCGACGCACTGGCGGAGGAGCTGGCCGAGGGCCTCCCGGCGGCCGGTGGCCTCCACGAGCTCGGGCAGGGTCAGGTCGAGGACCTCGGCGAGGGCGCGGGTCTGTTCCTCGTCGCCGTCCCATTGGCCGGTCAGTTCGGCCTGCCGGTAGGTGGCGAGGACGGTGCCGGTGCGGTCGGCGACGGCGGCCTGGCCGAGTTCACGGGCGACGCGGTGGTCGCGCAGCCGTACCGGGCGGGTGTCCATCAGCTGGGCGGCGGGGCACCAGAGGGCGCGGGCGAGGGCGATGAACTCCGGTTCGCTGGGGCGCAGCTCGCCGGCCTCCCAGGCGAGGACGTGGGCGGGCAGCAGCCGGACGCCGTGCGCGGCCATGCCCTCCGCGACCTGCTCGGGGGTCAGGCCGAGGCCGGCCCGGTGGGCGCGGGCGGCCGCGGGGGAGAACGGCACCGGAGGCGGGACAGTGGGGGTCTTTCTGCGACGCATGCCACCGAACGGTAGGCGCGGACCGCGGTGCGCCCCAGCGACCGAACCCACGAAGCGGCCGGTCCGGGGGCGGTGCTCCGCTGGGCGATCCCACAGCGCGTCGGGGCGGTGCCCGGTGTGACCAACCCCTCCGTGACCTCGGTTGACTCCCGGTTCGGCCGCGTGATGGGATCCTGGGGCCAATCGGAGGCATGGAGAGGAAGCCGGTGCGAGTCCGGCGCGGTCCCGCCACTGTCACCGGGGAGCACGCTCGGAATGATCGCCACGGCGGGCCGTCAGAAGCCGCTGGAAGGCCCCGGGGGTGTGTCCGACCCGGAAGCCAGGAGACTCTCGCCCCCGCTACGTCGATCCAGGGCGCGGACCCTGAGTGAGGACACGCACGCGATGCAGGCTGCCCCGCCCCACCGGACTCCGAGCGGCCTTCCGCCGAGCTGTCTCCCGATGAGTTGTCTTCCGATCAGCCCCCTTCCGGCGTTCGTCCTGTGACCGTCCGTCCTGCGACCGGACGCCCCCTGGCCCGCGCCGCCGCGTTCGCACTGGGCGCCGTCGCGGGCTACGCCGCCGACGCCCGCTTCGCCGACCCGCGCCGGGGCCACCCGGTGGCCGTCTTCGGCAGCGCGGCGACCCGGCTGGAGCGGCGCCTGTGGCGCGACGACCGTACGGCCGGGGCCGGGTACACGGCGCTGTGCGTGGGCGCGGTCGCGGCGGGCGCGCTCGCCCTGGACCGTACGGTGGGCCGGCGCCCGCTGGGCCGGGCGGCGCTGGCGGCGGCCGCGACCTGGACGGTCCTCGGCGGCACCTCGCTCACCCGGGAGGCCCGCGCCATCGGCCGCTCGCTGAAGGACGGCGACCTGCGGGCCGCGCGGGAGCGGCTGCCGCACCTGTGCGGGCGGGATCCGAGCGCGCTGGACGGGCAGCAGATCGCCCGCGCGGTGGTCGAGTCGGTGGCCGAGAACACCGCCGACGCCGTGGTGAACGCGCTGGCCTGGGGTGCCCTGGCGGGCACGCCCGGGCTGCTGGCGTTCCGTGCGGTGAACACCCTGGACGCCATGGTGGGACACCGTTCGCCGCGCTACGCCCGGTTCGGCTGGGCCTCGGCCCGGCTGGACGACGTGGCGGGCTGGCCGGGCGCCCGGCTGACCGCACTGCTGACGGTGGCCGCCGCCCCGCAGCCCCGGACGGCCTGGCGGGTCTGGCGGCGCGACGGCTCCTCGCACCCGAGCCCGAACGCGGGCCAGGCGGAGTCGGCGTTCGCCGGGGCGGTGGGCGTGCGGCTGGGCGGCACGCTGCAGTACGGCGAGCGCGTGGAGCACCGTCCGGTGCTGGGCGCGGAGCTGCGGCCGGTGACGGTGGACGACATCGAGCGGGCCTGCGCGCTCTCCCGGCGGGTGGGCGCGCTGGCACTGGGTACGACGGTCGCGGGGCATCTCGTGATCAGGGCGTTCGGTAAGAGGAGGGGTGGGGCATGAGCAACGCGCTGCTGGTCGCCGGGACGACATCGGACGCGGGCAAGAGCGTGGTGACGGCCGGCATCTGCCGCTGGCTGGCCCGCCAGGGTGTGCGGGTCGCGCCGTACAAGGCGCAGAACATGTCGTTGAACTCCTTCGTCACCGCCGACGGCGCCGAGATCGGGCGGGCCCAGGCGATGCAGGCGCAGGCCGCCCGGGTGGAGCCGGAGGCGGCGATGAACCCGGTGCTGCTGAAGCCCGGCGCGGACGGCCGCAGCCAGGTGGTGCTGCTGGGCAGGCCGGTCGCCGAGGTGGGTGCGCTGGACTACCGCGAGCGCAAGCCCGTCCTGCTGGAGCGCGCCCTGGAGTGCCTGGCCGACCTGCGCCGCCGCTACGACGTGGTCGTCTGCGAGGGCGCCGGCTCGCCCGCCGAGATCAACCTGCGCGACCGCGACATCGCCAACATGGGCCTGGCCACGGCCGCCGGGCTGCCGGTGGTGGTGGTCGGGGACATCGACCGCGGCGGCGTGTTCGCGGCGATGTACGGGACGCTGGCGCTGCTGTCGGCGGAGGACCAGCGGCACGTGGCCGGCTGGTTCGTCAACAAGTTCCGCGGCGACGCGCGGCTGCTGGCGCCCGGGCTGGAGATGCTGCACGAGCTGACCGGCCGTCCGGTGCTGGGCACCCTGCCGATGCTGCCCGGACTGTGGCTGGACGCCGAGGACTCGCTGGACCTGTCGACGGTGGTGGACCGGGTCGACGGGCGCGGGCCGCTCGGGGCGGACGTGCTGCGGGTGGCCGTGGTGCGCTTCCCCCGGCTGTCCAACTTCACCGACCTGGACGCGCTGGCGCAGGAGCCGGGCGTGCTGGTGCGCTGGGCCACCAGACCCGAGGAGCTGGCCGACGCCGACCTGGTGGTGCTGCCCGGCACCCGGGCCACCGTGGCGGACCTCGCCTGGCTGCGCGAGCGCGGCCTGGAGCCGGCGCTGAAGGCGCGGGCGGCGGCCGGGCTGCCGGTTCTCGGGGTGTGCGGCGGCTACCAGATGCTGGCGCGCGGGATCGTCGACGAGGTGGAGTCCAAGGCGGGCGCCGTCGACGGGCTCGGCCTGCTGCCGACGCAGGTGCGGTTCGGCGCCGAGAAGGTGCTGGCGCGGCCGGTCGGCGAGGCGTTCGGGCACCGGGTCGAGGGCTACGAGATCCACCACGGGGTGGTGGCCGTGGAGGGGGGCCAGGCGTTCGTCTCCGATGGCCGAGGGCAGAGTCTGGACGGCTGCCGGGTGGGCTCGGTCTGGGGCACGACCTGGCACGGCGTGCTGGAGAACGACGACTTCCGTCGCGAACTCCTGCGCGAGGTCGCCGAGTTGGCGGGCCGGGCGTTCGTCCCGGCGCCGGACACCTCCTTCGCCGAGGCGCGCGAGGCCCGGCTGGACCGGCTGGGCGACCTGATCGAGGAACACGCGGACACCGACGCGCTGTGGAAGCTGATCGAGGGCGGGGTGCCGGCGGCCGGATCGCTGCCGTTCCTGGCGCCCGGGGCACCTGGGAGTGACGCATGACTGACGTCCGCTATCCGTTCACCGCGATCGTCGGCATGGCCGACCTGCGGCTGGGGCTGCTGCTGAACGCGGTCTCCCCGGCCGTGGGTGGCGTGCTGGTCCGCGGCGAGAAGGGCACCGCGAAGTCGACCATGGTGCGCGCGCTGGCCGGCCTGCTGCCGTCCATCGCCGCCGTGGACGGCTGCCGCTTCGCCTGCGACCCGGCCGCGCCCGACCCGCAGTGCCCGGACGGGCCGCACTCCGCCGCCGGGAGCCACGAACGGCCGTCCCAGCTGGTCGAGTTGCCGGTCGGCGTGGCCGAGGACCGGATCGTCGGCTCGCTCGACCTGGAGCGCGCGCTGGCCGAGGGCGTCAAGGCGTACGAGCCCGGGCTGCTCGCCAAGGCGCACCGCGGCGTGCTCTACATCGACGAGGTGAACCTGCTCCAGGACCACGTGGTGGACCTGCTGCTGGACGCCGCCGCGATGGGCCGCTCGTACGTCGAGCGCGAGGGCGTGTCGGTGCGGCACGCGGCCCGGTTCCTGCTGGTCGGCACGATGAACCCGGAGGAGGGCGAGCTGCGGCCGCAGCTGCTCGACCGGTTCGGCCTGACCGTCGAGATCGCCGCCACCCGGGACCCGGCCGAGCGCGCCGACGTGGTCCGCCGCCGGCTCGCCTACGACGCCGACCCGGCCGGCTTCGCCGCGCGGTTCGCCGAGGAGGAGCGGGCACTCGCCGAACGCGTCACCGCCGCACGGGAGTTGCTGCCAAAGGTCGAGCTGACCGAGGTGGCGCTTCGTCAGATCACCGCCGTGTGTGCCGCGTTCGAGGTGGACGGCCTGCGCGCGGACATCGTGATGGCCCGCACCGCCGTCGCGCTCGCCGCCTGGGACGGGCGCACCGAGGTGCTGGAGGAGGATGTCCGCAAGGCCGCCCAGCTGGCGCTGCCGCACCGGCGCCGCCGCAACCCCTTCGACGCGCCGGGGCTGGACGAGGAGCAGCTGGACCGGACGCTGGAGGAGCACGCCCAGGGGGACGACCCCGAGCCCGACCCCGAGCCCGAGGGCGACGGCCCGGGGCCGGACGGCGACGGCCCCGACCCCGAGGGCGGCCCGGACGGCGGCGGCCCGGACGGTGGTGGTCCGGACGGCGGCGGGGCGCCCGAGCCCTCCGACGGCGGCGCCCCGGAGGCGTCCACGACCGGCGGGGACGACCAGCCACAGTCGCCGGTCCCGACCCAACACCCGGCCCCCGCACGGGAGTCGACGCCGGCCGCGGCCGGGGACCCGTACCGGACCAAGCTGTTCACCGTCCGCGGCACCGGCCACGGCGCCCAGGGCCGCCGCTCCCCCGCCGAGACCACCGGCGGGCACACCATCCGCGCCCGCCGCCCGCAGGGCGCGCTCGGCCGGCTGCACCTGACCGCGACCCTGCAGGCCGCCGCGCCGCACCAGGCGGCACGCGGACGCAGCGGCCGGGCGCTGGTGCTGCGGAAGGACGACTTCCGCGAACAGGTGCGCCAGGGCCGGGAGTCCAACCTGGTGCTGTTCGTGGTCGACGCCTCGGGCTCGATGGCCGCCCGGCAACGGATGACCGCCGTCAAGGGCGCCGTGCTGTCACTGCTGATGGACGCCTACCAGCGGCGCGACAAGATCGGCATGATCACTTTCCGCGGCGCCGGCGCCGAGCTGGCGCTGCCGCCCACCTCCTCCGTGGAGGTCGGCGCGGCCCGGCTGGAGTCGCTGCCCACCGGCGGACGGACCCCGCTGGCCGAGGGGCTGCTGCGGGCCCACGAGGTGCTGCGGGTCGAGCGGCTGCGCGACCCGAGCCGCCGCCCGCTGCTGGTCGTGGTGACCGACGGCCGGGCCACCGGTGGCCGCGACGCGCTCGCCCGCTCCCACCGCGCGGCCGCGCTGTTCGCCGCGCAGGGCACGGCGAACGTGGTGCTGGACTGCGAGTCCGGCCCGGTCCGGCTGGGCCTGGCCCGCACCCTGGCCGGGCAGCTCGGCGGCACCGCCGTCAGCCTGGACGAGCTGCGCGCCGAGGGCGTGGCCTCGCTCGTCCGCGAGAACCGCGGGGACAACCGTTCCTCGACCGTCCGCGACAACCTCGCGACAACCATGCGAAAGGCGGCCTGACCCATGCCCAAGGGCGTCCCCGAGAGCGTTCCCGACGACGGCCTGACGACCCGTCAGCGCCGTACGCAGCCGATCACCGCCGTGCACACCGGCCCCGGCAAGGGCAAGTCCACGGCCGCCTTCGGCATGGCGCTGCGGGCCTGGAACCAGGGCTGGCCGGTCGGGGTGTTCCAGTTCGTGAAGTCCGCCAAGTGGAAGGTCGGCGAGGAGAACGCGCTGCGCGTGCTCGGCGCCTCCGGCGAGGGCGGCACCGTCGACTGGCACAAGATGGGCTCCGGCTGGTCCTGGATCCAGCGCTCCGCCGAACAGGAGATGACCAGCGAGGAGGCGGCCAAGGAGGGCTGGGAGCAGGTCAAGCGCGACCTCGCGGCCGAGACCTACCGCTTCTACGTGCTCGACGAGTTCACCTACCCGATGCACTGGGGGTGGATCGACGCCGACGAGGTGGTGGCCGTGCTCAAGGACCGCCCGGGCAGCCAGCACGTCGTCATCACCGGCCGGTACGCGCCCGAGGCGCTGACCGGTTTCGCCGACCTGGTCACCGAGATGACCAAGGTGAAGCACCCCATGGACGCCGGCCGCAAGGGCCAGCGCGGTATCGAGTGGTAGACCGTTGAGCACCGTCCCCCGCCTCGTCATCGCCGCGCCCTCCTCCGGCGCCGGCAAGACCACCGTCGCCACCGGCCTGATCGCGGCACTCGCCGCGCGCGGGCTGGCGGTGTCCCCGCACAAGGTCGGCCCCGACTACATCGACCCGGGCTACCACGCGCTCGCCGCCGGGCGCCCGGGCCGCAACCTCGACGCCTTCATGTGCGGTCCCGAGCGGATCGCGCCGCTGTTCCTGCACGGCGCGGCGGGCGCGGACGTCGCGGTGGTCGAGGGCGTCATGGGCCTGTTCGACGGGGCTTCCGGGCGCGGGGAGTTGGCGTCCACCGCGCACGTCGCCAAACTGCTGCGGGCACCGGTGGTGCTGGTGGTGGACGGCTCCTCGCAGTCCCGCTCGGTGGCCGCGCTGGTGCACGGCTTCGCCTCCTGGGACCCGCAGGTGCGGCTCGCCGGGGTGATCCTCAACCGGGTCGCCTCCGACCGGCACGAGCACCTGCTGCGCGAGGCCCTGGAGGAGGGCTCCGGCGTGCCGGTGCTGGGCGCGCTGCGCCGCTCGGCGGCGGTCGCCACGCCGTCCCGCCACCTCGGGCTGATCCCCGCGGTGGAGCGCTCGGCGGAGGCGCTGAAGGCGGTCGCCGACATGGGCGAGCTGGTCGGCTCCTCCGTCGACCTGGACGCGCTGCTGGAACTCGCCCGCACGGCACCCGATGTGGACGCCGAGCCGTGGGACCCGTCGGCCGAGGTCACCCCGGTGGCCGGTCGGCCGCGGATCGCGGTGGCGGGCGGCCCGGCGTTCTCCTTCTCGTACGCCGAGAACGCCGAACTGCTCGGCGCGGCCGGGGCGGAGGTGGTCCCGTTCGACCCGCTGCACGCCACGGCCCTACCGGCGGGAACCGCCGGGCTGGTCATCGGCGGCGGCTTCCCGGAGCTGTACGTACGGGAGTTGAGCGGGAACACCGAACTGCGCTCGGCGATCGCCTCCTTCGCCGCGTCGGGCGGGCCGATCGCCGCCGAGTGCGCCGGACTGCTCTACCTGGGGCGGGAGTTGGACGGCCTGCCGATGTGCGGCGTGCTCGACACCGAGGCCCGGATGACCGAGCGCCTCACCCTCGGCTACCGGGAGGCCGTCGCCCTGCACGACTCACCGCTCGCGGCGGCCGGCACCCGGGTGCGCGGGCACGAGTTCCACCGGACGGTGTGCGAACCGGGCGCGGGCGAACACCCCGCCTGGGGCTGGCGCCTGCCGACCGGGCCCCGCACGGAGGGCTTCGCCGCGGGCCGGGTGCACGCCTCCTACCTGCACCTGCACTGGGCGGGGGCGCCGGCGCTGGCAGCGTCCTTCGCGGCCGCGGCGGCGGCCTACGACGGCACTCCGCGCGGGGCGGCCGCCGTGTAGGGGGCGACTGCGTAGGATGCGCGCATGCATGTGATCGTCCTCAACGGCGGCTCCAGCTCCGGCAAATCCAGCATCGCCCACCGTCTGCAGGAACTGCTGCCGCAGCCGTGGCTGCACCTCGGCGCGGACACCATGGTCGGCGCCCTGCCGCCCTCGCTGCGCAGCGGCGGGGAGGGCATCGGCGGCCTGGAGGACGGGACCGGCACGGTCGAGGTCGGGCCGGCCTTCGCCGCGCTGGACGCCGCCTGGACGGTCGGGGTGGCGGCGATGGCCCGGGCCGGCGCCCGGATCGTGGTGGACGAGGTGTTCCTCGGCACCACCGCCTCGCAGGCCCGCTGGCGGGCGGCGCTGGAGGGCCTGGACGTGCTCTGGGTCGGCGTGCGCTGCGACCCGGCGGTGGCCGCGGCCCGGGAGGCCGCGCGCGGCGACCGGGTGGCCGGGATGGCCGCCGCGCAGGCGGAAGCGGTGCACGAGGGGGTCGCGTACGACCTGGTGGTGGACAGCTCCCGGACCTCGGCGGACGAGTGCGCCGAGCTGATCCTCGCGCGGGTGTCCGCCCGCGGCTGACTGCCCGCGCCCATCCGCCCCGGGTGACCGCCCGCGCCCATCCGCCCCGGGTGACGGTCGCGGGCAGAGCCGCTACAGGACCAGGGTCCGCCAACCCCGGGTGATCTGGTCGTCGACGGCCACGGGGTCCGGCGTCGTCGGCTGGGCCGCCTCCAGCACTGCCAGCAGGGCGGCGCCGTCCGCCGGGCGCTGCGCCGGGTCGATGGCCAGCGCGCGGGTGACGACGGCGGCGAGCGCCGGGTCGAGAGCCCGGACCGCCGCCAGCGCGGTCGGTTCGGGCCCGGTGTCCACGATCCGGCGGATCACCGCGCCGGTGCTGGTCGCCGCGAACGGGCTGGCCCCGTGCGCCGCGCACACCACGCAGCACGCCCAGGCCCACACGTCGGCGGCCGTACCGACCCGCTCATCGCCGAACTGCTCCGGCGCCATGTACGTCAGGGTGCCGGGCCCGCCGCCGGTGGCGGTGAGCCGGGTGCCGTCCACGATCGCCGCGATGCCGAAGTCCAGCAGGCGCGGGCCGGCCGTGGTCAGCATGATGTTGGCCGGCTTGAGGTCCCGGTGGATCAGCCCGAGCCGGTGCACCCCGGACAGCGCCACGGCCAGCGCCAGCGCGAGCGCGCGGAGCGCCTCGGCGGAGCGGATCGGCCCCTGCTCCCGCAAGTGGACGTCCAGCGGGCGGCCGTCCAGCAACTCCATGGCCAGGTACGGACGTCCGGCATCCACGCCCGCGTCGAGCACCCGGGCGGTGTAGGCGCCGGGCATCATGGCCAGCACCTCGGACTCACGCTGGAAGCGGCGCAACAGCTCGGCGTCGTCGAGGAGTTCGAGGTTGATGGTCTTCAGGGCGACCTGGGTGGCGGAGCCCTGGCGCTGGGCGAGGTAGACCGTGCCCATCCCGCCGGAGCCGATCCGGCCGAGGAGCTGGTAGCCGCCGATCGTGCGGGGCTCGTGGACACGGAGTGGACCGTGGGCCACGGGCGGGGCAGGTGATACGGGCGGCGCAGGTGACACGGGCGGCGCGAACTGCGGCACCGGCGGGGCGGCCGGAACGTGCTGCGTCGGAACGTACGCCTGCGGCGCCGGGGTGGTCGCGGCCGCGTTCGGCGCAGGGGTGGCCGGTGCGGCGGTGTTCGACCTGGTGACGACCGGCTCGTGCCGCCTGCTGGTGACGGCCGCACCGATCTGGAACAGCAGCACGGCGAAGACCAGCCAGTACGGCAGGGCGAACACGCCGATCACCGCGCGCAGGGCGAGCAGGCCGAGGACCCGGCGCCAGGTGGCACGTGCCGACCGGACCTGCTCCGGCATGCGGACGGTCAGCAGGTTGCGCTGGGTCAGGAACCAGAACAGCAGCCAGAGCACCAGGGCCGAGATCACGGGAACGAGGTACCAGAGCCTCGCCGTGTGGAGGGCCAGGTGCGCCTCCCTGCTCAGGTAGCGCACGTTGTCGGTGTCGATCGGCTCCCGCAGCATCCGGAGGGTGTCGGTGTCGCCGAGGAACAACAGGGCATCCAGCCCTGCCGCGCAGACGAGCCCCACCAGCGGCGCGGCGATGAACGGCACCCGACTGACCGGGGCGCCCGCACCCACGGCCGCCGCCGCCCGTTGGCGCGTCGCCCGTTGAAGCCACAGCAGCAGCGGAAGTGTCACCACCCGCACCACCAGCAGCACGAGCAGGAGGAACACCGGTGCGACGAGGCTGACCACGCTCATGTCTCCCCCTTGGCCGATCGAGCACACGGAGTAACGGAGTATAAGCGGGACGACCCGGGCCTCTCCCCCGGGCTCCTACTCTGCCGCCGTGAGCAGCGCGTCGAGGTAGCGCGCCGCATCGTCGCGCAGTTCCTCCGGCATCGGCGTGCGCCAGTGCCCGCTGCCGGCCGTCGCGTTGAACAGCACGCCGTCGCACCAGCGGACCAGCCGTCGGGCGTCGGCTGCCGGGTCGGTCGAGCCGCACCGGGCGAGCAGGACGGCGGCGGCGTCGGCGAAGCGCGCGCCCAACCGGTCGTAGACGGCGCGCAGTTCGGGCCGCCTGGTGGCTTCCAGGGCGAGTTCGAGCCGGGCCAGGGTGAGCCGGCGTCCGGTGGTGAGCGCCTGGAACAGCAGATCGGCGGCGACCCGTACGAGCAGCTCGCGCGGCGGGGTGTCGGCCGGCGGCTCACCGGTGAGGACGGGGTGCTCCCGGGTCTCCCGCTCGACGATCCGGGTGAGCGCGACCTCGAGCAGGGCGGCCCTGGTCCGAGCGAGGTTGGAGGTCGAGCCGGCGGGCAGCCCGGCCTCCTCGTCCACGGCGCGGTGGGTCAGCCCGCGCAGGCCGCGTTCGGCGATCAGGGCGATGGCTGCGTCGGCGATCAGGGTCGGGCGCGGGGGCGTCATGGGTCCGATCATGGCCTTTCTCCTCGGGCGTCCCAACCTACTACGGCAGTAGTCTGCGGCACTACATCCGTAGTACGGTGTGCGGGCAGCGCTAACTACAGCCGTAGTGCGAGATGAGGAGCCCACCCATGGACAGGCACCAGGCGATCGTCATCGGCGGCGGCATCGGCGGGCTCACCGCCGCCCTCGCCCTCCACCGGCAGGGCATCCCCGTGGCCGTCCACGAACGCGCCGCCTCGCTCGAACCCGTCGGCGCCGGACTCGCCCTCGCCCCCAACGCCCTGCGCGCCCTCGACCGGCTCGGCGTCGGCGAACGCCTGCGCGCCCTCGCCACCCCGCACCCCGCCATCGGCCTGCGCCACCCCTCCGGCCGCTGGCTCGCCCGCACCGACACCGCCACCTTCGAGGCCCAATTCGGCGACCCGATCGCCGCCGTCGCCCGCGCCGATGTCATCGCCGCCCTGGTCGACGCCCTCCCGGACGGCACCGTCCGCACCGACTCGCCCGCCTCGCTCGTCACCCCCGGCAGCGCCACCGAACCCGCCGTCGTCCGGACCCCGGACGGCGACCGGCCCGCCGGGCTGGTCGTCGCCGCCGACGGCATCCGATCCGCCACCCGCGGCCTGCTCTTCCCCCAGCACCCCGGCCCCCGCTACAGCGGCTTCACCACCTGGCGCACCATCGTCACCCCCACCCGCCGACCGGACGCCGCCGGCGAGATCTGGGGACGCGGACAGCTCGCCGGGATCGTCCCGCTCGCCGACGGCCGCGTCTACGTGTACGGCGCCGCCCTCGCCCCGGCCGGCGCCCGCGCCGCCGACGGCGACGAGAAGGCCGAACTCCTGCGCCGGTACGGCACCTGGTGCGCGCCCGTACCCCAACTCCTCGCGCTCGCCGAGCCGGAGCGCGTCCTGCGCCACGACGTCTGGGACCTCGCCGACCCGCTGCCCGCCCACCACCAGGGCCGGGTCGCCCTCCTCGGCGACGCCGCCCACGCGATGTGCCCCTTCCAGGGCCAGGGCGCCTGCCAGGCCATCGAGGACGCCGTCGTCCTCGCCTCCCTGCTGACCCCGTCCACGGACCCCGCCACCGCCCTCCCCGCCTACACCGCCACCCGCCTCCCCCGCACCACCGCCATCGTCACCGGCTCCCGCCGCATCGGCGACCTCGTCGCCCTCCGCACCCCCGTCGCCACCCTCCTCCGCACCACCGCCCTCACCCTCGCTGGCCTCCTCCCCGCCCGCGCCCTCCTCCGCCGCTCCGCCCCGATCTACGACTGGCAGCCGCCGGCCCTGGACGCGACGGCCTGAGGGCGCCGCAAGGCACCGGAGACGGCGCGGACCGGGCCGCCCGGACTACGCGTCAGTGTCCTTCGGATGCCGGGACGAGGCGTAGACGACATGCACGGCCCGGCCCGCCTCGTCCACCAGGTAACGCACCCGCCCCCCTGCGGTCACCTCGCACTCCAGCCCTTGGCGGCCTCGCTCGTACCGATCCGCAGCCGCCACTCGTCACCGATGGGCGGCGACGGGACGTCGTCACCGCGCTTGGGGCTCACGGCTCGACCACCTCGCCGTGGTCGTCGCCGGGGAGCGGCCTGGTGAGCAGCGGTACGGCCGGTGTCAGTGGCGGTGGGGACAATGCCCGGCATGAGCGACTCCGACGACTCCAGCGGGCCCGCCTCCGACCCCGGCTCCGGCTCCGGCCCCGACATCGCCGAGTACTGGGACGCGGCCGCCGAGGCCTTCGACGAGGAGCCCGACCACGGGTTGCGGGACGCCTCCGTCCGGGCGGCGTGGGTGCGGCGGGTTCGGGGGTGGGTGCCGGGTGAGGCCTGCGACGTGCTCGATATGGGGTGCGGCACGGGCTCGCTGTCGTCGCTGCTCGCGGCGGACGGGCACCGGGTGGCCGGGGTGGACCTGGCACCGCGCATGGTCGAGCGGGCGCGGGCGAAGCTCGCGGCGGCGGGGCTGCCGGGCCGGTTCCTGGTGGGTGATGCGGCGGCACCGCCGGTCGGGGGCGAGGGTTTCGACGTCCTGTTGTCGCGCCACCTGATCTGGACGCTGCCCGAGCCCGAGCGGGCCCTCCGCGCCTGGGTGGGGCTGCTGCGCCCGGGCGGCCGGCTGGTCCTGATCGAGGGCCGGTGGCGCGAGGCCGGGCAGGCCGTGGCACCCTACGCGGCCGGGGCGGAGCGGCTGCCGTGGAGCGGCGGCATCGGGGCGGACGAACTCGCCGGTGCCGTACGACCATTGGTGGCCGAGCTGCGGGTCGAGCCGCTCAGCGGGGACGACGAGCTGTGGGGTGGCCCGGTGTGCGACGAGCGGTACGCGCTGGTCGCGTACCGCTGAGCGGCGCGTCCGCCTGAGCCTTTCGTACAGCCGGGCGGCACGTACGGCCGGGCAGCCCGTCAGGCGCCGCTGCCGAAGGTGCCGCGCCGGGGGTCGGCGCGGCGCTTCTCCTCCGGTGCGGTTCCGCAGGGTCCGCGGGTGCGGTTCCGCCGGAGTCAACGCGGACGGGCGGGCGCTGGACACGCCCGCCTCCGCGTCACGCTCCCCGTCGATCCTTCCCCGCCGGCCCTCCCCCGCGTCGACCGGAGTCGCCGCTCAGCCGAGGAGGGGTTCGGTGTCCCCGTGCGCGATGAGGAGCTTGCGCAGCAGGCCGTCGAGCTGGGTGCGCTCGTCGTCGTCGAGCGCGGCGAGGATGCGTTCCTCGTTGCGGACGTGGCCGGCCAGGGCGCCGTCGATCAGCTCCTTGCCGGCCGGGGTGAGGCGGACGAGGACGGCGCGGCGGTCGTCGGGGCAGGGGTTGCGCTCGACCAGGCCCTTGGCCACCAGCCGGTCGACCCGGTTGGTGATGGCGCCGGAGGTGACCATGGCGGACTTGAGAAGGGCGCGGGCGTTGAGCTCGTAGGGCTCGCCGGAGCGCCGCAGGGTGGCCAGGACGTCGAACTCGGAGGAGTCCAGGCCGCAGGAGGTGAAGTACTCGCGCAGGGCGGCGTCGACCCGGACGTTGAGTCGCCGCAGCCGGCCGATCAGGGCCAGTGCCCTCGGGTTGAGGTCGGGACGGGTCCTCGCCCACTGCTCGACGATGTCGTCGACGGTGTCGCGCTGCTCCATGGTGTGCCGCCTTCCTGGTTCTGCTTCGCGGACCCCCGTCCAAATATCTTAGCCTTCACATACTTGACGTTCACCTACCTGGGGGCGTAGAACTTATCTCAACGTTCAGATAATCAACGTTCAGGGGATGGCCGTCATGGACCGCAAGCGCGCAGCAATCGCCGCCACCGCCGCACTCGCCCCGGCCGCCTGGGGCACGACCTACCTGGTCACCACCCAGCTGCTGCCCGAAGGCCGCCCGCTGCTGCTCGCGGCACTGCGCGCCCTGCCGGCCGGACTGCTGCTCCTGCTGATCGGCCGCAAACTGCCCAAGGGCGCCTGGTGGGGGCGCGCGGCCGTGCTCGGGATGCTCAACATCGGGCTGTTCTTCCCGCTCACCTTCGTCGGCGCGTACCGCCTGCCCGGCGGGGTCGCGGCCACCATCGGGGCGATCCAGCCACTGCTCGTCGCCGGGCTCTCCATCGGCGTCCTCGGCGTACGGCCCGGACGGCGCGCACTGCTCGCGGGACTGATCGGAGTCGGCGGCGTCGCCCTCCTGGTGCTCAAGAGCGGCGCCCGGCTGGACGGTGTCGGGATCGCCGCGATGGTCACCGCCATCGCGCTGATGGCCACGGGCACCGTCCTCACCCGCCGCTGGGGCCGCCCTGAGGGCGCCACCCTGCTCGACCTCACCGCCTGGCAGCTCCTCGCCGGCTCGGTCTTCCTGGTGCCGCTCGCGGCGCTCGTCGAGGGCGCACCGCCCGCCCTGAGCGCCGCCAACCTGGCCGGCTTCGCCTATCTCGGCCTCTTCAGCACCGCCCTCGGCTACATCCTCTGGTTCCGCGGCATCGAGCGGCTGGGCGCCGGACCGACCTCGTTCCTCGGCCTGATCAACCCGGTGGTCGCGACCGTGGGCGGTCTCGTCGTCCTCGGCCAGACCCTCACCGGGTGGCAGCTCCTCGGCCTGACGCTCGCCCTCGGCGCCATGTTCGCGGGTCAGGCCCCCGCCCGGCGGCCCAAGGCCGTCACCGCCCCCACCACGCCCGCCAACCCTGTCGCTCCTCTCGCTCCTGCCACCACTGCCATCCCTGTCGTTTCTGCCACCCGCTGACCACGACCGCACGGAGTACGCCATGCACTACATCGTCATCACCCGCACCGACAGCACCCCCGACGCCGACCTCGGCCACTACCTCGCCAATGTCGGCGCCACCATGGAGCCCCACCAGGGCCGCCTGCTCGCCTTCGCCGCCCCGGCCCGGCTGGAGGGAGACACCGCCTACACCAAGACCGCCATCCTCGAGTTCCCCACCGAGGCCGACGCCCACGGCTGGTACCACTCCCCCGCCTACCAGGCCCTCGCCACCTGGCGCATCAGCACCATGGGCCACCCCGTCACCATCGCCGCCGTCCCCGGCCTGTCCGGCTGACGCCGCCACCCGAACCGTCCAGGCCCCGCCGCGCACCGGCGGGGCTTCGGCATGCCCGGCGGCGAGGTCAGCCGGTGGCGCGGATGTAGATGTCGGCGGCGCCGGAGAGGCCGCCGGGGATGGCGGCCACGTAGATGCGGCGGGCGGTGGGGGTGTGGGTGGGCGTCGGGGTGGGGGCTGGAGTCAGGGTGGGGACGGGGGTGGTGACGACGGGCTCGTCGTCGGGGGTCGCCTCGGGGGTTGCTTCGGGAGCGGCTTCTGGGGCAGCTTCCGGAGCTGCCTCCAGGCCGGCGTCGCCATCGCCATCGCTATCGGCATCGCCATCGGGGGCCAGGACGGGCGTGTCCTCGGCGGGAGCGGGGGAGGCCGAAGGGGACGGAGAAGCGGAGGGGACGGCCGACGGGGAGAAGGTCGGGGCGGGGGAGCTGATCGGCCCGTCGGGGAGTTCCGGGGCCTCGGCCGGCTCGTCGCCGCCGAGGGCGGCGACGAGGTCGGGCGGGAGGGGGGCGGCCGGGCCGGGGGCGGGGAGGTCGTAGGCGCTGAGGAAGTCGCCGACGCCCGGGGCCTTGCCGCCGCCGAGGCGGTAGTGGAGGTAGGCGACGGGGGCGCCGTCGGAGGTGTGGGTGTAGACGGCGCCGACCGGGACGTAGTACCGGCCGACGCCCGGGTGCTGGGAGGGGTGGAGGCCGGCCAGGCGTTCGGCGCGGTCGCGGTCGGTCTCGTGGCCGGTGCGGCCGACGGTGAGCGCGTTGACGCCGCGCACCACGAGGGCGGCGGCGACGGACACGCACAGCACCAGCCCGACGGCGACGGTGCGCCGCAGGACGGGGCGGCCGTGCAGGGCGGGCCAGGAGTCGGTCACCATGCGCTCGGGTGGGATGCCGTCCATGGTTGCTCGCTCCCCATCGGTCAGGACGTTCGATCCGGACATTCGATCAGGACGTCGCACTGTGCTCGACGTGGGACCGTATCCGAGAGTTCCTCAGCCCAGGTAGGCGGGGGCCACGGCGGCCTTGGTGAGTGACTGCGGGCTGCCCGAGCCGTCGGCCGGCACGGTCCACAGGTCGGCGCCGTAGTCGCCGGGCAGGGCGTAGACCAGGGTGCCGTTGCCGTCCCAGAGCGCCTGGTCGTCGATGTTGCGCTGCTCGGCGGTGGCGGTCTCGGTCATGGTGGCGAGGTCGAGGACGTACAGCCGCCAGGGTACGTCGGCGGGGAGGCCGGGGACGCGCTTCTTGTACGCGATGCGGGTGCCGTCCGGGGAGAGCGAGGGGCACTCGACGTTGTCGTGCAGGGCGGTGAGGGTGCGGGCGGTGAGGTCGCCGCGGACGAGGTGGGTCTGCCCGGAGCCGGCGACGGTGGCGTAGAAGGTGTTGTCGTCGGCGAAGGTGACGCCCCAGATGTTGGTGTCGTGCGCCTGGTACGGGTGGCCGTCCAGGATGACCGCGAAGTCCTCCAGGTTCTCCCGGAGGTTCCAGTCCCGGACGTCCACGATCGAGGTGCGGGTGGAGAAGTCGCTGCCCGCGTAGGAGTCGCCGCTGACGAAGACCGTCCAGGCGGCGAGGTGCCCGGACGGTGAGACCCGGGAGCGGGTGGGGATGCCGGCGGCCGGGAAGGAACGCCGCTCGCGCAGGTGGTCGTCGAGGATGACGGCCCGGTAGGTGTCCTCCAGCGCGCCGCGCTGGGCCTGCAGGCAGATGCCGGTGCCGGCGGCGGCGTGGAAGCGCAGGCACTGGACGCCGGAGGCGGTGCGCGGGCCGTCGGGGCGGTCGGCGGGGACGGTGGTGATCTCGTCCCGGTGCGGACCCCAGGCCATGTTGCGGAACAGCAACCGGCGTCCACTGCCGGGCACCTGGAGGGAGACGGCGCCCGACTCGACGGACGGCCCACCGGGCTGGACCTGGTCCCGGCGGGCGGTGCGGCCGGCCGCGTGCAGGACGGCCCCGGTGCCGACCGCGCCGAGCAGCACGACGGCGACCAGCAGGATGATCATCCTGGTCCGGTTCGGCAGGTTCACGAGCTCTCCTCGGCGGCGACGGGTGCGGCATCGCAGTCAGCAGCAGGTCCGGCAGGTCCGCCGTCGGCCACGGTCAGCGGTTCGGACGGGCGCAGCACCGCCGCCGCGCCGAGCACGCACAGCGCCAGCGCCCCCGTCGACCAGCCCAGCGCCGCCGGGCCGCCGACCGCGCCCCACAGCGCGCCGAACAGCAGCGAGCAGGCGAACCGGGACAGCGCCTGCCCGGTGCCGACCAGGGCGAGCCCGGCGCCGCGCTGCTCGGCCGGTACGGCGTCGGCGGCCGCGGCGGCGAGCACGCCGTCGGTGGCCGCGTAGAACGCGCCGTGCAGCACCAGGACGCAGATCACCGCCGGCAGTCCGCGCAGCGGCGAGAGCAGCAGCCCGTACGCGAGCAGCAGCACGCCGTGTCCGGCGAGGAAGAGCCGGTGGCGGCCGATCCGGTCGGCGAGCGCGCCGAGCGGGACGGCGAGCAGCAGGAAGGCGGCGGCGGTGCCGAGCGGCAGCAGCGGGAAGAGGGTGACGGACAGGCCCAGCCGGCGCTGGATGAGCAGGTAGAGGAAGGAGTCGCTGACGGTGGTCAGCCCGAGCAGGACGGCGCAGAGGGCGAGCCGCCGGAGCCCGGGCAGGCGCAGCAGGGTGAGGCTGTCACGCAGCGAGGGAGCCATAGTTGACGGATCGTCGGATCGCTGCCGGTTCGGCACGAACAGCAGCAGGATCAGGACGCCCAGGGCGGCGACGCAGGAGCTGACCGTGAACACCGCGTCGTAGCCGTGCCGTTCGCCGCCGTCGGCGAGCAGCGGGCCGCCGGCGAGCCGCAGCACCAGGAAGGCGGTGAGCGGTCCGAGCAGGGCGCCGGCCGTGTCCATCGCCCGGTGTACGCCGAACGCCCGTCCGCGGTGGGCGGGTTCGGTGGCGAGCGAGATCATCGCGTCCCGGGGTGCGGTGCGCAGGCCCTTGCCGGTGCGGTCGACGGCGATCACCGCGCCGATCAGCGGCACGGTGTGGACGAGCAGCAGCAGCGGCCGGCAGAGCGCGGAGAGTCCGTACCCGACGGCCGCGACGGCCTTGTGCCGGGCGGCGCCGTCGCGGCCCCGGCGGTCGGCGAGGTGGCCGCCGACGAGGCGGACAAGGGCGCTGAAGCCGTTCTGGATGCCGTCGAGCAGGCCGAAGCCGAGTGGGGAGAGGCCGAGCCCGGTGAGCAGGTAGAGGGGGAGGACGGCGGTGACCATCTCGGAGGAGATGTCGGTGACCAGGCTGACGGTGCCGAGGGCGAGCACCGTGCCGGGGACGGCGCCCCGCCGCACCGGGCCGGTGGCCGGTGCGGCGGGCGCCTTCGAGCTGCGGGAGTCCGCGACGTACACGGGCGTCAGTTCCAGATGCCGGTGATGTCGACGGCGCCGGCCGAGTTGCCCGCGTGGGCGTCGAGGCCGGCCAGGTCCTCCAGGGTGTGCAGCACGTCGTAGTGGTTGTAGGTGGTGGCGGTGCTGCTGCCGGGGGCGACGTGGGCGCCGTAGACCAGGGTCGGGATGCGGTTGCCGGACAGCCTGTTGTCCTCGTCGAAGGTGACGACGAGCAGGCTGTTGTGGCTCTTCGCCCACTGCGCGTAGGCGTCGAGGTTGCTCTGCAGCCAGGAGTCGCCGGTGCCGACGGAGCAGTCGTGCATGTCGTCGCAGAGGTCCGGGACGACGAAGGAGACCTTGGGCAGGGTGCTGTAGTCGGCCGGGAACGCGTCCATGCCGTAGGCGCTGTCGGTGGGCACGTTGCCGAAGCCGAACCACGGGTTGTGCTTCTGCGCGTAGTTGTCGACGCGGCAGTCGGTGGCGCCCTGGGCGGGCAGGCCCTCGTTGTAGCTGGCCCAGGTCTGGCCGGCGGCGAGCAGTTCGGAGGCCAGGTTGGGCCCCTGCAGCGCGCCGACGTCCACGCAGCTGTCGTCGACGATGCCCTGCGAGCTGCCGGAGAACAGCATGTAGTAGTTGGGCTGGCTGGGGTGGGTGAGCGCGTGGGACTGGGTCAGCCGCGCGCCGCCGGCCACCAGCGTGCCGTTGATGTACGGGGCGCTGGAGCTGCCGATGACCTGCGAGTAGGCGTGGTTCTCCAGGACGACGACGACCACGTGGTCCGGCGCGGGCAGGCCGGTGGCGGTGTCGGCGAGGGCGGTGTCGGCGGCCGCGCTGCCGCCCGCGGCCCAGAGGCCGAGCGAGCCGGCGATCAGGCCGAGCCCGGCGGCGAGGGCGGTCAGCGGGCGGGCCGTGCGGAGTCTGCGCTGGGGGCGGTGGGGGGTGGGGGTTCCGGGGGTGCGGGGTCGTGCGAAGGCCATGGGGTCCTCCGTGCGTCGGGCTGCCTGGCTGGAGCGCCGAGAACAGTAGGATCGCCCCGGTGTCGTGTACGGCACAAGACAGGTGAAGAACAGACGAACAGCTGTCTCCCCCTCGGCCGTCGGGCCCGACTGCACGGCCCTGCACGGCCCTGTATGCACGGGCTTGAGCCGCGTCACACCCTCCGCGATTGACCCCCTCCGGCCGCCCGTGGTGGGATCGCGGGGGCCCGCTGCCGGAGGGCCGGGAACGGCAAGGAGTGCGGTACGTGATCGGACTGGTCGCCATCGACGGGCCGGGCCGCCCGCTCGCCGACGAGTTGCACGCGCGCTGGCCGGAGAGCAGCCACGTCCACCAGGCCTACCGCGGCAACTGCTCCCAGCCGCCCGACGTCCTGGACTTCGCCCTCCGCCGGTACCGGTTCGTGGTCGCCGTCGCCCCGCTCCCGACCGTCGTCTCCCTGCTGACCGGCGGCCTCGTCGACCTTCCGCGCGGCAGCGCTCTGCTCTGCGTGGACCCGCAGCGGCGCTGGGTGATCCCGATGGCCGGCGGGGACGCCGCGGAGGAGCTGTCCGTCGAGGTGGCGGCCGCCCTCGGTGTCATCCCCGTCCCCACCGGCCACGCGCCGCCGGCAGGGCCGCCCCCGGGGGTCCGGGCCGAGCCGGCCGAGGCGGCCCAGGCGACCGACGCGCCCGAGACAGCCGACCTGCCCGAGGACGCCCCGATCCTGCGGGTCACCGACCGGGAGGACCCGGGTTACGGCGACCTGCTGGTGCTCCCGCGCACCCTCGTCGTCGGGATCGGCGCCACCGGCGGTGCCGGGCGGACCGAGGCGATGCGGCTGCTGGCGGCCACGCTCGAGGAGGCCGGCCTGGCCCGCTCGGCGGTGGCCCGGCTGGCCACGGTGGCCGGCAAGGCGGACCACCCGGCGGTGCGCTGGGCCGCGTTCTGCCTCGGCGGGGTGCCGGTGGACGAGTACCCGGCGGAGGAGCTGGCCGAGGTGGCGGTGCCGAACCCGTCCGCGGTGGTCGGGGCGGCCGTCGGCACGGCGAGCGTCGCCGAGGCGGCGGCGCTGGCCGGCGCGCCGGGCGGTCGGCTCGTGGTCGCCAAGCGGAAGTCGGCGACCACTACGGTGGCGATCGCCCGGGCGACGCTGCGCGGGCGGCTCGCCCTGGTCGGCCTCGGGTCAGGCGATCCCGACCTGCCGACGCCGGGCGCGCTCACCGAACTGCGCGGCGCCTCGGCGGTAGTGGGAACACCCGAGGCGTTCGAGACGCTCGCAGCGGTCGAGAAGCTCGCAGCAGCCGAGGCGGTGGCCGGGCTGCTCCGGCCGACGACCCGGCGGATCGCGGTGGACGTCGCCGCCGGGACGACGGCGGACGGCTCCGGGGCACCCCTGGACCCCGCCGGAGCCGCCGCGCACCTCGCCGCCCACGGACACACCGTCGCACTGGTCGTCCTCGGCGACGGCGCCGGACTCACCGTGCCGCCCGGCCCGTACGAGCTCCACCGCCTGCCCGGACCGCCCGCCGTCACCGCCGACGGCACGGCCGGCGCCACCACCGCCTCCGCCCACCCCACTCAGCACCAGGGAGACCCCGCGTGACCGCCCCCGAACCCGACCTGCGCCACCACGGCGACGCCGAGGTCCGCGCCGACGGTCTCGGCCTGGTGGACCTCGCCGTCAACGTCCGCACCGGCACGCCCCCGACCTGGCTGCGCGAGCGCCTCGCGGCCACCCTCGGCGACCTCGCCGCCTACCCCGACCAGAGCACCGCCCGCGCCGCGGTGGCCGCCCGGCACGCCCGCCCGGTCGGGGAGGTGCTGCTCACCTCGGGTGCGGCGGAGGCCTTCGTCCTGCTGGCCCGCACTCTGACATCCCGTCACATCGTCGTCGTACACCCGCAGTTCACCGAACCGGAGGCGGCACTGCGGGATGCCGGCCACCGGGTGCACCGGGTACTGCTCTCCCCCGAGGACGGGTTCCGACTCGGCGCCGTCCCCGAGGAGGCGGACCTGGTCATCCTCGGCAACCCGACCAACCCGACCTCCGTGCTGCACCCGGCCGAGGCCGTGGCCGCGCTCGCCCGGCCGGGGCGGACCCTGGTGGTGGACGAGGCGTTCATGGACACCGTGCCGGGCGAGCGGGAGTCCCTCGCCTCCGTGCGGGACCTGCCCGGCCGGGTCGTCGTCCTGCGCAGCCTCACCAAGACCTGGGGGCTGGCCGGGCTGCGCATCGGCTATGTGCTCGGGCCCGCGCCACTGATCGCCGAACTCGCCGCCGCCCAGCCGCTCTGGCCGGTCTCCACCCCGGCGCTGGCCGCCGCCGAGGCCTGCAGCGGCCCGGCGGCGCTCGCCGAAGCGGACCGGGCCGCCGCCGAACTCGCCCTCTGGCGCGACCACCTGGTGAAGGGCCTGGCCGCCTTCCCGCAGGTGCGGATGTACGGAGAACCGGCGGCCTCCTTCGTGCTGGTCCGGCTGCCGCACGCGGCGGCCGTCCGGGAGCGGCTGCGCGAGCACGGCTTCGCCGTCCGGCGCGGCGACACCTTCCCGGGGCTCGGCGAGGAGTGGCTGCGGATCGCCGTCCGGGACCAGGACACCACCGACCGGTTCCTCAAGGCCCTTGAGGCGGTACTCAGTTCAACCTGAGCTCGTTCAGCCCCGCTCCTTTCAGCCTCAGCTCCTTCAGCCACGCTCCTCCAGCCTGAGCCCCTCCAGCCTCAGGTCGTCGCCCGTCCGGATCCGCCCGGGCACCAGCACCTGTGCGTACACCCCCGCGCAGGGCAGCTCCGGCATGCCCTCCAGCGGGACCACCCGGTTCCGCTCGGCCGGGATGCGCAGGGCCTCGGTACGGCGGGGCAGCGGGCCGTGCCGCAGGGTGGGGACGGCGCAGCGCGGGGTGGCCGCCAGGACGCGCAGGCGCAGCGTCGGGCCGATGGCCAGCTCCCGCCCCACCCAGGCGTTCTCGACGAAGCCCTCATCCTCGGTTCGGATCACCAGGTTCGGCCGGTAGCGCTCGGCCTCGGAGCCGGTGGCGCGCAGTGTCGAGGTGGTGATCAGGTGCAGCGGAGCGAAGTCGAAGAACCCGCCGTCGGGCGCGGCGCGGCCCAACTCGTTGACCGTGACGTCGACTTCGGCCGCGATGCCGTGCGCCAGCACCTCCTCCGGCACGGCCCGCTCGACCGTCGCGCCGGGTGGGCGTTCGGCGACCAGCGCAACCTTGCGGCCGAGCGCCTCGGACAGCTCCGCCTCGTCCGCGCCGCGCCCGTCCGGACCGGTGATCGCCACGCCGCCGTCCGCCGTGGCCGCCGCCGCGTACCCGAGCAGGCCCGACCAGAGCCGGGGGTGCTTGGCGCTGGCCACCCGCCCGGTCGCCAGGTCGAGCAGCGCGCGCTCCCGGTCACCGGCCAGCCCCCGGCCGGTGATGTCGGCCGCGTCCAGCTCCTCCCCCAGCAGGGACTTCACGGGGTAGCGCCGCAGCCGCTCGACCGTGCCGATGCCACCCCCGACGCGCATGCCGGTACCGCTCACTGCTCCTCCTCCGCCCATTCCCGCAGCGCCTCGAAATGCAGCTCGCGCAGGCCGAACCGGGGATCGATCCAGAGCGCCACGGCCGGTCCCGGGTGGTTCGCCGCGATCCATTCGATGTCCTGCGGGCCGAGTTCGTCGTCCACCCAGACGAACGGCCGCCCGGCCGCCCAGGCGACCAGGTCCCGGGTCTTCCAGTGCAGCCCGTCCGGATCCTCGCCGAACATCTCCGTCCAAGGGATGTAAGGGAGTTCGGGCAGCCCGATGCGCGGCCCGATGAAGGTGTTGGCCTCGTCCATCCAGGTGGTCGCCCACACCAGTTCGTACGGCAGCGCGAGCAGCTCCGGCCCGTGCGCCGGGTTCAGCCACACCCGCAGCGGCTTCACCCGCCCGCGCGGCTGCGGCGCGTGGCGGGCCACCCACGACTCGGGGAGCAGCCGGTGGGTCCGGTAGCCCTCCGGGCGACGGGTCTTGGGCGCGGCGTAGGGGTTGAGCGGTCCGTCCACGTCGAGGAGGAGCAGCGGCTGCCCGGTCATGCGGCGGCCGCCCACTCCCGCAGGGCCGCGAAGTCGTCGGCCAACAGGCCTATGCGGGGGTTGACGTGCAGGGTGAGCGCCGGCCCCGGGTGGTTTGCCGCGATCCACTCGGCGTCCTGCGGGCCGAGTTCGTCGTCCACCCAGACGAACGGCCGCCCGGCCGCCCAGGCGACCACGTCCCGGGTCTTCCAGTGCAGCCCGTCCGGATCCTCGCCGAACATCTCCGTCCAGCGGATGTACGGGAGTTCGGGCAGCCCGATGCGCGGCCCGATGTGGGTGTTCGCCTCGCTCATCCACCCGGTGGCCCACACCAGTTCGTACGGCAGCGCCAGCAACTCGGGCCCGTGCGCCGGGTTCAGCCACACCCGCAGCGGCTTGACCCGGCCGGCCGGGCGCTTCGCGTGCTTCGCGCGCGTCGCCAGCCTGGCCTGCGCGGCCGCCTGCCGCTCCTGCTTCGCGACCCACCAGCCGGGCAGCAGCCGGTAGGTGCCGTAGCCGTCCGGCCGCCGCTTCGGCGCGGCGAAGGGGTTGAGCGGTCCGTCCACGTCGAGGAGGAGTAGCGGCTGCTGGGTCATGCCATGAATTCTCGGTCCGGCGGGGGCGGTTGACCAGCGATTTGCCGGTCACGATCGGGCCCTGCTTGCCTGCCCGCCTGCCCGCCTGCCGCCTGCCGCCTGCCGCCGCCCTCCGGCCGCGCGCCCCGGGCATGCCGGGCGTACCGGCCGTGCTGGGCGTCACAGTGGCCAACCGAGTTCAACGATCCTGCGACCGTCACCCCAGCCACCCCCGGGTGCCACGCCTCGGCAGCCGGGAAGCCCGCCGACGCCCGAGCGCGCGAACGCCCGCAGGCCCTCCCCGGCGGGGGAGGGCCTGCGGGCGTCGTGCGCGCCTCGGGGGCGGTGGATCAGACCTGGCCGGCCTTCTCCAGGGCCTCGCAGCAGGTGTTGATCAGGAGGCGGGTGACCACGTAGGGGTCGATGTTGGCGTTCGGGCGGCGGTCCTCGATGTAGCCCTTCTGCTCCACCTCGACCTGCCACGGGATGCGGACGGAGGCACCGCGGTTGGAGACGCCGTAGCTGTAGACGTTCCACGGGGCGGTCTCGTGCTTGCCGGTGAGGCGGGACTGGATGTCGTCACCGTACTGGCTGACGTGCTCCAGCACCTTCTCCTGGGAGGCGCCGAGCGACTCGCAGGCGGTGATGATGGCGTCGTAGCCCTCGCGCATCGCCCGGGTGGAGAAGTTGGTGTGGGCGCCCGCGCCGTTCCAGTCGCCCCTGGCCGGCTTGGCGTCGAGGGTGGCGTCGATGCCGAACTCCTCGGCGGTGCGGTAGAGCAGGTAGCGGGCGATCCACAGGTCGTCGGAGACGGTCAGCGAGTCGACCGGGCCGATCTGGAACTCCCACTGGCCGGGCATGACCTCGGCGTTGATGCCGCAGATGGCGAGGCCGGCGTCGATGCAGCGGTCCAGGTGCAGCTCGACGATCTCGCGGCCGAAGACCTCCTCGGCGCCGACGCCGCAGTAGTAACCGCCCTGCGGGGCCGGGAAGCCGCCCTCGGGGAAGCCGAGCGGGCGGGAGCCCTTGAAGAAGGTGTACTCCTGCTCGATGCCGAAGATCGACTCCTGAGCGGCGAACTTCTCGTGCACCTCACGGAGCAGCGCGCGGGTGTTGGACTCGTGCGGGGTGCCGTCCGTCTCCAGGACCTCGCAGAGGACCAGGATGTTGTCGCCGCCACGGATCGGGTCCGGCACGACCTTCACCGGGTCCAGCACGCGGTCCGAGGCGTGGCCCTCGGCCTGGTTGGTCGAGGAACCGTCGAAGCCCCAGGTCGGGATCTTGTCGGCGTTCGGCAGGACGCGAGTCTTGGAACGGAGCTTCGCGGTCGGCTTGGTGCCGTCGATCCAGATGTACTCGGCCTTGATTGCCACGGCTTGTCCCTCGCGTTACTGGGTGGTGGGTGCCCGCGTAGCGTCGCAAGCCGCCGTTTCCCGGTTGTTCCTCTCATGTAACGCGCATGTGAACCAACCGTCCGCGTTGGCACGGTCACGGTGCGGGAGTGCCGGGGGTGGCACTCCCGCGTCGCGCGGTGCCTCCGGTGCCTGCGGTGCCCGGGTACTGCGGCGTTCCTGGCGCCCCGACACCGCCACGACACCGCCCCGACACCGCGCCGGCTCAGGGCCGGCGGGCGTGCGCGGCCCGGCGGCGCCGGGTGGCCCACAGTGCGGCCGCCCCGCCCGCGACCAGGGCCGCGGCCCCGGCGGCCAGCGGGCCGGTGGCGCTGCTGCCGCCGGTGGTGGCCAGCCGTTCCGGCTGCACGGACCTCTCCGCCCCGGCCTGCGGGACGGCGGCGCGCGAGGTGGTGGCATCGGCCACCGGCTGGGCGGTGGGCGCGGTGCTCGGGGTGTTCGGGGTGTTCACGGCGGACGGGCCGGCCGACGGCGCCGTGGGCTTCTCGCAGCCCACCGAGGCGACGGTGACCTTCCCGGTGACCTTGGCGACGTTCAGGTTCAGCGGGTTCACCTCCACCTGCACCTCCAGGGCCGAGGCGGCGGCGGTGGTCGTGGTGGTGGTCTTCTTGGAGAACTCCACCGACACGCTGCCGATCAGCGGCACGTCCACCCTGGTCGGCCCGTACAGGCCGACGGTGACCGGCTTGCCGAGCACGGTCAGCTTGGCAGGCGCGACCACGTCCGCCGTCGGCGGCCCGTCCACCGGGCAGGTCACCTCGGCGCTCATGGCCTCCAGGCCGAGCAGCGCGGTGGCGGGCAGGCCGGGGGCGTGCACGTCGGCGTTGACCAGCTTGACGGAGGCCGCGGCGCCCTTGGCGTCGACGCGGGTCACGGACTTGCCGACGTCCGCCTTGACCAGGGTGACCGGACCCTGCTGGTCGACACCGTCCACAGTGGCGGTGAGTACGGAGCCGTCCCTCTGGGCCGGCGACTCCACCTTGTTCAGCGCGATGTTCACCGGGACGTCCACGGCGTTGTTCAACAGCTTGACGTCCAGGGCGAGTTCGGCGGTGACGGCGCGCGCCTTGCCCGGGGAGGACGCGGTGGACGGGACGGCCGAAGCAGCCGGGGCAGCCGGGGCGGCGGGAGCGGCAGGGGCGGCAGGGGCCGCTTGGACGGGCCCGGCGGTGAGGGCGGTGCTCACCAGCACGACGGCGGTTGCGGAAGCGATTCGGCGAGAAGACATGGCGGTACCCCCACACAGATGAAACGATGAGCCGCCAGTCTTCTCGAACAATCCGTCACATCAGCAACACAGAACGTAATTTCACCCGTTGGAGTGAGATTGACGTTCCGGGCTGACCCGACTCTGCTAGAGGGGCCGCACCCCTACGGCAGCCGCCAGTCCACCGGCTGCGCCCCCTGCCGCACCAGCAGCTCGTTCGCCCGGCTGAACGGCCGCGAGCCGAAGAAGCCGCGGTCGGCCGACATCGGGCTCGGGTGCGCCGACTCGATCGCCGGGACCTGTCCGAGCCCCGGCCGCAGCCTGCGGGCATCGGCCCCCCACAGGATCGCCACCAGCGGCCCCCCGCGCGCCACCAGCGCCCGGATCGCCTGCTCGGTGACGTCCTCCCAGCCCTTGCCCCGGTGCGCCGCGGGCTTGCCCGGCGCGGTGGTCAGCGCGCGGTTGAGCAGCAGCACGCCCTGCTGCGTCCACGGCGTGAGGTCGCCGTTGGACGGCTGCGGCAGGCCGAGGTCGGTGCCGTACTCCCGGTAGATGTTGATCAGGCTCGCCGGGATCGGCCGCACCTCCGGCGCCACCGAGAAGCTGAGCCCGACGGCGTGGCCGGGGGTCGGGTACGGGTCCTGCCCGACGATCAGCACCCGCACGTCGGCGAAGGGCTGCTGGAAGGCTCGCAGCACGTTCGGGCCGGAGGGCAGGTAGGTGCGGCCGGCGGCCAGCTCGGTGCGCAGGAAGTCGCCCATCGCGGCCACCCGTCCGGCGACGGGTTCCAGGGCGGTGGCCCAGCCGGGCTCGACGATCTCATTCAGTGGACGCGGTGCCATGGTCGCCACCCTATCGGCCTACACCGACAGGGCGTTCAGCGGATGATCATGTGATCAAGGGCCCGCCGGAGGGCCCTCCCCGCGGCCCTCACAGCAACCCTCACAGTAACCGGACAAACGCTCAACGAACCGGTCAACGAACCAGCCGACCAACGGCCGACCAACCGGGCCGACCGTCAGCCGACCGGCCGCCCCCGCAGCACCACCAGACGCGGGTCCGCCAGCACCCGGACGTCCGCCCGGGGGTCCTCCGCGTACACCACGAAGTCCGCCGGCGCGCCCTCCTCCAGGCCCGGCCGCCCCAGCCACTGCCGCGCACCCCAGCTCGCCGCCGACAGCGCCTCGGCCGGACTCAGCCCCGCCTTCACCAGCTCCGCCACCTCGTCCGCGACCAGCCCGTGTGCCAGCGAGCCGCCCGCGTCCGTGCCGACGAACACCGGGATGCCCGCGTCGTGCGCGGCGCCCACGGTGTCGTACCGGCGCTCGTGCAGCCGCCGCATGTGCGCGGACCAGGCCGGGAACTTGGCCTCGCCGCCGGCCGCGAGGTCCGGGAAGGTGGCGATGTTGACCAGGGTCGGGACGATGGCGACGCCGCGCTCGGCGAAGACCGGGATCAGCTCCTCGGTCAGCCCGGTGGCGTGCTCGACGCAGTCGATCCCGGCCGCCAGCAGGTCCGGCAGGGACTCCGCGGAGAAGCAGTGCGCGGTGACCCGCGCGCCCTCCTCGTGCGCCGCCGCGATCGCCTCGGCCAGCGCGTCGCCGGGCCAGCAGGCGGTGAGGTCGCCGCGCTCGCGGTCGATCCAGTCGCCGACCAGCTTCACCCAGCCGTCCCCGCGCCGGGCCTCGGCCCGGACGTACGCGGCCAGGTCGCCGGGCTCGATCTCGTGCGCGTAGTTGCGGATGTAGCGGCGGGTGCGGGCGATGTGCCGCCCGGCGCGGATGATCCGGGGCAGGTCCTCGCGCTCGTCGATCCACCGGGTGTCGGCCGCCGAGCCCGCGTCGCGGATCAGCAGGGTGCCCGCGTCACGGTCGGTGAGCGCCTGCTTCTCGCTGGTCTGCGCGTCCACCGCGCCGTGCGCGTCCAGTCCGACGTGGCAGTGCGCGTCCACCAGGCCCGGCAGCACCCAGCCGGTCACGGTGCGCACGTCCCCGGCGGACGGCGGACGGGTGAAGCTCACCCGGCCGTCCACCACCCAGAGTTCGTCCCGGACGTCCTCCGGGCCGACCAGCACCCGACCCCGCACGTGCAGCACCGCACCATCACTCATGGCCGCACTCTACCGACGGGGGCGCCACGTGTAAGCAGCAAGAATGCGGCACACTCGTTCCGGCACCCACCACCCCGTAGACGAAAGCCCGCGAAAGGCCGTGAAGCCGTGAGTCCCTTCCTCGACCTCCCCCCGCTCAGCGCCGCCGAGTTCGCGGCGATCGAGGACCAGGTGGCCGCGCTGCTGCACACCGAGGCCGACGTCATCGTCACCCAGGGCGAGGCCCTCCTCCCCCTGGAGGCCGCGATCCGCGGCGCCGCGCACCCGGGCTCCACCGCGCTCAACATCGTCACCGGCCCGTACGGGCAGACCTTCGGCAACTGGCTGCGCTCCTGCGGCACGACCGTCGTCGACCTCGCCGTCCCCTTCGACAGCGCGGTGAGCGCCCGGCAGGTGGCCGAGGCCCTGGACGCCGACCCGGCGATCGACTTCGTCTCGCTCGTCCACGCCGAGGCCGCCACCGGAAACACCAACCCGGTCGCCGAGATCGGCGCCGTGGTCCGCGAGCACGGCGCCCTGCTGATGCTCGACGCGGTCGCCTCCGTCGCCGCCGAGCCGCTGCTCACCGACGCCTGGGGCATCGACCTGTGCGTGATCGGCGGCCAGAAGGCGATGGGCGGCCCGGCCGGGGTGTCCGCCGTCTCGGTCTCCGAGCGCGCCTGGGAGCGGATCGCCGCCAACCCGGCCGCGCCGCGCCGCTCCTACCTGTCGCTGCTCGACTGGAAGGAGCGCTGGACCGACGCCGGTCGCGCCGTACTCCCGCACGCCCCGGCCCAGTTGGAGATGCTCGCGCTCGGCGCCTGCCTGGACCGGATCGCCGCCGACGGCCTGCCCGCCGTCATCGCCCGCCACCGCGCCGCCGCGGCCGCCACCCGGGCCGGCGTCCGCGCGCTCGGCACCCTGACCCCCTTCGTCACCGAGGACGCCCACGCCGCCCCGGTCGCCACCACCCTGCGCACCCCGGACGGCCTGCACGCGGCAGAACTCGCCGCCCTCCTCGACCCGGCCCTGCCCGTCCAGCCGGGCGGCGGCGCGCTGGCCGCCTCCATGCTCCGGATCAACCACTACGGACCGGCGGCCACGCTGGACACCGTCCGCGCCTGCCTCACCGGCCTGGCGACGGCCACGAACGCCGCCGCGGAGCCGGCCCTGGCCGCCGCCGAGGCCGCCTGGAGCGCGACCGTCGACGCCTGAGGACACAGCACTGCGGCCCCCGGAGGACGTCCTCCGGGGGCCGCACCCGCTCCGGGACGCCTCAGTGCCCGCCGGCGTCCACCACCTCGACGCCCCGGATGTTCCGCTCGATCTCCTCCGTGGGCAGCGCGACCGCCAGCGCCCAGTAGTAGACGACCAGCGAGAACACCACCACGACGCCGATGTCCCACCACAGCGGCAGGTTCCCCTGCGAGCCCTCGCCGAAGGTGCCCTGCCAGGAGACGATCCCCATCCCGACCAGGTAGACCGGCAGCCACTGCCCCGCCTTGAAGTCCATCCGCGGCGCGTTCGGCACTCCCTTGGACGCGGCGTACGCGGAGTAGCCGCCGAGCAGCACGTACCCGATCACGATCGCCAGGCCGAGGCGCCACAGGGTGTCCCAGCCCGACCAGTAGATGACCAGGCTCGCCACCACGAAGGCCAGCGGCGAGATGACCGTGCCGCCGGGCAGGTGGTACGAGCGCTCCATCCCCGGCAGCCGCTTGCGCAGCACGCCGAAGGCCAGCGGCGCACCCGCGTACATCAGCACGACGGCCGAGGTGATGAAGCCGACCAGCCGCTGCCAGCTCGGGAAGGGCAGGAAGCAGATCACCCCGGCGACCCAGGCGATGATCAGGCCCAGCCAGGGCACCGAGCGCTTGTCGGTGTACTGCAGGGCCTGTGGGGCGTAGCCGTTGCGGCTCAGGCCGTACGTCACCCGCGAGCTGGAGGTCATGTAGACCAGCCCGGTGCCGGCGGGCGAGATGATCGCGTCGATGAACAGGACGGTGGCCAGCCAGCCCAGGCCGATCAGGGTGGCGAGGCCCGCGAACGGTCCGCTGATGCCGGGGTAGGTGAGCGTGCCCCAGCCGCCGGCGAAGGTGTCCGGCGGCAGGGCGCCGATGAACACCACCTGGAGCATGACGTAGATGATCGTGCCGATCACCACCGACCCCAGGACGGCCCGGGGGATGTCCCGCCGGGGGTTGCGGCTCTCGCCGGCCCACTGGATGGCCTGCTCGAAGCCGAGCAGCGCGAAGATCACCCCGCTGGTGCTGATCGCGGCGAGCACGCCCTTGGCGCCGTCCGGTGCGAAGCCGTGGACGCTGAAGTTGGAGCCGTGGAACTCGGTGATCCCGAGCGCGAAGATGGTCAGGATCGGGACGGCGACCTTCCACACGGTGGCCACGCTGTTGGTGTGGGCGAGGAGCCTGACGCCGAGGAAGTTGATCGCGACGAAGACACCCATCAGCGCGGCCGCGACCACGAACCCTGCGGCGGTGAGCGTCAGGTTCTTGTTCAGCAGGCCGTCCGCCCAGGACCAGTGCTGGGCGTAGTTGATCATCGCCTGCACCTCGATCGGCGCGATCGTCGCCGCCTGCAGCCAGGTGAACCAGCCGAAGGACATCCCCGCGAACCCGCCGAAGGCGTAGTGCGGATACCGCGCCGTCCCGCCCGCCACCGGGAACAGCCCACCCAGCTCGGCGTGCACCAGCGCCAGCAGGATGATCGCCACCGCGCCGACCCCCCACGACACCAACGCCGCCGGCCCCGCCGCCACCGCCGCCTTCTGCGCCCCGAACAGCCACCCGGAGCCGATGATCGCGCCGACCGAGGCCCACAGCAGCCCGGCGACCCCGACCTCGCGCTTGAGCCCGGTATGCCCGGAGGCTCCCGTACTCGAATTCGTATCGGCATGAGCCATGCCCGGCCGCCTCTCACCTATCAGGACAAAATCCATCCCGACACTGCCGCAACACGCCGAACTCCCCCACGCCAAAACGCGCTCCGACCCGCACCTGTCAGCCAGACGGAGGAAGCGACCGCCGATGACGACCGCTCCCCTTCCGCAACAACGCCACCGGGGTATCGTCCTGCGCCTCGACCAGTTCCCCGCCCCGCCGCACGATCAGCGGATAAGCCTCCGAGAAGTCAGCCGCCACCGCCACCGGCCGCCAGACCCGCCTGGCGCAGGCGGGGCGTCGCCACCGCGATGCACCGCGCGCTGGTGGACGGGTTGGAGAGCCGGCGCGTGATGCTGAACAGCCGGCCGGAGGCGACGGCGGCCCAGGCCGCCTATCGGGCGTGGGGCTACCGCAGGGTGGGTGCGGCGGTTCCGTGGGAGGGCGCGGCGGAGCACGATGTCCTGGTGCTGGAGCTGTGAGGCGCCGGACCTGCTAGGACGGGACCTCGGCGAGGTGGCGGAACGTGCGGGCGTGGTCGGCGAGGGTGTCGCTGTCGAGCGTGATGTCGTCGTAGTGCTCGACGTAGATGGCCGCCATGCTGCCGTCGACCCAGGTACAGAACCCGAGGTCCTGGGGCTTCCCGGCCTTCTTCATGTCGGTGCCGTGACCGCATCTCATGACGCCGTCGCGGTCGCCCGGATCGACGGTGCGCAGGCCCACGACGTGCTGGCCGGTGCTCGCCAGGGTGGTCATGTGGTCGATCTCGGCCGAGGGCGCGATGGAGGGCAGCTCGCGAACAGCCAGGAGGACGGTCCGCGTCCTGTCCGCGGCCTGGTAGCCGCTGACCTTCGCATCGGCCAGGAGCGGCGAGATCTTGGGGAGCCGTTCCGCGGGGACGCTCGGCACCCCCAGGAAGTCCTTCGGCGGGCTGTAGCGGTACGCACCGAAGGCGGCGATGTTGTCGGCGAAGACCACAGCGAGGGTGGTGACTCCGGCGACCCCGAGTGCGGCCAGGGTCAGCCAGAGCCTGCGGCGGGAGCGCGGCGGTGGGGGCGGGGTCGGGGCGGCGGGGGTGACGTCCACCAGGACGTCACCGGCCGGGGTCTGATCTTGATCGAGCACCGGCATATCCGAGCAGGTCGGGGCCATGGGCACAAGAGATTTGGCGGCGGTCTCGACGGACAGTTCCCCGGACGTTCATCCGACGGGCACGCGGAACTCACCGGGGAGCGGCAGGCTCCCTGCCGGAGGCCGAGTTGGCTATACAACTTTACCGGCAGGGCTGCCGCCGAGGAGGAGACCACCGATGACCGAGCTGCCGCCGTACTGGCTGCGCGACAACTGCCCCTGCGCCGAGTGCCGGGATCCCCGGAACGGGCAGAAGCTGTTCCGGATCGGCGATCTGCCGGAGGGCCTGAGCATCGCGGCGAGCACCGAGACCGACGGGCACCTGGAGGTGCTCTGGTCGGACGGGCACCGGTCCCGGTACGCGCCGGAATGGCTCGACGAGGCGGACGAGGGAGACGGGCGCACCGAGGACGGCAAGCGGCTCTGGGCGGCGGCGGACTTCGCCCGCGGCATCCCCGAGGCGGAGTGGGCGGCGTACCTCGCCGACCCCGCCGAGCAGGCCGCCGTCCTGAGCGCCGTCCGCCGCAGCGGGTTCGCGGTGCTGCGCGGGGTGCCGGTCGTGACGGGGCAGGTGCTGCGGGTGGCGGAGAGCTTCGGGTACGTCCGGGTCACCAACTACGGGGAGCTGTTCGACGTCCGGGTCGAGCCGGACCCGAACAACCTCGCCTTCACCAGCGCCGCGATCGCACCGCACACCGACAACCCGTACCGCGACCCGGTGCCGACGCTGCAGCTGCTGCACTGCCTGGAGAACGCGGCGACCGGCGGGGACTCCGGGCTGGTGGACGGGTTCAAGGCGGCGGCGGTGCTCCGGGCGGAGTCACCGGCGGACTTCGCGACGCTGACCCGTACGCCCGTCCCCTTCGTCTTCCGCGACCGCCGCACCGAGCTGCGTGCCGACCGTCCGCTGATCGACGTGGACCCCCTCGGCCGGATCCGCGAGGTCAGGTTCAACAACCGCTCGATCGGCACCCTCCGGGGAGGCGACCGGGAAGCCTTCTACGCCGCCTACCGCCGCTTCGCCGCGATCACCCTGCGCCCCGAGTTGCAGCTCGCCTTCCGCCTCGGCCCCGGCGACTGCCTGATCTTCGACAACACCCGTCTCCTGCACGCCCGTACGGCGTTCCGACAGGACGGTCGCCGACACCTCCAGGGCTGCTACGCCGACCTGGACTCGCTGTCCTCCACCCTCGCCGTGCTGCACCGCCGCACCGCCGCCCTGGACGCGATCGCCGGGCTGTTCGCGGGCGAGGGCGCCGGGGAGTACCTGGGCGAGGAGGTCACCATGGCCGAGCACATGCTGCAGGCCGCCGCTGCCGCCGAGGCCGCCGGCGCGCCGGACCACCTGGTCGCCGCCGCCCTGCTGCACGACGTCGGCCACTTCTTTGACGAGCACGGCCAAGGTGCCCTGCACGGAGTGGATCTGATGCTGGGTCATGACAATCGGCACAGCCACACCGGCGCCGACTGGCTGACCCGCTGGTTCGGCCCGGAGGTCACCGAGCCGGTCCGGCTGCACGTGGCCGCCAAGCGCTACCTGTGCGCGGTCGAGCCCGGATACCGGGAGCGACTGTCCGAGGCCTCCGAGTACACGCTGGCCGTCCAGGGCGGCCCGATGTCCGACCGGCAGGCCACCGAGTTCGCCGAACTCCCGGGCGCCACGGACGCGGTGGCGGTGCGGCGCTGGGACGAGCAGGCGAAGGTGGCCGGCGCCGCGACCCCCGGCTTCGACCACTACCGCCCGCTGCTCGCCTCCCTCATGCGCTGACCCCGCAGAGCGCACGAAGCACGCGGAGCGCACGGGAGGTGGCTCAGTCCATCTCCCGCGCGTGCCGCGAAAGCGCCGAGGTGGCCAGGGAGTTGTGCACGCTGAAGGCCACCGTCCCGGGCAGGTAGCGGTCCTGGGACCATTCCACGGGCGTGCCCGTCGGGTCGGTGGTCCGGCGCCGTTCGCGCAGCAGCGGGCTGCCCCGGCGGCAGCCGAGCAGTCGGGCGTCCTCGGCGTTGGCGGCGACGATATCGATGGTGTGGTCGGCGTCGGTGAACAGGATGCCGTGCTCGCGCAGGACTTCGGTGTGGGAGACCACGTCCGGGGGCAGTTCGGCGACGATCTCGCCGACCCTCGGCGGGTAGACGGTGCGCTCGACCATCACGGGCGTGCCGGAGAGCGTGCGCAGTCGGACCGTCACGTACACCTCGGCGCCCGGTTCCAGGCGCAGTTGCTCGCGTTCGGCGGCGTCGGCCGGGCGGCGCACCAGCGAGTCGAGGATGCCGCCGGGCTCCTCGCCCATCGAGTAGGCCCAGTGCGTGAAGCTGAGCAGTTCGGAGAAGCTCTGTACCCGGGCGCCGCCGAGCACGACCCGGCGGGTGCCGCGGCGGGAGGTGACCAGTCCGTCGGAGCGCAGTACGGCGAGCGCCTGGCGGACGGTGCCTCGGGAGACGCCGTACTGCTCGGCCAGCGCGCCTTCGGCGGGCAGCCGGCCGGCCTCGCCGTACGCGCCGGTGGTGATGGCCTCGCGCAGGTCGGCGGCCACCTTCCGGTACAGGGCTCCGGAGGTTCGCTCCTCGGTCGCGGCGGGGCGCTGGGGCTCGGTCGCGGCGGGGCGCTGGGGCTCGGTTGCCACGTCAGTCAATGTCCCTCCTGGGGCAGTGTCCTGCGCAGCCGTACCGGCGCGGACAGCCCGACCTTATCCCGCTGCGCTTTCGAAGCATGGCACCGAACGGATCACGCTCCGGTGGCCGGATTCCACCGTTCCCGCAGCCGACCCCGGTTCTGGGCCGTCTGTTCACCTTCCCGTCACCGGACTGCGGCGTACTTACCCCCGTCAGCGAAGTTGGCTAGTCAACTCGGACGGTTCCGAACAGCCCCCGTAGCCCGGACGACTCCGGAAACGACTCCGGAAATCACTCCGGACCGCCACTCGCCAGATCCCCCGATCGAGACGCCCACTCGCAGTTCCCCCTTCTCAGGAGACTGACCCGTGTCCGTGCACCGCGCCCGCTCCGCCGCCTTCGCGGCCGTCCTGACCGCTGCCGCGCTCTCCCTCACCGCCTGCGGCTCCGCCGGCTCCTCCGCGAAGTCCGGCGACGCCGCGGGCGGCAAGAACGCCAAGACCGCCACCTCGGTCGCCGACTTCGGCGGCATGGACGGCCTGGTCGCCGCCGCCAAGAAGGAGGGCAAGCTGCACGTCATCACGCTGCCGCGCGACTGGGCGAACTACGGCAAGCTGATGGACGACTTCAAGGCCAAGTACGGCATCGAGATCGAGGACGAGAACCCGGACGGCTCCAGCCAGGACGAGATCAACGCGGTCACCTCCCGCAAGGGCCAGGACCGCGCCCCCGACGTCGTCGACCTCGGCTCCGCCTTCGCGATCAGCGCCGGCAAGCAGGGCCTGCTGGCCCCCTACAAGGTGACCGACTTCGACAAGATCCCGGCCACCATGAAGGACGCCAACGGCCTGAGCTACAACGACTACGGCGGCTACATGTCGATCGGCTGCGACGCCAAGAAGGTGTCCGTCTGCCCGAAGACCTTCGCCGAGCTGCTGAAGCCCGACTACAAGGGCATGGTCGCCCTGAACGGCAACCCGACCAAGGCCGGTGCCGCCTTCGGCGCCGTGTACGCGGCCGCGCTCGCCAACGGCGGCTCGCTGGACAACATCCAGCCGGGCATCGACTTCTTCGGCAAGGTCAAGCAGACCGGCAACTTCAACCCGGTCGAGGTCACCCCGGCGACCATCGAGAAGGGCGAGACCCCGATCAGCATCGACTGGTCGTACCTGAACGCCGGCTACGCCGACAAGTTCAAGGACAAGGGCATCGACTGGCAGGTGGCCATCCCGTCGGACGGCTCCTACGCCCAGTACTACAACCAGGCGATCAACAAGGACGCCCCGCACCCGGCGGCCGCCCGCCTGTGGGAGGAGTACCTCTACAGCGCCCAGGGCCAGAACGGTTTCCTCGGCGGCTACGCCACCCCGGCGCTGTTCGACGCCATGAAGGCCGCCGGCACCCTGGACGCGGCCGCCTCGGCCAAGCTCCCGCCGGTCGAGAAGCCCTTCACCACCTTCCCGACCCAGGACCAGACGGACGCGGCCAAGAAGGTCGTGACCGAGAACTGGGCCAAGGCGATCGCGGGCTGACCTGAGATGACCACGGCACCCACCCCGGTGCCGGCCTCCGCCTCCGCCGCCCAGAGCGGCGGAGGCGCCATCGCCGGCTCCGTCACCCCCGTCACCACGGCCGCCAAGGCCCCCCGCCCCGGCAAGCGCCGGGCCGGCGGCAGCCGAGCCTGGCTCGCCGCCCTCCCCCTCCTGCTGTTCTTCGTGATCGGCTTCGGCCTGCCGGCCGTGGCGATCGCCATCGGCGCGTTCACCACCTCCTCGGACGCGCCCGACGGCGGCGGCACCTTCACCGCCGCCAACCTGACCGGCTCCCTCCAGGGCGCCTACTGGACCGCCCTGTGGGGCAGCGTGAAGCTCTCGCTGCTGACCGCGCTGATCGCCACCGTGGTCGGCCTGCCGCTGGCCCAGGCCGTGGCGACCTCCCGGTTCCGGATGTTCCGCGAGGCGGTGATGTCGGCCTCCGGCGTGCTCGCCAACTTCGGCGGCGTGCCGCTCGCCTTCATGTTCGTCGCCACCCTCGGCAACTCCGGCGAGGTCACCAAGAAGCTCGGCCTGACCAAGCACGGCTGGAGCCTCTACACCTTCTCCGGCCTCTCGGTGGTCTACCTCTACTTCCTGGTCCCGCTGATGGTCATCACCATCACCCCGGCCCTGGAGGGCCTGCGCGTCCAGTGGCGCGAGGCCGCCTACAACAACGGCGCCACCTCCCTGCAGTACTGGCGGCACGTGGCGCTGCCCGTCCTGCTGCCCTCGCTGCTCGGCGGCTTCGTGCTGCTGTTCGGCGCCTCCTTCGCCGCGTACGCCACCGCCGAGGCCATGGTGGGCAGTTCGGTGCCGCTGATCTCGATGCAGATCGGCGACGCACTGTCCGGCAACGTCCTGGTCGGCCAGGGCAACCTCGCCCTCGCCCTCGGCCTCGACATGATCGTGGTCGCCTGCCTGGTGATGGCCGTGTACCTGCCCCTTCAGCGCCGGAGTGCCAAGTGGCTCGCCTGATCGATCGCATCCGTTTCGGCCGCGGCCTGGTCCTGCTGGTCTGCGCCGTCTACTTCGCCGTGCCGATGGCCGCCTCGCTGTGGTTCAGCATCGACGACAACAAGGGCGGCACCACCTTCCGCGCCTACACCGAGCTGCTGAACGCCCCCGGCTTCACCGACAGCCTGGTGCTCAGCCTCGAACTGGCCGGCGTCACCGTCGCGGTGCTGCTGCTCCTGCTCGTCCCGGCGATGCTCGCCGCCCGGCTCGGCGCGCCCAGACTGCGCCCGGTCATCGAGGTGATGTGCTCGATGCCGCTGGTCGTCCCGGTGGTGGCGCTCACCACCGGCATCATCGGTGTACTGCGCTGGGGCCCGGACTACCTGCAGGACACCCCGCTGTTCCAGACCATCGTGGCGATCCAGAACCCGGACTTCCCGATCGTCCTGGTCATCGCGTACGTGCTGATGGCGCTGCCCTTCGCCTACCGGGCGATCGACGCCGGGCTGCGCGGCGTGGACGTCGTCACCCTGGTCGAGGCCGCCCGCAACTGCGGCGCCGGCTGGCTGCGCGCGGTGTTCACCGTCGTCCTGCCGAACCTGCGCAGCGCCCTGCTGAACGCGGCCGTGCTCACCGTCGCCCTGGTGCTCGGCGAGTTCACCACCGCCTCCATCCTCGGCTTCGCCCCCTTCTCGGTGTGGATCAACTCCAACGGCAAGAGCGACGGCCAGATGTCCGTCGCGGTCTCGATGCTCAGCCTGCTGATCGTCTGGGTCGTCCTGCTGCTGATGTCCGCCGTCGGCCGCGGCCGCAAGGCCGCGCGCTCCTGAGCGCACCGCCCTTACGGTCCTGAACCGCCCCACGTTTTCCAGGAGTCACCAGCCATGACCACGGCCCCCGCCCCCGTCACCGGCGTCGCGCTCGCCCCCGGCAGCGCCACCGTCGAGTTCCGCTCGCTGCGCCGCTCGTTCGGCGCCACCACCGCCCTCGACGGCCTGGACCTCACCGTCCACCCCGGCGAACTGCTCGCCCTGCTCGGCCCGTCCGGCTGCGGCAAGACCACCGCGCTGCGCATCCTGGCCGGCTTCGAGCAGCACGACTCGGGCGAGGTCCTGGTCGACGGCCAGGACATCACCGCGATCCCCGCGCACAAGCGCGACGCGGGCATGGTGTTCCAGTCGTACAGCCTCTTCCCGCACCTGACCGCGCTGGACAACGTCGCCTTCGGGCTGCGGATGCGCGGCGCCGGCAAGGCCGACCGCCGCAAGCGCGCCCAGGAGCTGCTGGAGCTGGTCGGCCTGCCGCACCGCGCCGAGCACTACCCGCACCAGATGTCCGGCGGCCAGCAGCAGCGCATCGCGCTCGCCCGCGCGCTCGCCCTGCAGCCGCGTGTGCTGCTGCTCGACGAGCCGCTGTCCGCGCTGGACGCCAAGGTCCGGCTGCAGCTGCGCGAGGAGATCCGGCGCCTGCAACAGGAGTTGGGCATCACCACCCTGTTCGTCACCCACGACCAGGAGGAGGCGCTGTCGATGGCCGACCGGGTCGCGGTGCTGCGCGCGGGCAGGCTGGAGCAGTGCGCCACCCCGTCCGAGCTGTACGGCCGGCCGGCCACCGCCTTCGTCGCCGAGTTCGTCGGCACCATGAGCCGCATCCCGTGCACCCGCACCTCGGACGGCGTCGAGGTGCTCGGCCGCCGCCACACGGTGGACGGCGAGATCCCGGCCGACGGCGAGCTGCAGGTGCTGGTCCGCCCGGAGAACGTCACCCTGACACCCGCCGAGAACGGCCCCGCGCTGGTGGTCTCCGCGTCCTTCCTGGGCGCCGTCACCCGGCTCACCGTCCGCCTCGACGACGGCACCGAGGTCAAGGCCGACCTGCCCACCGAGGCCACCGCCGCGCTGCCGGCCGGCTCGCGCGCCGAGCTCACCCTGCCCGAGCGCCCCGTGCTGGTGGACCGCCGCCCGGCCTGAGAGCCTTGCACGTCCCTGCTCCGACGTTGAGAACCACCGAAGGTACCGCCATGCCTGAATCCGTCCTGCCCGAATCCGCCGCCTCGTCCGAGGCCGCCCTGCCCGCCGCCGTCCTCTTCGACATGGACGGCACCCTGGTCGACACCGAGCAGTTGTGGTGGCAGACCGCCGCCGAGATCGCCGAGGAACTCGGCCACCCGCTCACCGACGAGGACGCCCCCGAGGTGCTCGGCCAGGCCGTCGAGCACACTGCCGCCCACCTCCACCGGGTCAGCGGCACCACCCTCGACGAGGCCGAACTCGCCGCCCGGCTGGGCGAGTCCTTCGCCGGCAAGGTCGCCGTCGAGACGGTGCCGCGCCCCGGCGCGCTCACCCTGCTCGCCTCGCTGCGGGACGCCCGGGTGCCCACCGCGCTGGTCTCCGCCTCCCCGCGCCGGGTGGTCGACCTCGTGCTGTCCGCCATCGGCCGGGACTGGTTCGCCGTCACCCTGGCCGCCGAGGACACCGAGCGCACCAAGCCCGCCCCCGACCCGTACCTCGCCGCCGCCGAGCGGCTGGGCCTGGACCCGGCCGTCTGCCTCGCCGTCGAGGACACCCCGACCGGGGTCGCCTCCGCGAGCGCGGCCGGCTGCGCCGTGCTCGCCGTGCCGTCCACCGCGACGCCGATACCGGACGGGAAGCGGATCACGCTGCTCGCCAGCCTGGAGCAGGCCGACCTCGCGCTGCTCGGGAAGCTCACCGCCGCCCCGGCGGTTTGACACCGACATGCCCTACGTCCTGCTCGCCCTCGCCATCCTGAGCGAGGTCTGCGCCACCAGCTGCCTCAAACTCACCGACGGGTTCACCCGCCTCTGGCCGAGCCTGGCGGTCGGCATCGGCTACGCGCTCTCCTTCCTGCTGCTCGGCCGCGCGCTCAAGCACATCCCGGTCTCGGTCGCCTACGCGGTCTGGTCGGGGGCCGGGACGGCGGCGGTCGCCGGGATCGGCGTGCTCGCCTTCGGCGAGTCGCTCGGGCGGCTGCAGTGGCTGGGGATCGCGCTGGTGATCGTCGGGGTGGTCGTGCTCAACCTCAAGGGCAGCCAGTGACCGTCGATTTCCGAACAGATCCCGACGGACCCTGACGGACTCTGACGGACTCTGACGGATCGTCATGTCACAAGACAGCTGGTCAACTCGCCGACCGGAGCGGGAAGTCGGACGGGCCGACTTCCCGCTCCGAGCCGTTCGCTACGGTGTTGCCCATGACGAACCCCCGGCCCCACCACTACCGCTTCGTCCACCGCGAGCTCGCCCGCCAGGTACTGGAGTTCGGCCCGCGCGTGGCCACCCCGGCCCCGGACGGCGGCAGCCTGCTGCCCGTCGTCACCAAGATCTGGGACGACCTCGGCGGGACCCTTCCGCCCGAGGACCGCCTACCCACCCACGGCCTCGACTGCCGCCACCTGTCGGTCGACGGCCACCACATGCTGCTGGTCACCCTGCCCAGCCCGGTCGGCGCCACCGAGGCCCACTTCGTCGCCGCCGTCCACCCCCAGGGCAGCCGGACCGTCCGCTACGTGACCCTGGAGCACGCACTCAACCCCTTCGACGGCAGCCCCGGCACCGTCCTCGGCGAGTGGACCACCGAGAGCCACCTCAACCACGGCCCGGGGCCCTCCCCCGTCGCCGAACTCTTCGTCGCGTCGGTCGTGCAGCTCGTCACCCCGAAGAAGCGCGGCTTCTGGCGCCGCTGACATCCAGCCCACCCCATGGCCCGGTCAAGCAAATGCCCAGCTACGGCAAAGTGTTGCTCGTCACACGAACCATCTGGAACCCGCCCGCCCCGCCGAGTCTTCTTCCCCATCGCACGTCAGATGGACGACGGACGGGGGGAGAGACCGTGGCGGACGACGGGGCGAAAGCCGGCGGGCCGGAGTTCAAGATCCGGCCGGGGGACCTGAAGGACGCCGCGCCGACGTTCGAGAACCAGAGCAAGGCGCTCAAGGAAGCGCTCGACAAGCTCAAGCAGAGCCTCACCGAGGCCGGCAGCCCGTGGGGCGGCGACAAGCAGGGCAACGAGTTCGCCCAGGCCTACAACGGCCCGCACGACAAGGTGCTCTCCGCGCTCGACGTCCTGGTCAAGGGGCTCACCAGCATCCACGACGGCCTGGTCGCCCACGCCGACAACCACACCGACGCCGACAACCACGCTCGCAAGAACATGACGCCATGACCGGCGCTCCCTTCCGGACGGGGGCGGCGGGTGGGTGAGTCCACGGCGGCGAAGGCCGTCCGCAAGCTCACCGGGATGTGGTGGCCCGACGCGGACCCGGACAAGCTCCGCAAGGTCGCCGACGCGTGGGAGGCGATGGCCACCGCCATCGACAACGTCACCGCGCCCACCAACCAGGCCGCCGCCGCGATCGTCGCCAACAACCACGGCCCGGCGATCGACGCCTTCGGCACGTTCTGGGGCCAGTACTACGGGGGCAAGGACAGCGCGGGCCAGGGCAAGGGCTGGCTCCCCGACACCGCCACCGCCTGCCGCAGCCTCGCCAAAGCCCTGCGCGACTTCGCCGCCGAGGTGGACAAGGCGATCAAGAAACTGGAGGAGGAGGCCGCGATCGTCGGCGCGACCCTGGTCGCCGGCACCGCCCTCGCCTTCTTCACCGTCGGAATCTCCGAAGGCGTCGCCGTCACCGCCGCCGCGGGCATCGTCGCCACCGCCGCCGGCCTCGGCGTCGCCGTCTCCGAGACCATCGCCATGATCGCCGCCACCGTCCTCACCGGCGTCGTGTTCGGCGCCGTCGAAGCGATCGCCGTCGACGTCGCCGTCGCCCAGCCCATCCGGGTCGAGTTCTACGACGACGGCGGCTACAGCCTCAAGGAGGCCGTCGACGCCGAGAAGACCGGCGGCATCATGGGCGGCGCCGGTGCCGGCCTCGGCGCCGGCGCCCGCGTCGTCGCCAACGCCGCCGAGCGCGCGGAGAGTGCCTCCGTCGCCCTCGCCGGCCTGGCCAAGGTCGCCAACGCCGCCGACACCCTCCCCGGCCGCATGGTCACCGGCGCCGGCCTCACCTACGGCTACGACACCGCCTTCAAGACCGGCCCCGTCATGCCCTTGGACCTCGTCCTCGGCGCCGTCGGCGGCGCCGCCGCACCCGGCCGGAGCAAGACTCCGTTCCCCGACACCGAGGGTTGGGGCGGCGCCGGATGGGTTCATGAGCCGTCGGAGTTCGCCGGCGGGGTGTACGAGAAGGTCCGCGCGACCCCCAACAAGGTCGACCTCCCGAAGATCTCCGAGAACACCGGCATCGACCCGTCCGTCCTCCGCCAAGTCAAGTCCCACCTGTTCCGGGAGCAGCACACGGTGGCGGTCGGCCCGCTGGACACGAAGCGGGGGCTCTTCACTCCACGCGACGACATCGCGGAGATCTGGCAGGACGCTCACGCGGGCAAACTCGACGCCGCCGGCCTGAAGGAGTTCCGCTCCCTGATGGCCCATGAGTACATCGAGAGCGAGCTGATGAGGGGAGGGCTTCCCTACGTATCGGAGCATCCGGACGTCTGGAACGAGGCGCACGACAAGCTGTTCCCGCAGGACGTGAGCAAGGCCGGCGCCCATGATCTGGCGCCGCATTCCGTGGAGGGCCATTTCCGCCCCTGGGAGACCCGCTTGGGGCTGACGCCGCCCAAGACGCCGCTCGCGGACGACCTTTCGAACATTGATACCGTGGTCTCCGAGATCAAGCAGGAGCTGCGCAGGAACGGGGTGAACGTCAAGTGACGAATCCGTCGCGTCTCATTCTGGATCGCCTGCGTGCGGTCGAGTGGAGCGACTGGGACGGCGCACAGCCCCACCTCCGCTCCCGGGCCGCTCTGATGCGCGAGTACCTGCGGCGGTCCGCCCTCTGGGCCGACGCCTTCGACGCCGCAGGCCTCTGGCCGTTCTTCGACATCGCCCTGCACATCGACCCCACCGTCCGCGCCGATTCCGACGTTGCCGCCGACCTGGAGGCCTACCTCTCCGGCGCCGTCCGGCGTCGCACCATCCGGGAGACCTGCCGAGGCGCCGTGCACTGGCCCACGTTCCGCCGCGAGACGAAGGTCGTCCTCCCCGAGCTGCCCGACCCCTACGACCCGCTCCTGCTCCTCTACGGGCGCGGAGGCGGTTTCTACGTCGAGGAGCACATCGACCTCGACGGCATCTCCGTCCCTCTGGGCCAGTTGTCGGACCATCTGTCTCGCGTCCCGGTCGTCGACCTCGATCCGGCCACGCTCGACGCGCTGGACGCGACCTGAGCGGCAGTGCCGTCGGCGGCTCGGCCCGGCCGGAGCCGCCGACGAAGGCCCGCGGGGCCTACGACCGCACCACCCGCGCCCGCAGGTAGTTGCGCCGGCCGAAGTTCGGTTCGTCCACCGCCGTCAGCTCCTCCACCTGGAACCGGTACAGCGCCGCCGCCCCGCCGCCGGTGAGGAACTGGCGCCGGACCTCCTCGTCCTGCGCGAAGGACGGGTAGCGCCCCTGGTACGCGGCCAGCGCCGCCTGCGCCTGCCGCCCCCAGGCCTCGCCCGCGCTGCCGGTCAGCTGCAGTCCGCGCAGCTGCTCGCCGAAGGCGGGCGGCGGCAGGAACACGGTGGCGGCGGCCCGGGCCTCCTCGGCGAGATGGTGGCTGTGCCGGGTGGAGCGCTCGCTGACGAAGCGAGGACGAGGTCGTCGTCGTGGGCGAAGAAGGCGAGGTTGGCGTGCGGTCCGTGTTCGTGGCCGGCGGTGGCGAGGGTGAGCACCATGGCCTCCGCGAGCAGGCCCTCGACGCCCTTGTGCAGCAAGTCGCCCGGCCAGTCCCCCTGTGTGATGTCGAGTCTGTACGGCATTCGGCACTCCCTCCGCTGGCACGCCCGGCGCCCTCGCGCCCCGAGCACGACTGAGCCGGGCGGGCGCCCCCTGAGGAGGCCCCACGCCCGGCTCACATGCTCTACCCGCCACCCCGGCGGAACAAGGGTCGCGGAACGGGTGGAACGAGCGCGATCAGCGCCGCCGCACCCGACGGTCTCAGTGCCGCTGCGCCCCGTACGCCGAGTGCCCGTGGCTCACCAGCGGCGGCACCCCCGGGCCGAGCAGCGGCCGCAGCGCGCCGGTCCGCATCCGGTCCACCAGTGGCCCGCAGCGCCCGGCGACCGGTGCCAGCACCACCGCGACCAGCAGGCCGACCAGCGCGCCCACCGCCACGTCGTGCGGGTAGTGCACGCCGACCCAGACCCGGGAGGCGGCCATCAGCACCGCGAACAGGCCGGCCACCCAGCCGAGCCGCCGGTTGACGAACCAGAGCGAGGCCGCGGCGGCGACGGCGATCACCGAGTGGTTGCTCGGGAAGGACCAGTCCCCGGTGCCCGGGCAGGTCTCCAGCGAGACGCTGCCGGGGATCTGCGCGCAGGGCCGGACCTCCTCGACGATGCCCTTGAGCCCCGAGTTGACGACGTAGGCGATGACCACGATCACCGGCGAGGCCAGCACCTTGGCCATCACCGCGGAGTCCGCGCCGCGCGCCCGCCACCACGCCCAGAGCATAAAGATCGCGAACAGGCCGAGACCGATCGCCGACCAGACCTTGATCAGCTCGTCCAGCCAGTGCGGGGCCGACTGCGCCCACCCGTTGACGCGGGTGTAGAGGCTGCCGTCGATGCCGCTGCCGTCATAGACGGCGAGGGCCCGTGAGGACATCACGCGTCACCTCCGTGACGTGGCGCCTTACGGGCGCGGAACAGTTCGAGAACAATGGGGAACACGGAGACAACTACTACCAGACCGATGATGGGCAGCAGATACTGGTCGATCCCGGGTACCGACGATCCGAGCGCGTACCCGGCGAGCACCACGCCGACCGTCCAGACCGCACCGCCGACGACCTGCCAGAGGGTGAACGAGCGGACCGGCACTTCGAGCACGCCGCACAGCGGATTCAACACCGTTCGGACCACCGGGATGAACCGGGCGAGCATGATCGCCTTGCCGTGGCCGTACTTCGCCAGCAGTTCCTCGGCCCGCGCGGCGCCCTTCAGCAGGCTCTTCCGCCTGGTGCGGCGCAGCAGCGACCGGCCGCCGCGCCGGCCGATCAGGTAGCCGACCTGGGCCCCGCCCAGTGCTCCGACCAGGGCGGCGGGCAGCACCTGCCACAGTTCCAGCTGGGGCCCCTTGGTCACGCCGGGCACGCAGAGCAGTCCGGCGGTGAACAGCAGCGAGTCGCCGGGCAGGAAGAAGCCGATCAGCAGGCCGGTCTCGGCGAACAGCACCACGGCGATGCCGAGCGCGCCGAAGGCGGCGAGCAGTGAGGACGCGTCCAGCGGGTTCACCGCGAGGTGAACGGCCGGATCGCCGGGGAACTGGAGCAAGGCTGGCGGACCTCCCGTACGTTGGAGGGCGGTTCACGGCGCATTCCGCCGGAACCGACCGGTTCACAGCGGATCCGCTCAGGCCGGCTGTTCACGGCGAACCCGCCGGGACAGCGGTTCACAGGGACCCGCCCGGACCGGGAGGTTCACAGGGACCGCCCGGACCGGGGAGGTTCACAGCCGGACTTCACTGCCGGGCTCTTCAGCCGGACCCGCCCGACCGTCTACAGTCACGTAGACGGTCTACATGACTGTAGACGAAACTTGGAGGAATCGCCGCCATGTCCGACGTACCGTCCGCCCGCCGGCCCGCCGGGGAGCTGGAGGCCGAGGTGCTGGCCGCCCTCTGGTCGGCCCGGCAGCCGATGACGCCGCAGGACGTCCAGGCGGCGCTCGGCGGGGACCTCGCCCGCACCACGATCGCGACGATCCTGGCCCGGCTGCACGACAAGGGGACGGTCGAGCGCACCCGGGCCGGCCGCGCCTACGCCTACACCCCGACCGTCCAGGACACCGCCGGACTGGCGGCCCGCCGGATGCACACCGAGCTGGGCCGCGAGGCCGACCGCTCCACCGTGCTGGCCCGCTTCATCTCCGACCTCTCCGCCGAGGACGAGCAGCTGCTGCGCGACCTGCTCGGTGACGGCCCCGCCGGCCCCGGCACCGGAGCCGCCGACGCCGGAGCCCTCACCAGAACCGTCGGCGACGACCACCCGTGGCCGGGCAGCAGGGGAGCGGCCGGCCGATGATGATCGCCGTCTGGGCCCCGCTGCTGCTGCCGTTCCTGGCCGCCCCGCTGGCCCGCCGCCTCGCCGAACTGCTGTCGCCGCGAGCCGCCGCCTGGATGCTGGCCGGCAGCGCCGCCGTCCTGGCCGGCGGCACCCTCTGCTCGCTCGGCCTGCTCGCCGCTGCCGGGCTGCTCCAGCTGCCGCCGGTCGCCGCCCTCGGCCACCTCTCGCTGCCGTGGCTCACCGCGGCCGCGCCGGCCGCCCCGCTCGCCGCCGCGGCGGCGGCCCTGGCGCTCGTCGCGCTCGCCGCGCTGGCGGTGCGCACGGCCCGCCGCCGACGGCTGGAGCTGCGCACGGCTTGGGCCTCCCTCCCGGCCGATGACCGGCATCCGGATACGCGCCTCCCGCGCGCCACCGTGCGCCGGGCTCGCACCCCGGATCGCCGCACCGCCCCGCCGAGGCCCGCCGAGCCCGCGTTCTCCGCCCTCCTGCGGCCCGCCGGATCAGTGCTCACGGCGCTTCTGCGGCCCGCCGAGCCCCCGCTCGCCGTCCTGGACGACGAGCGCGCCGACGCCTTCGCCCTGCCCGGCCGTCTGCGCCGCCCCGGCCGACCGGGCGAGCCCGGCCGGATCGTGGTCACCTCGGGGATGCTGCGGGCCCTCAGCGGCCCCGAGCGCTCCGCCCTGCTCGCCCACGAGCGCGCCCACCTGGCCGCCCGCCACCACGTCTTCCTCGCCCTCGCCGAGCACGCCGCCGACGTCCACCCGGCGCTCCGCCCGCTGCGCGCGCCGCTCGGGTACCACCTGGAGCGGTGGGCCGACGAGGTGGCGGCGGCCCGGGTCGGCGACCGCACCGTGACCGCCCGCGCGGTCGGCCGGGCCGCCCTCGCCGCGAGCCGCTCCCCCTGGCCGGACCGGCCCAGGCTGGCCCCCGCCGCGCACTCCGGGCCGGTCCCGCGCCGGGTCGCCGCCCTGCTCCAGCCCCGCCCGGCGGCCACCCCCGGCACCCGGCTGCGGGCGGTCGCGCTGGCCCTGGCCGCCTGCCTGGCGCTGAGCACCGGCGCCACGCTGGAGGCCACCGCCGACCTGCACCACACCGTCGAGGCGGCCCAGCAGGGCGTGGGCGCGCAGCGCTGAGACCCACCCGGGCCCGGGGGTCGCCCGGGGCCGGGGCCGCCCCCGCGTACCGTCCGGTATGCCGAGTTGGCAGACCCCATCCCCACGGGCCCAGCTCACCCGTACGCTTTCGTCAGCGCGTCGGCCCCGGCGCGACCTCGAACGGCGGCGAGGAGCGGACCGAGTGCGGCAGACCGGACGGCAGTCCCGACGACCAGAGCGCCGCACCCCGCCGACCGCGACGGAGCTGGCCAAGGTCCACGAGCGCACCCTCGCCGACGCCGCCGCCCGGGAGCTGACCGGTCCCGCCTCCCCCGAGGAGGGCGGCGTCCCCGGCCTGCTCGAACCCCGCCCCGAGATCGGCGACTCCTGGGCCCGGCTGCGCCGGCTCGGCCTCGACCCCGACACCGGTGCCGCCGCCGCCCTGCTCGGCCCGGCCGAAATCGAACAGCGCCGCCGCGCCAGTGGGCTTGACGCAGTCATGCCAGTCCTGCGGCAGACCCTGCTGGAACCGACCGACGCACTCCCGCTGATCCTCGCCATCGCCGACGCCGAGGGCCACGTGCTCTGGCAGGAGGGCGAGCGCGGCCTGCGCCGCAGCGCCGACCGGATCGGCTTCATCACCGGCGCCCGCTGGATCGAGGAGAGCGTCGGCACCAACGGCATCGCCGTCGCCCTGCGCGCCCGCCGCCCGATGCACGTCCACTCCGCCGAGCACTACCTGCGCAGCCACCACTCCTGGACCTGCGTGGCCGCGCCCGTGCACGACCCCGGCACCGGGCAGCTGGTCGGCGCCATCAACCTGAGCGGCCCCGCGCACAGCATCCGCCCGTACCTGCTCCAGCTCACCGCCACCGCCGCCCGGCTCGCCGAGACCGAGCTGCGCGCCCACCGGCTGGAGGCCCTGCACCAGCTGCGCACCCTGGCCGCCCCGCTGCTCGCCCGGGTCGGCGGCCCGGCCCTGGTGGTGGACGCGGCCGGCTGGACCGCCGCCGCGGCCGGGCTGCCGCCGCCCAACCGGCTGCGGGTGCCCAGCGAGGGCTGGGCCCCGGCCGCCGTGCACTGGGTGCCCGGCCTCGGCGAGTGCGTACTGGAACCGCTCGCCGACGGCTGGCTGGTGCGCCCGATCCGGCCGCCCGGGGAGGACGGCTCCGGCACGGTGAGCGCCGAACAGGCCGAGGGGGCCCGGCTCCGACTCGACCTGCGCCGGGCGGACCGGCCCGAACTGTCCGTCCGGGGCGCGGTCGGCAGCTGGTCCCACCCGCTCAGCCCGCGCCACGCCGAACTGCTGCTCCTGCTCGCCACCGGACGCCAGGGCAGCACCGCCGCCCAGCTCGCCGAGGCGCTGTTCGGCGACGCGGGCCGGACGGTGACGGTCCGCGCGGAGCTGTCCCGGCTGCGCCGCTACCTGGGCGGGCTGCTGGCCCACCGGCCGTACCGGATCGCCGAGTCGGTGCTGGTCACCGTGGAGGGGCCGGACGACCCGTACGACCTGCTGCCCGCCTCCACGGCCCCGGCCGTCCGGAGACTGCGGGCCGCGCTGGCGACGGGGGCGGTGCGGCTGCCCGGAGCGGTACCCGTCCCGCCGCCGCGCGCACCCGGCGACCAGCCGCTCGGCCGCTGAGGCCGCGGCCGACCGCCGACCCTCAGCCGCTTGCCCGCCGCCCGTCAGCCGCCCGTCAGCCGCCCGCGAGCAGCGCGGCCAGGTCGTCGTCGGTGGGGCCGCAGTCGCACTCCCGCGCCTCGGAGACCAGCGCGTACGTCCGGTCCAGCCAGGCCTGCACCCGGGGCTTGGGAGCCTCCAGCAGGGCGCTGCCGTGCGGGGATTCGAGCGCCAGGTGCAGCGTCGAGCCGTGGCACGGGCAGTACGCCGGCCACAGCTTGACGTCACCCTGGCCGCTCAACATGCCCAGGCCGTCGCGCAGCAGCTCGCGCGAGAACACCCAGTCGGCCTCGTCCGGCCGCCCCAGGTGGAACGTCAACAGCACCTCGTACGGGCGGGCGGCGTCGAACCGGAACCGGGTGCGCACCTCGCCGACCACCTCCTCGCCCAGCGAGATCCGGAGCGTCAGCACCTCCTCCACCGCCGCCGGAGCGGCGGTGGAGCCGTCCCCATCGCCGCCCGTGGGGGTGGCGGCGATGGGTGCACTGGAGGCTGCGGACAGCGGGTCGGGCGGCATGACGGTCTCTCCGGGGCGGCGTGGGATGGACCCAGCCTGCGCCACCCCGTGCCGGGCGGCAAGGGTTGCAAGGGGGTTGCAACAACCGCCACCATCCAGGCCAACCGCCCCCTACTTCCCTGTCGGACGGAGCGTCAACTTCCGGACATCGAACGGGTGTCCACGAAATGGATGGAACCCGTCCACGGTATGACCGCCCGCTGGTACGCTCTCCCCCTCCCCGGCGCGGGCCCGCGGCGGACCGGCCCGCGACGGCCGGAACCAGGCCCGGCGGCAGCGCGTGGGAGAATACGGCGACGCGACTTCGGGGAGGGAGGGGGTCCGGTGGCTGTGCGCGAGGACACCGCGCGGGACGTGCGGCACGAGCCCGAGCGGCACGGCCGGCACGGCCGACCGCGCCCCTTCGGCGGCCGACTCCGACTGCCCACCCTGCGCTTCTCCGGCGCTGCGATGGCGATGTCCACCGTCGTCGGCATCAGCATCGCCACCACCCTCCTGCTCAACGAGCAGCAGGGGATCGGCCGTCGGGCCGGCGTGGCCCGGGTCGGCTCCACCCCGCCGCCCACCCCGGGCGCCACCGACCAGGCCGAGGCGGCCTCCGCGCAGACCCCGACCGCCACCCCGGCCGGCGGACCGTCCGCCACCCGGCAACCGGCACACCCGTCCACGCGCCCCGCGGCCCACCCCTCGGGAGCGGCACCGGTCCTGGCCACCCCGCCCGGCGACCGCTCGGCGCACCCGGGCTCCTCGGCCCCGACCGGGGGTCAGACCGCCACCGGGCAGGATTCGCAGCCCCCCGGCACCCAGCTCGCGGGCACCCAGCCGGGCGTACCGGCTCCGGCCGGGCCCTCGCCCGCCGCCCCGACCCCGCCCGCCGGACAGCCCGACGGCCAGCCCACCGACGGCGTGCCACCGAAACTGCCCGGCATCAGGCCCACCGCGCCCACCCGCCCCGTGCCGCCGCCCACCGAGACCGCCCCCGGCACCGGCGGGTCCCCGGACGGCCAGGCCCCGACGGACCCGGGCGGCGACGGCGGCACACCGACGGACACACCCGGCCCCACCGCACCCGCTCCCACCGCGCCCGGCCCCACCGCGCCCGGCCCCGGTACGCCGGACCCGAGCACCGACCACGCCCTGTCCGGCACCTCCCTGGTCGCCCCGCTCGGCCGCGACGGCCTGCGGCACGAGCTCGGCCTCACCGTGACCGAGCCGGTCACCGCCCTGCAGGCCGAATTCCGGCTCGCCCCGGGCGAGTCCGCCGCCGGCACCGGCACCGCCTGGACCGACCTGCCCGGCGCCGTGGTCACCGTCCAGCAGGAGCGCGGCACCCTGGTCTACCGCTTCACCACACCGCCCGGCACCGACGTCCGGCCCGGCCACTACACCTTCGGCGCGCGCGGCGCCCGTCCGGCCGCCGCCGACCCGTCCGCGGTCCGCAAGTCGGCCCCGGCGGAGAGCTGGAGCGCCTCCGCCTTCGCCCTCGACCACCCCCGCGCGGTCGCCGCGCTCGGCGGCTTCGACCCCATCCCGCCACTGCCCACCCCGGCACCGCCGACCCCGTCACTGCCGGCCGCGCCGCCGCCCTTCGCGCCCCAGGCCCCCGGTGTCCCGGCGGCCCCCGCGCCCCGCTGACGGCCCGGGCGGTCCAGGCCGTCCGGCGGTGCAGGCCGTCCGGTGGCCACGCTTCTCCAACGGCCACGCTCCTCCGACGGCCCATCGTCACAACATTCCGACAGTCCGACGATCCGACAGCTGAGCTGCTCGGACGGGCGCATCCCCGCACCCTCGTTCGTTACTGTGGGCAGCACCCGGCCGGGCGCCCCCAAAGGCCCCCGACCGGGGCCGTCGTTCCGCACCCGAGGAGGAGTCCGTGCCCACCGTCCTGACCCAAGGCGGCAACGCACCGCTGACCGCCGCGCGAGTGACCGTCGAGGTCACCGCGCCCAAGGCGCTGGACGTCTCCGGCCTGCTGCTGACCGACGCCGGAAAGGTGCGCTCGGACGACGACTTCGTCTTCTTCAACGCCCCGAACGGCCCGGGGGTGAGCCACCGCCCGGCCGCCGCCGGTACTCCCGACGCGATCACCGTCGACACCCGGGCCGTCCCGGCGGACATCACCAAGATCGCGGTCACCGCCAGCCCCGCCGACCAGGTCTCCACCTTCGCCGGGACCGAGCCCACCGCCACCGTCCGCGACGCCGACACCGGCGAGGTCCTGGTCACCTTCACCCCGCCCCGGCTGGGCCTGGAGACCGCGCTGGTCGTGGTCGAGGTCTACCTGCGCAACGGCGCCTGGAAGGTGCGCGCGGTCGGCCAGGGCTACGCCAACGGCCTCGCGGGCATCGCCACCGACTTCGGCGTCAGCGTCGACGACACCCCGGCCCCGGCCGCCCAGGCCGCCCCCGCCCCGAGCACCCCGCAGGCCACGGCCGCTCCGGCCGACCCGACCCTCCAGCTCCCCACCCCGCCCGTCGCACCGCCCGCCCCGCCCGCTCCCCCGGCGGCTCCCCCGGCCCCCGCGACCCCGCCCGCCGCCGCCGCGGTCGACCCCCGGATCGCCCTCGCCACCGGCTCCCACCCGCTGCCGCCGGCCCCGCCCGCGCCGCCCTCCGTTCCCGCGACCCCGGGCGCGCCCGCGAAGATCACCCTGGACAAGGGCCGGGTCAGCCTGGTCAAGGGCAGCTCCGTCTCCCTGGTCAAGAACGGCCGCCCCTTCCTCTCCTCCGTCCGGATGGCCCTCGGCTGGGAGCCCGCCGCCCGTGGCCGCAGCATCGACCTGGACGCCTCCTGCCTCGCCTTCGACGCCCGCCACAAGCGGCTGGAGACGGCCTGGTTCATGAAGCTGAACATCTTCAACGGCGCCATCGCCCACTCCGGCGACAGCCTCACCGGCGGCGGCGACGGTGACGACGAGCTGATCACCGTCCACCTGGAGGGCCTGCCGGCCGAGGTCCACGGACTGGTCTTCGTCGTCAACTCCTTCTCCGGCCAGAAGTTCACCGACGTGAAGAACGCCTACTGCCGCCTGCTGGACGCCGGCACCAACGAGGAGCTGGTCCGCTTCGACCTGACCCACTCCGAGTCGCGCACCGGCGTGGTGATGTGCAAGCTGGTCCGCCGACCGGGCGGCGAGTGGGAGATGACCGCGCTCGGCGAGTACGTGGACGGCAAGACCGCCCGGGCGATGATCGAGCCCGCCGCCGCGCTGCTCTAGCCCACCGCCCTCATCACGCCAACGCCCACGAATTCACCCTCCTGAGGCATCAAGTCGCACACACACCGACTCGATTGACTCTCAGGGGGGTGAATCGCACTCTCCCCCGCACTCGCTGAGGAGAGACCGTGCCACGCTTCCTGTCCCGCCTCGCCGTCGCCGGCACCGCCGCCGTCCTCGCCGCCGGACTGACCACCCCCACCACCGTGCAGGCCGCCGCCGAGCCGTCCGCCCGCGCCCGGGCGCTGACCTGGGTGGCCATGGGCGACTCCTACACCGCGGGCGTCATCGAGGCCACCGGCGACCTGACCGAGCCCCGCGACGGCTGCGCCCGGACCGTCGGGTCCTACCCCGAGATCATCCGCCGCGACCTCGGCTTCCTGGTCGACCAGCGCAACGTCAGCTGCAGCGGCGCCACCACCGAGAACATCCACGCGACCAAGCTCTCCCCGCTCGGCCGCCCCCTCCCGCCGCTCGGCACCGACCCCGGCGCCCCCTACCCGCCCGTCCCGCCGCAGGTCGACGCCGTGGGCCCGGCCACCGACCTGGTCACCGTCGGCATCGGCGGCAACGACCTCGGCTTCGCCGAGATCCTCAAGAACTGCATCGAACTCGGCGCCACCCACCTCGGCCAGGGCACCCCCTGCAAGGACAAATACGACGCCGGCCTGCCCGACCGCCTGGCCGCGCTGCGCAGCGGCTACGACACCATGCTCACCGCGCTGCACGTCAGGGCCCCGTTCGCCAAGGTCCTCACCGTCGGCTACCCGCACCTCGTCCCGGAGAACGTCAACCTCTGCACGTACGGCGACCTGCTGCAGTTCGCCACCTTCACCACCGGCGACCTCGCCTGGGCCCGGACCGCGATCCTGGAGCCGCTCAACGCGGTCATCGCGCAGAACACCGCCGCCCACGGCGACACCTTCGTCGACCTCTACCCCTCCACCGCCGGCCACAGCGTCTGCGACCCCGACCACTGGCTGGACGGCGTGCTGACCAGCGTGATCCCGCTGAAGTACGCGGTGGTGCACCCGAACGCCCGGGGCCAGGCCAACGCCGCCGCCGTCGTCGAGGACGCCGTCCTCGGCGGCTGAACGGAAAACCGGTGGCCCGCCGGCCCGCCGACGATCATGCTGAGCGGATGATCATCCGCGAAGCCACCCCCGAGGACTGGCCGGCCATCTGGCCCTTCTTCCAGGCGATCGTCACCGCCGGCGAGACCTTCCCCTACCCCCTCGACATGCCCTCCGAGCTCGGCCAGGAGTGGTGGCTGCTCGCCGCCCCCAACCGCACGGTGGTCGCGGTGGACGAGGACGGGCGGATCGTCGGCACCGCCAACATGAACCGCAACCGGCCCGGCAACGGCTCGCACGTCGCCAGCGCCAGCTACATGGTCGACCCGGCCCACCACGGCAAGGGCATCGGGCGGGCCCTGGTCGAGTACACCCTCGACTGGGCCCGCCGGGCGGGCTTCCGCGCCATGCAGTTCAACGCGGTGGTCGCCAACAACCACCACGCCGTGAAGCTCTACGAGTCGCTCGGCTTCGAGATCGTCGGCACCGTCCCCGAGGCCTTCCACCACCCGGTCGACGGCTACGTCGGCCTGCACGTCATGTACCGCCCTCTGTAAGGGACTTCACTCCCCGCGCTACTCCTCGATCGCCCCGCCGACCCGCCGCAGATGCTGCCGGAAGCTGTACGACGGGTCGGCGGCGCGGCGCTCCAGGTACGCGTCGAAGGCGGTCTGCGCGCGCAGCGTGTCACCGTCGGCGATCCGCCCGGCCTGCGCGCGCTCGGTCCGGGCGATCGCGCCGGCCGCCTCCAGCACCTCCCCGACCCGGTCGGCCGGGACGAACAGCACCCCGTCCGGGTCGGCGAACACCACGTCCCCGGCCGTGACCGTGTGCGGCCCGACCCGCGCCGTCCGCAGCGCCTCCGGCTCCCGGTCGTCCAGCCGCATCGGCCCGAGCGGCAGCGCGCCGTAGCTGAACACCGGCAGCCCGATCTCCAGCAGCTCGGGGGTGTCCCGGTGCAGCCCCCACACCACGATCCCGGCCACCCCGGCGGCCCGTGCCTCCAGCACCGCGAGGTCCCCGACGCAGGCCTCGTCCGTCCGCCCGCCGTTGTCGATCACCAGCACGTCCCCGTCCCGGGCGGCCCCGTACGCCTCCAGGAACACGTCCACACTCCCGTAGTGCCGCACCGGCAGCACCCGCCCCGTCACCCGCGCCCCGGCCCCCACCGGACCGACTCCCACCGGCGCCGCCCGCACCCCCACCCCGAGCCGCACACACGCATCCGCCACCACCGGCGTCGACAGCCCCGCGAACTCCTTCAGCATCCCCAACTCCTTCCGCCAAGACCCCAGTTCACAGCACCGGGATCCTACGCCCGCCCCAAACTCACACCATCGGGTGAAAGCTCACCGTGGACTGCGCTTCCCGCCCCGACCGTGCATAGCGTGACGCCCATCTGAAGGAGGGGCACCATGAGTGCTGTGGCGCATGAGCAACCGATCACGGACTCCCCATCGCAGGCAGACATCCTGCTGGAGGGCTTCCTGAGCCTGCACTCCCCCGAAGGCTTCCGAGCCGAGCTCATCGAGGGAGAGATCATCGTGGCACCACCGTCGGACGGCGATCACGAGGACCACATCGATCTGCTGATCGACCAGGTGAAAGCGCGGTCCAGGGTCCGCATGCAGGTGTCCGGCGGCAAGGGCCTCCGTCTGATCAGCGGCGGACCCTGCCCGAAGAACCACGTCGTCCCGGACGCAACGTTCGCTCCACGGGAACTCCGCCTCTTCCGCGGCGCCCCGCCGTGGATGGAACCGGACGGTGTGGCCATGGTCGCCGAGGTCACGTCGAGCAAGCCCGACCAGGACCGCATCACCAAGCGGCACGGCTACGCCCGGGCCGGAATCCCGCTCTACCTCCTCGTCGACCGCGAGAGGTCCCAGATCAGCCTGTTCGGCGAGCCGCACCGCGAGGAGTACACCGAGGTCCACCTGTCCGCGTTCGGTGAACCGCTGCTGCTCCCGGCTCCCTTCGAGTTCGAGCTGGACACCAAGGACTTCCTCTAGGAACGCGAAACGGCTCGTACCCCCTCCCACACAGGGGGTACGAGCCGTTCCACCGGGCCGGCAGCGTCAGCTGCGGGTGGCCATGGCCCGCAGGAAGAAGGTCAGGTTGGCCGGGCGCTCGGCGAGGCGGCGCATGAAGTAGCCGTACCACTCCTGGCCGTACGGGAGGTACACGCGCATCGTGTTGCCCTCGCCGGCGAGGCGCAGCTGCTCCTCGGGGCGGATGCCGTACAGCATCTGGTACTCGAAGGAGTCCCGCTTGCGGCCGTTCCACTGGGCCAGCTGGCCGGCGATCTTGATCATGTTGGGGTCGTGCGAGGCGATCATCGGGTAACCCTCGCCCGCCATCAGGACCTTCAGCGCGCGGACGTACGCGAGGTCGACCTCGTGCTTGCCCTGGAAGGCGACCGACTCGGGCTCCTTGTAGGCGCCCTTGCACAGGCGCACGCGGGAGCCGGCGCCGGAGAACTCGCGGCAGTCGGCCTCGGTGCGGCGCAGGTAGGCCTGGAGCACGACGCCCAGCCAGGGGAAGTCCGCCCGCAGCTCGCGCGCGATGGCGAGGGTGGAGTCGGTGGTGGTGTGGTCCTCCATGTCGAGGGTCACCGTGGTGCCCGCGTCGGCGGCGGCCTCGCAGATGCGGCGGGCGTTCTCCAGCGCGATCTTCTCGCCGTCCACCGGGAGGAACTGGCCGACGGCCGACAGCTTGACCGACACCTCGGCGCCGGCCGCCAGGCCGGTCTCCTTGAGGGCCTTGAGCAGGTGCTCGTAGGCCTCGGCGGTACCGGCGGCCTGGGAGGCGTCCTGGGTGTCCTCACCGAGGTGGTCCAGGGTGACCTTGCGGCCGGTGGCGACCAGGTCGTCGCAGGCGGTGACCGCGTCGTCGAGGGCTTCGCCCGCGACGAAGCGCTCGACTATCGCGTGGGTCGGGGGGAACTTCTCGACCACGGTGCGGACCTGCGGGGACCGGGAGGCCGCGAGAAGGGCGGAACGGAGCATCGTGACTCCTGGAGCTGGTGTTTCCAAGGGTGGCAGAAGGGGGGCCGGGGCGGCGGGCACGGGGGTGGAGCACGCCGCCCCGGCGGGCGACGCCCGGCTGCGGGGCCGGGCGTCGCGGGTGACCGATGGCTACTGGACGAGCCGTGTGGTCAGCACGTCAGGGCTGGTCAGCCCATGTGCGGGTAGCGGTAGTCCGTCGGCGGGACGAAGGTCTCCTTGACCGAGCGGGTCGAGGTCCACCGCGTGAGGTTCTGCTTGGCACCGGCCTTGTCGTTGGTGCCGGAGGCCCGGCCGCCGCCGAAGGGCTGCTGGCCGACGACGGCGCCGGTGGGCTTGTCGTTGATGTAGAAGTTGCCGGCCGCGAAGCGCAGCTTGTGCATGGCGTCCTGGGCGGCGGCGCGGTCCTGGGCGATGATCGCGCCGGTCAGGCCGTAGGCCGACGCCGACTCCATCTGCGCCAGCATCTCGTCGTACTTCTCGTCCTCGTAGACGTACACGGCGAGGATCGGGCCGAAGTACTCGTCGCGGAAGTACTCCGAGGCCGGGTCCTGGCACACGAGCACGGTCGGGCGGACGAAGTAGCCGACCGAGTCGTCGTAGGTGCCGCCGGCCAGGACCTCCACGGAGGGGTCGGCCTGGGCGCGGTCGATGGCGGCCTTGTTCTTGGCGAAGGCGCGCTCGTCGATGACGGCCGACATGAAGTTGGACAGGTCGGTGACGTCGCCCATGGTGAGGCCGTCGACCTCGGCCGCGAACTCGTCCTTGAGACCGGCCCACAGCGAGGCGGGGACGTAGGCACGGGAGAGCGCCGAGCACTTCTGGCCCTGGAACTCGAAGGCGCCGCGGGTCATCGCGGTCTTCAGGACCTTCGGGTCGGCGGACGGGTGGGCGACCAGGAAGTCCTTGCCACCGGTCTCGCCGACGATCCGCGGGTAGGTGCGGTAGCCGGCGATGTTGGTGCCGACCTCGCGCCACAGGTGCTGGAAGGTGGCGGTGGAGCCGGTGAAGTGGATGCCGGCCAGCGCCGGGTGCTTCAGCGCGACCTCGGAGACGGCCAGGCCGTCGCCGGTCACCATGTTGATGACGCCCTTGGGGAGGCCGGCCTCCTCGAGCAGCTGCATCAGCAGGTGCGCGGAGAACTGCTGGGTCGGGGACGGCTTCCAGAGCACCACGTTGCCCATCAGCGCGGGCGCGGTCGGCAGGTTGCCGGCGATCGCGGTGAAGTTGAACGGGGTGATGGCGTAGACGAAGCCTTCCAGCGGGCGGTGGTCGCTGCGGTTCCACACGCCGTCCGAGGAGATCGGCTGCTCGGCCATGATCTGGCGGGCGAAGTGCACGTTGAAGCGCAGGAAGTCGACCAGCTCGCAGGGGGTGTCGATCTCGGCCTGCTGGGCGGTCTTGGACTGGCCGAGCATGGTGGCGGCGGCCAGGGTCTCGCGCCAGGGGCCGGCCAGCAGGTCGGCGGCCTTGAGGAAGATCGCGGCGCGGGAGTCGAAGGAGAGCGCCTGCCAGGCCGGGGCTGCGGCCAGGGCAGTGTCGATGGCCTCCTGCGCGTCGGCCTGGGTGGCGTTGCGCAGGGTGCCGAGCCGAGCCGCGTGGTTGTGCGGCTGGACGACGTGGAACTCGGTGCCGCCGCCCATCCGGCGCTCACCGTTGATCGTCATGGTCAGCTGGACCGGCTCCTGGCCGCCCAGCTCCTTCAGCTTGGCCTCCAGACGGGCCCGTTCCGGGCTCCCGGGGGCGTAGCTGTGGACCGGCTCGTTCACCGGCGCGGGGACCTGGGTCACAGCGTCCATAGAGCGCACGCTCTCCTTCGTTCAATGCGGGGGGATTGCCGGCGCGGGTCGCACGCCGGCCACAGCACGAACGCTATTCCTGGCGACCGGGCCACTTGATTGGCCGCGCGGCTAAATTCCCCCGTACGGCGTTGTCCGGCCCGACGAAGGGGATCACGCCGCGGTCACGGCCGACCTTCACAGCGGCCCCCACCGTCCCCGGCGTCACCCCCGCCCCACCGGACCCACCGGCACGCCGACCGTCAGGCCGCGCGCTTGTCCCGCCCGTGACGGCCCGTCGTCCCCGCGCCCGTCGCGCCCGGCGCGCCCGCGCCCGGGGCGACCGGCGTGACCGGGGCAACCCGCCGGTCCCAGTCGATCCGGTAGCCGTGCACCGGCCGCAGCGTCCGCTCCGGGCTCAGGAAGGTCCGCATCGCGATCGGCGCGACCAGCCGGAACATCATCCGCCCGATCGGCCCGGAGGACTTCTGGCTGTTGGTGCGCGCCGCGTCGGCGGCGATCTTCTCGACCCGGGGCCGACGCAGCGCCTCGTACGCGGCGAAGGCGGCGGTGTGGTCGGGCAGGTCGCGCAGGCAGCGGGCGAGTTCGACGGCGCTCTCGACGGCCAGTGAGACGCCCTGGCCCGAGCTGTTGGACGGGGCGTGCACCGAGTCGCCGACCAGGACCATCCGGCCGCGGTACCAGCGCGGCACGGACGGCATGATCTCCAGCCGCGGGAAGGTCTCGATGGTCTCGACGTCGGCCGTCCGCAGCACGTCGCGGGCGGGCAGGTCGTCGGAGTGCAGCTCGCGGCAGCGGCGCAGCCACTCCGCCGTGCCGACGGCGCGGGCCTCCTCCGGGGCGAGCGGCTCGGGCTGCGGGATGTTGCTGAACCAGGCGGTGCCGCTGCCGTCGGCCAGGCCCCAGTAGCCGAAGAAGGCGCGGGCGCCGTTGGCGAAGTGCACGGACTCGCCGCGGCCGGCCCGGCCGGGCAGCCGGTGGGAGCTGTAGCCGCCGACGCCGAGCAGTCCGGTGTACTGGGCGGCGGGCGCGGCCGGGTCGATCAGGGTGCGGACGGTGGAGCCGGTGCCGTCGGTGCCGATCAGCAGGTCGCCGGTGGCGCTGCTGCCGTCGGCGAACCGGGCGGTGATCCCGTCGGCGCGCTCCTCGACACCGACCAGCCGCTTGCCCCACCGCACCTCGATGCCGGTCTCCCGCAACCGCCGCTGCAGTACCTCGTACAGTTCGGCGCGGCGCATCAGCCGGCCGGGCGGCAGGTCGGCGAGGCCGGTGAACTCGGCCAGCACGCCGCCCTTGCCGTCCTCGATCACCATCGGCCCGACCGGTTGCCCGATCCGGCCGACCTCCGCTTCCAGCCCGACGACAGCCAGGGCGCCGAGGCCGTTGGGGGCGATCATGAAGGTCCCGCCGATGCCCTCGGCGGAGGTCCGGTACGCCTCGAACACGACCGGTTCGAGGCCGGCCTTGCGCAGTGCCAGCGCCATCACCGGTCCGGCGATGCCGCCGCCGATGACCAGCGCCTTACGGGTCGTGCCATTGGTGCCGTTGGTGCTGGCGATGCCATTGGTGCTGGTGGTGCTCATTCCAGGCTCCTCATGAATTCCTGCAGGGTCCGGTTGAACTCCGGCTCCCCGATCTGTCCGATGAGGTTCTCGGTGTAGCGGCGCTCGGCCTCCAGCAATGCGAGGGCGTACTCCTCCTCGACGACGAACATCGGGTGGACGTCCATCCCGGCGGCCTTGTGCAGCTGGGCGCGCGAGGCGTCGATCCGCGCGTCCAACGCCTCCAGCCGCCGGCCGAGCAGGTCGGCCGATTCCTCGGTCGGGAGCACCACCAGCAGGCAGAGGGCGACCCCGAAGGCCGGGTACTCCTCCTGCGGTTCGGCGATCCATTCGCGCATCCAGTCGAGGAGCTCCGCCTGGCCCTCGGGTGTGAGGGCGTAGACGGTGCGCTCCGGTCGCTGGGTGTCGCGGACGGTCTCCTGCTCGGCGACGAACCCGGCCTTCCGCAGTTGCTCGACGACCATGTAGAGCGAGCTGCGGTTGTACTTGATGTTGCGGTCCTTGCCGTGCTCCTTGAGCCGGCGCCCCATCTCGTACGGGTGCATCGGCTCGGCTCCGAGTTCGGCCAGGACCGCGAGGGCCAGCGGGTTCGACACCTTGCGTCGCTTCGCCATGAGAACATTCCTCATCACTTGGTCAGTACTGACTATCCGGCATCGACTAGTCAGAATCAACTATTCAGGGATGACGAACCGAAACTCTGTCCGTCCGGCTAAAATCAACCACACGGTATTGTCCGCGCGGATGAAGGAGGCCTGAGTGCCCACCCCCGGCCTCCCGCTCCGTCAACTGCTGATGTCCCTCGGCGAACCGCTGGTCGAACTGCAGGCCGCCCCGCTGGGCCTGGACGTCGCGGTCCGCGACGTGGCGATCCTCGACCCGGAGGACCCGCCGACCGCCGCCCCCGGCGAACTCGTCCTCGCGATCGGCGCCCGCGGCCGCGCCGCCCTCCCCGCCCTGCGCGCGGCCGGCCGGGCCGGCGCGGCCGCCGTCGCGGTCAAGCTGGACGGCCCCGGCCAGGCCGACGCGCTGCGCGAGGCCGCCACCGAGGCGGGCGTCGCCCTGCTCTCGGTGCGCCGGGAGACCCGCTGGGAGCACCTCGACTCGCTGGCCCGGGCGATCATCGCCGGCCCGGACGCCCCGGACGCGCCCGCCGCCCCCGACTCCAACGCGGGTGACCTCTTCTCCCTCGCCCAGACCGTCGCCGTGCTCACCAACGGCATCGTCTCGATCGAGGACACCTCCAGCCGGGTGCTGGCGTACTCCCGCTCCTCCGACTCCGACGAGGTCGACGACCTGCGCCGGCTCTCCATCCTCGGCTGGCAGGGCCCGGAGCCGTACCTGTCCAAGCTCCGCGAGTGGGGCATCTTCCAGCACCTGCGCAGCTCGGACACCCCGATCGCGGTCGAGCCGCACCCCGAGCTCGGCCTGCGCCGCCGCCTGGCCATCGGCATCCGGGCCGGGGCGCAGCCGCTCGGCACCATCTGGGTACAGGAGGGCGCGCAGCCGCTGGCGCCGCTGGCCGAGCAGGCGCTGGTCGGTGCCGCCCGCGTCGCGGCCGCCCAGCTGGTGCGCCGCCGCCGGGAGCTGTCCGCCGACGTCCGGCTCACCCGGACGCTGCTCACCGGACTGCTGGAGGGCTCCACCGGCCCCCAGTCGCTCGCCACCCATCTCGGCCTGGACCTGCGCCGCCCGGCCACCGTGCTGGCATACAGCGCGCACACCACCGAGGCGCTGCACCGCTCCGACGTCACCGGCCTGATCTCGGTGCACACCGCCGCCCGGCACCGCACCGCGCTGCTCGCCCCGATCGAGTCCCGGGTGTACGTGCTGCTGCCCGAGCTGCCGCCGGGCCTGCCGATGACCACCGTGCGCGACTGGGCCTCCGAGGTGGTGACGGCCGCCCGGGAGCACCTCGGCGTCCCGCTGCGCGCCGCGATCGGCTCGACCGTCGACGCCCTGGCCCAGGTGCCCGACTCCCGCGCGCAGGCGGACCGCATCCTGGACGCGATGGGCCGCGGCGGAGTGGACCTCGACGTCGCGGCGCTGATCGACGTCCAGGCGGAGGTGCTGGTCAGCGAGATGGTCGCGCTGCTGCAGGAGCGCTCCGGCCTGCGCGATCCGCGGCTCACCGCGCTCACCGAGTACGACCGCCGGCACGGCACCCGGCTGGCGGAGTCGGTGCTGGCCTGGCTGGACGCGCTCGGCGAGGTCAGGGTGGCCGCGGACGCCCTGCACATCCATCCCAACACCCTGCGCTACCGGGTGCGCCGCGCCGAGCAGTTGACCGGCATCGACCTGGCCCAGCCGCAGCAGCGGCTGCTGGCGATGCTGCAACTGCGGCTGCCCGCGGACGAGTAGTCCACGGGCAGCCGAACAGCCCCACCGGTCACACCTGGTGAACCGTCACTCGCCGTAGCCCTGGCCGCGCTTGTGCTCGTTCAGCCGGCGCCACGGGCCGCTGATGGCCAGCTGGATGCCCGGGGTCTGGATGTTGGCGAACAGGGTCTTGCCGTCGTCCGAGAAAGTCACCCCGGTGAACTCGCTGAACTCGGGCTTCTCGGCGGTGCCGATGTTCAGCTCGTTGCGGGCGATCGGGTAGACCAGCCCGTCCTCGGTGGCGCCGAACAGGTGCGAGATGCCCTCGCCGTCCTCGCAGATCACGATGCCGCCGTACGGCGAGACGGTGATGTTGTCCGGGCCGTCGAAGTTGTCGTGGTCGCCCCAGACGTCGGTGTTGACGCCCAGCAGGACCTTCAGGGTGATGGTGCGGCGGGCCGGGCTGTAGAACCACACCTGGCCGTCGTGCTGCAGCGGGCTCTCCGAGCGGGCGAAGCTGGAGACGAAGTAGAAGCCGCCGTCACCCCACCACATGCCCTCCAGCTTGCGGGCGCGGGTGACCTCGCCGTCCTTGAACTGCTTGCGGACGGAGACGGTCCTGGCGTCGCGGTCCTGGACCTTGACCCAGTCCACGCCGTAGGTGGTGCCGACCTTGGTGGCGCGGGAGAGGTCGTCGACGAACTTGCCCTGCCCGTCGAAGACCTTGAAGGCCTCCAGCACGCCGGCGTCGGCGGCGAGCCCCCGCAGCTGGTAGCGGCCGTGCTGGAAGCCGGCCGGCGGGGTCCAGCGGAACAGCAGGCCGTTGGGGTTCGAGGCGTCCTCGGTGAGGTAGACCTGGCCGCGCTTCGGGTCGACGACCACGGCCTCGTGCGCGTAGCGGCCGAAGGCCTTGACCGGCTGCGGGTCGCGGTTGTAGTCGTCGTCGAGCGGGTCGACCTCGAAGATGTAGCCGTGGTCCTTGGTGAAGCCGTTCTTGCCGGCCTTGTCCTCGGTCTCCTCGCCGGACAGCCAGGTGCCCCACGGGGTCACGCCGCCCGCGCAGTTGGTGGAGGTGCCGGCGATGCCGACCCACTGCTCGACCGAGCCGTCCCGCTTGGCGTGCACGATGGTGCAGCCGCCGGCCGCGCCCGGGTCGTAGACGTGGCCCTCGGTCAGCGGCACCGGGTGCGGCCAGTTCGCGCGGGCGCCGGACAGCTCGTGGTTGACGACCATGTAGTTGCCGCCGCGCTCGTCCTCGAAGGCGGAGGTGCCGTCGTGGTTGCTCGGGGTGAACTCGCCGGTGCGCAGCCTGGTGACGCCGGCCCGGTTCAGGACCTTGTACGAGAAGCCCTTCGGCAGGGACAGCAGCCCGGCCGGGTCCTGCACCAGCGTGCCGTAGCCGACGGCGGTGCCACCGGCCGCGTTGGTGCCGGCGGCCGCGGCGGCCGGGGCCTCGCCGCCGACCGGGGCGGCGATCGCACCGGGGGCGCTGGCCAGGGCCTCGGCGCTGCCGGCAATCAGCACGCCGGCCCCGACGAGGGTGGAACGGTTGACGAAGTCCCGGCGGGACAGCGACATGGCAGCAACTCCTGAGGGGATGAGCGGGGCGTCGGGGCGGGATGCCGACGCCAGCAGGCTCCGCCGGACGGGTGAACCCGGCATGACGCCCACCTCACGCCCGGGCGTCCATTTGCCGACTGATGACTGACACATGACCTCCACTTTGCCAAGGCGTCGTCAGCCCTGCCACAATCCGGCACACCGCCGCCACCGCCGGACCGTCAGCGGCGGAGTGTCAACGCCGGACCGTCAGCGGCAGAGTGTCAACGTCGGACCGTCAGCGCCGGGCCGCCCGCCACTGCTCCCAGGCCGCCAGCCACAGCTGCTCGGCCAGCCGGTGCTGCTCCCAGACCCCGGCCCCGCCGCCGCCCGGCCGTTCCCGCCACAGCTGCTCCCAGGCCCGCTGGGCCGGCAGGCTCGCCACCTCGCTCGCGAACACCGTGTACCGGACGACCTCCTCGACGGCCGCCTCCCCCTCCGCCGTGCCGACCAGCCAGTGCGTCTGCTGGGACAGCCGGTTGAGGTGGTTGACCATCGAGGTCACCGCCGCCGCGGCCTCCTCCCGGGTCTCGGTGGCCAGCCTCATCTGCTGGCGCACCGCCGCCTCCCAGCGCACCGCGCAGGCGTCCCCGCGCAGCCCGCGCGGCAACCGCGGCGTGCGCCCGGCCCGGACCTGCGCCTCGATCGCGGCGGTCTCCGCGACGCTCTGCGCGATCAGCGACCGGTGCGCCTCCAGCCCGACGACGGGCGGCAGTTCGCGTTCCTCGACCGGGACGTACCGGGCCTGCCGGGAGGCGAGGTCGCGCAGCAGGTCGGTGCGTCCGCGCAGGTACCGCTCGAAGTCGCCGATCCCGCCGAGTTCCACCCCGCCCGGGTTCACCCCGCGGCCGCAGACCGTCACGGTCAGGCCGTCGATCCGCAGCCGCACGGCCCACACCGACCCGGGCCCGCCGGCCACCGTGGCTCCGGGGCGCAGCACCCGCCGGTCCTCGTACACCTCCACGGCGCACGGCTCGCCGTCCACCGTGATCCACTCGCGCAGTGCCCGCACCCGGCCCGGCCCGTCGCCCTCGTCGACACCCAACTGCTCGTAGACGCGGTCCCGTTCGTCCTCGACCACGTCCTCCAGCTCGGGCAGCGGCTCGGCGCGCTCGGCGCCCGGACGGTAGGTGCGCACGGTCACGTACGGGCCCGCCGCCGAGCGCCAGTCGCCGCACTGCACCTCGACCCAGCGCAGTTCGCCGCCGGAGGTTTCGAAGGCGGCCAGCGCCTCACCGGTGCGGGCCGGGCCGGCGGCCACGCCGTACACGGGGAAGTCGACCGCGGCGAGGGTCCGGCGGGAGAACTCCACCTGGTCGGCGAAACGATCCTCCTGGCCCGGCCGCTCCGGGACCGGGGCGCGGCCCGAAGGCCCGGTGTTCCACTCCTGGTGCCTGCCGCCGCTCTCCCGCATCATCCTGTGCCGCACCCCCGACTCCTCGCGCCCGCACCGCTGACGCCACCTTACGTGCCCGCCGCTGCCGGGTCATCAGCTCCTCTGCCGGACGGAGGCGGTGGCCGTGTCAGGACGCCCGGTTGTCAGCCGCCCTCCCTACCCTGGCGGCATGACAGCACAGAGCAGCACCACCGCAGGCGGCACCGCGGCACCGACCGGTGTCCCCGCCAGGATCAGCATCGTCACCCTCGGCGTCTCCGACCTCGACCGCAGCGCCCGCTTCTACGAGGACCTCGGCTGGCGGCGCTCCACCGCCTCCAGCCCGGAGATCGTCTGGTTCCGCACCGCCGACTCGGCGCTCGGCCTCTTCCCGAGCGACGAGCTGGCCGCCGACGCGGGCGTGCCCGCCACCGGCGAGCCGTCCTTCCGCGGCGTCACCCTCGCGGTGAACCTGGAGTCCCCCGCGCTGGTGGACGCCGCGATGAAGACGGCCGTCGAGGCCGGCGCCGTGCTGGTCAAGCCGCCGGTGCCGACGAGCTGGGGCGGCTACTCCGGCTACTTCGAGGACCCGGACGGCCACCTCTGGGAGCTGGCCCACAACCCGTTCTTCCCCTTCACCGAGGACGGCTCGCTGGACCTGCCCTGAGCCGCCTACTTCTTGGAGCGCGCCTTGAAGGCCGCCTTGCGGGCCTCCTTGGCGACCGCCCGGTCCAGGTGCAGCTCCCCGATCGCCTCCAGGACGTCCGCCGTGTACGGGTGGTCGACCCGCCACAGCTCACCGAACCAGGCCGCCGGATCGCCCTTCACCGGCAGGTCGGTGACCAGTTCGCGCAGCAGCGCGGCGTCGCCGCCGTTGTCCAGCAGCTGGGCGGCGAAGGTGTCGACCACCGTCCACAGCGTCATCGTCCGGGTCGGCACCGGCACGTCCGTCGCGCCCTGCGCGGTCAACCAGGCCCGCCCCGCGCCGCCCAGCTCCGGGTCGTCCAGCACCTCCCGGACGGCCGGTTCGGCGCCCGGCCCCAGCAGGTCGAGCGCGGAGACGCAGAGCATCCGCCGCAGCGGGCCGTACGCGTCGTCGCCGCGCGCCGCCACGAGCAGTTCGCGCGCCGCCGCGACCGGCTCCCGGTCGGCGGTCCACACCCGCAGCTCCTCCTCCGGCAGCACGTTGGCCGACTCGCACAACCCGCGCAGCAGCTCAGCGGCGTCGCCCTGGGCCAGGTCGCCGACCAGCGGCGCGTCGTAGCCGTCCTCCAGCAGCCACTGCCGGATGCCGTACTGGCCGAGCGGGGTGAGCCGGACCAGGCCGAAGCGGGCCGACTCCTCCTCGTCCAGCGGCTCCTCGCCGACGACGGCGGGCTCCGCGCCCTCCTCCTCGTCGAACAGCTCCGGGTCGATCGGGCGGTAGTCCAGCAGGCCCAGCTCGGCCAGGTCGCCCAGCATCGGGTCCAGCGCGACCATCACATCGGTGATGTCGCCCAGCAGCTCCTCGCTCGGCTCCTCGCCCTCCGGCACCACCAGCAGCGCGGCCAGCACGCCCAGCGGCACGGTCTCGTTGCCCGGCTCGGCGAAGGCGGTGGTCTCGTAGAGCACCTGCAGCGCCTCGTCGAGCAGCTCGGCGGCCTCGTCCCGGGCCTCCTCGACCTCGGAGAGCCCGTCCTCGTCCTCCTCGCCGGGCTCGGCCTGCGCCTCGGCCCCCTCCGCCGTCTCCTCCGGCAGCGAGTCGGCCTCCACGGCCAGCTCCCGGACGATCCCGGCGGCGGTCAGCCACAGCTCCAGGACGGTCTCCGGATCGCCCTGCTCGGCGGGCTCCAGGTCCGGGCCCGGGACGGCGACGTGCTCGCCCTCCGCGGTCGTGCCCAGCTCCACCAGGTCCAGGTCACAGGCGAGCGACCAGGCCCGCAGCGCCTCGATCTCGGCCTCCTCCGGCACCTCGCCCTCGGCCGGGGCCAGGCCCAGCAGCCGCGCCGCGGGCGCCCGGTCCGCCTCGACGAGGTCGCCGAACTCGTCGACCGCCAGGTGCGGGGCGGCCCAGCGGGCCAGCGCCAGCGCGTACCCGAACATCGGGACGGCCTTCGCCTGCCCGGCCAGTTCCTGCTCGGGGGGCAGCTTCACCGGCGGCACCAGCACGGCCGCGTCGTCCAGGTCCTCGTCGTCCAGTCCGTGGGCGGCGAACGCCCCGTAGAGGTCCTGGAGCTCCAGGTCGGCGGGCAGCACCGCCTCGGCCGCGCCCTCTCCCGCCGAGCCCCCGGTGTTCTTGCGACGTCGTCCGGCCATCGTTGTGCGCTCTCCCTCAGCCAGCGGTCAGCCCAACAGCGCCGCGTACCGTTTCACCACCTCAGCGTATAGGTGTGGCACCCCCGATGCCCGGCCGCAAGGGGCGCACGCAGGGGCGCGCGCCGCGAATGCGCTCCCACCCCTTATCCTTCGACCTGGTACCCGCGCACACCCCGCGCGGGCCCGCCGGGCAACGAAGCCCACAATCCTCAGCTCATCCGCTCCACCAGGGAGCCCCGCACCGCGGCCACCACCACAGCGCCTCAGGACGGGCGCGCCGGCCTACCCCGCCGACCCGGTGGTGCCCTGCCACAGGAGATCCCTTACATGGCGGACCTCTCCCCCGCCGGCTCCGGCCTGCGCACCGCGCAGCTCGACGGACGCCGACTGTCGGAGGCCCTGCTTCCCCTGGAACTCGCGCCCCGGCCCCAGCTCCAGCTCTCCGCGATCAGCCGTTGGAACGCACTGCGCGGAGTCCGCGTCGGCCTAGTGGCCGCCGCCCTGCTGCTGATGCTGATCGGTGCCAACCTGGCGACGCCGATCTACCCGATGATCCAGCAGCGCCTCGGCCTGACCGCGCTCGACACCACGATCCTCTTCACGATCTACGTGTTCGCGCTGGTCCCGGTGCTGGCCATCGTCGGCCACTGGTCCGACCACCTCGGCCGCCGTGCCCTGATCCTGCCCGCCGTCGCGCTGGCCGCCGCCGGTGACGTCGTGTTCGCGACCGCCGGCAGCTTCTGGCAGCTGGCGATCGGCCGGGCCGTCCAGGGCATCGCCGTCGGCCTGTCCACCGGCGCCGCCGGAGCCGCCCTCGGCGACCTGCTGCCCGACCACCCGACGCTCGCCGCCAAGCTCACCCTGGCCTGCTCAGCAGGTGGCGTGGCGCTCGGCCCGGTCGTCGGCGCCCTGCTGTCCGGCGGCTCCGACCCGCTGCTGACACCCTTCCTGCTGCACGCCATCGCCCTGCTCACGCTCTGCGTGCCGCTGGCGCTCGTGCACCCCCGGATGCCCGGCCGCAACCGCGCGCCCGCGTCCCCGCCCCGCATCACCACCCCGGCCCACCTGCGCCCCCAGCGACTGCGGCTGCCGCGCACCGGCCGCCGCGAGTTCCTGCTCGCCGCCTCGGCCGGCTTCATCTCCTACGCGGTCTTCGGCGTCTACCTCAGCCTGGCCCCGTCCTTCGCCGCCAAGCTGCTGCACACCCCCTCGCACCTGACCGGCGCGATCGTGGCCGCCCTGCTGCTCGGCTCCTCGGCGGCCGCCCAGCTGATCGTGCCGCCGACCTCGGACCGCGTGGTGATCGCCCTCGGCATGACCGGCCTCGCCGCAGGCCTGGGACTCGTCGTCGCCGCCGGGTACACCGGCACGCCCGCGCTGCTCTTCATCGGCAGCGTCCTCGGCGGCGCCTGCCAGGGCGTCGCCTTCCGCTCCCTGTTCACCACCGCCGTCGCCGCGATGAACCCGGAACGCCGGGGCTCGGAGATGAGCGCCCTCTGGATCATCGTCTACCTCGGCAGCTCCCTCCCCATCGTCGCCGTGGGCGCCCTCGTCCAGAGCTACGGCCTCCTCCCCGCCGTCAGCGGCTTCGCCGCCGTCGCAGCCCTCGCCTGCGCCGCCCTGGCCGTCGCCGTGGCCCGCAAGCCCAAGACGGCCTGACCAGCCCCTGGGACGGGGGGGGCCCGGGCCCCCCCCCCAGGGGGGCCCGGGAGCGCCCTGCCCCGGGGAAAACCGCCCGTGTAAACCGGCACAGGGGCCCTCCGCCCCCGCGTGGCACCGCCCAACCCCC